>JBEARP010000102.1:0-10159 GCA_041163105.1 Pseudomonadota bacterium
GCCGTGCGGGTGAGATAGCCCAGGGTCTGCTTTTCAATCTCGGCGGCAAGCTTGCGCTTCAGTTCCACGTCCGAAACATAGGCATCGAGAATACTGGCCAGCGGGCCCTGCACCAGGCCCAGCGCCAGCTGCGCGGCCATCGCTGCGGGGATCATCGCGCCACCTCCGCCGCCGCACGCCTGCGCCAGCGCCACAGCAGGAACAGTCCCACGCCGGTGACGAGGATCACCAGCAGCAGCACCATCCAGTCCGGCAGCACGCCGGCTGCACCCGCCGCGGCAGCGCCGCCGCCCAGCACGGCACCGGCCCGGCCAAGTTCACGCTCCACCGCCACGCTTCTGGGCGCACCCGTCACGCCGCGCCCGGCCCGCGGCGGGGTGTCTGACAGGAACAGCTCCGCCTCGGCCGCACGCCGTCGCTCGAGGCCCTGCAGCACCCGGCCGCCCGCCTTCACCCACAGCTTCAGCCGCGCGGGCACGTCATCAACGCGCCCGGCATTCACCGCCTTGAGCACCGAGGATGAGCGGAACGCCCGCGTCCCCACATTGAAGGCGAAACTCACCAGTGCCGAGAACTGCGCGTCCGTCACCGGCTGCCGCAGCAGCGGCGCCACCTCGCGTGCGAAGCGGTCCACGTCGCGGGCCAGGATGCGCCGCGCCTCCACCTCGCCGATCTCCATGCACGGCCGCACCACCGGCGGCCCGGCCTGCGATGTGTGGCCATAGCCGATGGTCCACACCCCCGCCGGGCAACGGTAGGCCCGCCCCCTGAACCCTTCGAAGCGGCGGATCAGCGCCAGCCCTTCTTCCGTCATCTGCATTGCTCGCCTCCTAGAGCCTGTTGGACAGCAGCAGCGGCATGGCGCGTGACAGCATGGCGCCGAGCGAGATCGAGAAGCCGATCACCAGCGTCAGCGTCTTCCAGCCACCGCGCGCCGTCACCAGCGCATCGCGGATTTCGCGCAGGTCCTGCCGCATGGCGTGGATCTCCTGCTCCACCATCTGCATGCGTGCCTCGAGAACGCCCACGTCCCTCTCGATGTTCGTCATGCCAGGTTCTCCAGCCGTGCCTGCACCAGCGACACGGTCCACGCCGCCGCCGCGCCAGCATTCACCGAAACCCCGATCATTGCGTTGCCCGCCGTCGCATCGAAGGCCGCCGAGGTCAGCCGCCGCACCGGCATCGCCCCGGTGGCAAGCCCGGCAGAAGCCAGCGTGTGCGCCAACCCCGCCACCGCCTGCACCACCGCCGTGGCGCCAGTGCTGCGGAACGTCACGTCGAGGGTGAAGAGCCCCTCGTCCAGCGCCTCCGTCTGCGGCAGGAAGGTCATGGCGCCAATTGCTGCATCGGCCAGCGAACCGCTCGCGCCGAAGCGCAGCGTGATGACGGGCGGCGCCACGCCTGCCGCCGCCTTGCTCACGTCGAAGGTCAGGCCATAGCGCGTGCCGGGCTTCATCCGCCCCGCCGGAATGGCAATGGCGGAGCCCGCGAGATAGCTGTCCGCCGCGAAGCCCGGCCCCTGGGTGGTGAGCGACTGCGCATGGATCAGGCTCACCGTCTGCGGCGTGTTGGGCAGGCTCACCGCGCCACTTGCCCGGTCGATCACCAGCGCGGGCTTCCAGGTGGCGCCGTTAGCGCTCACATTGATGCGAAAGTCGTCGCTGCCCGTCAGGCCCATTTCGGCGCGGCCGGACCAGCCGGTCTGGAACAGCAGCGCGGCGGTATCCGCAGCGGCGTTCTTGTTCAGCTTGCAGCGGTGGTCGCTGCCGGCGTGGCTGAACAGCGTTGCAGCGGAGGACACCGCCAGCCGGTTGGTGTCGTCGGCGGTGGCATTGACGCCGAGCCGCGCCAGGTTGGCGAGTTCCGTGATGGTGAAGGGCTCGCGCCATTGCGTGCCATCGAAGAGGATGAGCCGCGCCTCATCCTCCACCCACAGCCGCCAGCCGCGGCGCGGGGTGATGAACACCCAGCCCCCGCCCTGCAGCAGCGCCACCTTGCCCGGTTGCCCGGCCCATGCGCCGGTGGGTGAGGCCGCCACCAGGTAGCGCGCGCCATCCTCCGCCGCGGGCGGGCCTGCAACAGCGCGCGAGACGACCGAGAGATGGATGATCGCATCGAGCAGCAACAGCGCCTCGTTGTGCGTCACGTGCTTCTGGGCCTGTGCGGCGCTGAGAAGCGGCAGCCCCAGCAAGGGCGTGTCAGACATGAAGGGTCTCCTGCAATGCGGCGCCAGCGCCGAATGAGTTTGAAATCTGCGCCACGCGCAGCGTGAACGTGGTGGTGCCGGGCCCGAAGTCGGCGGCGATGTCGGCAGCACGGTAGAGCCACAGGCTCTCGCCCAGCGTCACGCTGCGCCGCACTTCGCCGCCCGCCATCACCTCCACGCGATAGGCCTCGCGCTCTTCGGCCAGCGGCACCTCGCTTGCCTCCCAGCTGTCGCCGCCAAGGCGCGCCCGCCTGATCCAGTGGAACAGCACGTCGCCGCCTTGCCGCGTGGCCCGCAACCGCACCGGCGAGAGCGGCCTGAGCCCCAGCATGGCGCTGCGCAGCGTCACCTCCGCCTGGGCCCGGCCCAGGTCATATTCTGCCGGCCCCAGCCGCCACGTCTGCTCCAGACCGGCCTCGGCAAGGGTCAGAGCCGGCTGCACCACGGCCTCGTCGAGCAGCACGAAGCGCTCGCCCGCCGGGCGCAGCACGCGCATCTCCGGGGCTGATCCGAACTGACCGCGCAGCAGCAGCGACAGCTCCCATGTCTGCGCCCCCACAAGGTCGGCGGTGGCGAACTGGATGATCTCCCAGCCGGTCGCCATGGAACCGATGGCCGCCAGGTTGCCGCCCTGCATGATCTCGTCCACGGCCTTGGAGAACACCGCCCCCGAACCAAGCCGCACCGCAATCCGGTTGCCACGGTCGAAATGATGCAGTGGCCCCGCCGCCAGCGGCGCCAGCAGCGTGCCCATGCTGGCCGCCGTGTCGATCTCGCGGTCGAAGGTGAAGGCCGCCACACCCTTCCGGCGGTAGAGCGAGAGTTCCCCCGGCCAGGGGGAGGCCGCGGCCGCGATCCACGGCGCATGCGCCGTCACCGTGTCCTCGGCCATGGCAAGGTCCATCACCTGCACCGTGGGCGGGCCATAGATCACCGCCGTGTCCGCCGCCGCACCACGCGCTGGCGCGTCGGCCGGCTCCTGCACCGTTGCGTCGAAGCTCCGTCCACGGATCTTCCGCAGCGTGCCGTCGGTGATCTCCTCGATGCGCAGCGGATAGCTTGCGCCATCGAGTTCCAGCACCAGCACGTCACCGGGTTCGAGTGCCAGGCATGACGGCGGCAGGGCCAGCTCCACGCTCTCGCGCGCTGACCACGCCTCCTGCAACACCACCTGTGCCCGCTGCTGCGCCTGCTCCTGCGCCACCGCCGCGGCAAGCTCGACGAGCCCGTCGCGCCTGGTGGACCCGCCCTCCTGCTTCGCCTCCACCACGGCGAGGCGATAGTCGAGCCCTGCCTCGATGTAGGAGAGCTTGACCGATGCCGGCAGCTCCGCCTCCTGCGCGCGGGTGATGCGATAGAGCGGCGCCTCGGGTGAAATCTCAGCCAGCGCATCGCGTGGCAGCACCGTCGCCGCAGCCTGGCTGCGCATGAACACGCGCAAGGCGCCGCCACTCTCCACCGCATCGAGGCCCATCGCCGTCATCAGCCCTTCCAGCGCGTCGCGGCCCGACATCACCCGATCGATCACGAAACCGGAGACCAGCCCGTCGACAGCAGAAACATCCACCGCGTCGAGGCCGTAGCCCGCCATCACCTCGGCCACCAGCACGCCCAGCGGCAGCATGCCCGCGCGCCCGTTCAGCCAGTGCCCGCGCGCATGGTTCACCGCATCGGACCACACGTCGTCTCGCGCCGGAAACTGCGGAAAGGGCCGCGCGTCCCACGCCCACAGGAAGATGCGCGCCGCATCCACCATGCGCTTGCCATAGATGGGCGACAGCGGATTGTTCGCCGCCGTGGACCAGTATTGGTCGAGGGCCGCCACGCAGCGCGCCTGCATCAGCTCGTCGCGCGCCCCGCTCGAAAACGGCGGCAGACGGGATTCGCCCGACTTCACGTCGATGAAGGCATTGGGCTCGTTGGCGCCCTTGTCCACCGCGGCACAGCCCGCCTCGGTGAACCAGATGGGCTTCGACTGCGGCCGCCATGAGGTCGGTACCGCCGCCTCGATTCCACCGGGCCGATTGTAGTGCGGGTTGCCCCACCAGGCCTTCAGGTCCTTGCGGCGGAACACCCAGGGCTTGCCATGGGCGCCATCGGTGATCGGCGCCCGCCGCTGCGCCGCGCGGTCAGCCTCGCTGCGGTAGAACCAGTCGAAGCCCTCGCCGCCTGCGATGTTGGACGAGAGATAGCGAAGATCATGGATGGCGCGCCAGCCCGCCAGCCTGTCGGCGTGCTGGTCGCCGTCGCGCCAGTCGGCCATCGGCATGTAATTGTCGATGCCGATGAAGCCCACCTCAGGCATCGCCCAAAGCGGGTCGAGGTGAAAGAACACGTCGCCCGTGCCGTCCTGCGGCTGGTGGCCGGAATACTCCGTCCAGTCCGCGCCATAGGAGACGAGCGCATCCGGCAGCAGCGCCTTCACCTCGCGGGCCAGCGCCTGCAATGCCGCAACGAACGGAAACACGTTGCCGTCCCGCCGCAGCGTGGTCATGCCCACCATCTCGCTGCCAATCAGGAAGGCGTCCACGCCACCCGCCAGCGCACAGAGTTTGGCGTTGTGCAGGATCATCCGGCGGAAGCTCCATTCGGCCGGGCCCGCGTAGTCCACCGCCATGCCACGCGCCGTGAAGTGCCGCGCTTCGGCCGTCCCCACGAAGGCTGCGATCTCGGCCGCGCAGGCCGCCGTCTTGTCGGGCGAGCCCGGCCGCCCCGGCGCAACCGACGCGGTGATGCGCCCGCGCCACGGATAGGCCGCCTGTTCCGCCCCGCCATGCGGATCAGGCCGCCCGTTGCCGGGCGCCACGTCCATCAAAACGAAGGGGTGGAACATCACCTTCAGCTTGCGCGCCTTCAGTTCCCGGATGGCGCGGATGACGGAGGAGTCGGACGGCGTGCCGCCAAAGGCCGGTCCACCGTCGTTCCGGCTCACCAGATGCGCCGAACTGCGGCCAATGCCATTGACGCGCCAGGCCTCGGGTGCGGTGTCCTTCACCGCCGCGTCCACACCGGGCTTGATCTGGCACTGGCCGCAGCGCAGGTCATTGCCGAACCACGCCACCACCAGCGAGGCCGCGCCCACCTTGCGGCAGGTGGCGGTCAAATGGTCGAGCGACACGTCGAAGTCACTCCGCTCGGCAGAGGCATGCGCGTTTTCGGACAGCGTCACGCCTTCATCAGCCTGCCGGGTCACGATCTCGGTGTCGTAACCGAACTCGGTGGAGCCGGGGATGATGCTCACCGCCCTGACATGGGCTTCCATGCCGCCGCCGCTGCGGAACACCTCGAAGGACAGCTGCGGCAGGCGGTTGCCGAAATTGGCCAGTGGCAGCCGCTCGAACACCACATAGGCGAGGCCACGATAGGCGGGTGCATTGTCCGCGCCCTCGATGGCGGCGATCAGGCTGTCGGCGGCTTGCGTCTCGCTGCCGGTGTGCAGGCGCGCCGTCACCCCCGAAAGCGGAAACTCCTTGCCATCCGCCCACACCCGCCCGATGCGGTCGATCTCGCCCTCGCACAGTGCCACGGCGAAATTGGCGAAATAGCTGTAGGTCTTCACCTTGCCGCCGCCACCGCCCTTGCCGCCGCCATCGTCGGTCTTCTTCTTCTCGATGAAGTCGGTGGCCCAGATCACCTGCCCCGGCACCCGCATGCGACCCCACACGCGCGGAATAGGCGCTCCCTCGGAGGACGCCATCACCCGCAGGTCGGACAGGCGCGGGCCTTTCAGCGTCTTGCCGTCGCCGAACAGCTTGCCGTCGATGAAGCTGCCCGCCACCGCACCGATGGCCCGGCCCAGCAGGCCGCCGAGCGGCCCGCCCAGAAGGGTGCCGAGCCCGGCACCCGCCGCCTGCAGAACAACCGTCGCCATCAGCGCACCCCCGGAAAGCGGAACACGAAGGCCAGGTGCCGCAGCCACCAGGCCGACAGTGCCACCTCGGTCACCGAGGCCTGTTCCTGGGCATGAACCATGGCCTGCGCCGACACCGCGATCCCGGCATGCTTGGCCGGCATGCCCGCCCGCCAGCGGAACAGCAGCACGTCGCCGGCGCGATACTCCGTACACGGCATTTCAATGAGGTGCCGCCGCGCCGCCATTGCCAGCGTCTCGCTGCCGCCGGTCTCGGCCCAGCCCGGCGCATAGGCAGGTGGTGCCTCGGGCTCATCGCCCAGCACCTCGCGCCACACGCCGCGCACCAGGCCCAGGCAATCAGTGCCAACGCCCTTCAGGCTCGCCTGGTGCAGATAGGGCGTGCCGATCCAGCCGCGCGCCGCGGCCACGATGTCCGCTGCCACTCTCATGTCCGCCGTCCCTTCGATTTCTTCTGCTTCACCGCATAGGCCATCACGAAGTCGTCGCCCGGCATGTGCGGGAAGCCGCGGAAGCGCGCGGTGTTGCCGAACTTGGCGCGGCAGGTGGCGAACTGCTTGTCGCAGCCCGCCCGCAGCAGCAGCCGGTCGCCTTGTTCGGCGGCGCAAGGCAGCGGCTGCCACAGTTCGATGCTGGTGGCACCCGCACCCGCGCGGTGAAACTTGATCTGGCCCCGCCGCCCGGCATTGGGCCCGCTCAGGAACGCCCAGGTGCCCTGCGCGAAAAAGCCTGCCGCGAAGCCCTGCGCCCCGCTCACCATAAGCCGCCGCAACGCGCTGCAGGAGGTGACGGCCACCTCGGCGCTGAAATCCGCGTCGGCCAGGTTCACGCCGCAGCGGGCATCGCCCAGCACCGCGTCGCAGCCATACTGGAACAGCCGTCCATGCGGCTGGTTCAGCACATGCGACAGGCCGCGCACCTCCGCGGTGAAGAACCCGCGCCCGCGCGTCACCTCGCCCACGGTGCCGCGCTTCAGCAGAACGCGCTGCGACACGTCCTGCCAGTTGACGCGCCACAGTTCCACGGCGGCGGCGTCGAAGTCGCCTCCGGCAAGGCGCGCCTCGCTGAGCCGCGGCGATGACAGGGCGCCGGCGGCATCGAGATTGTCGACTGAAAGCCCCAGCGAGGAGTCGATCTCGGTCGCCGCGAAGCCCGCCTCCGCCTCATAGGTCACGCCGTCGAAGAACAGCGCACGGTCATGGTCGGTGAAGCCCATCACCTCGCCGCTGTTCAGCGCCAGCCGCCAGCAGTGGCACAGCGTGGTCACGCCGCCATCGAGGTGTTCGGGCAGTCCTGGTGGAAGCGCCCTCATGCGCGGATCTCCACGATGGGAATGTCTGGAATGTCGCCGCCCGCGAACTGCGCCAGGTTGATCCGCAGCTCGTCGGTATCGAAGCGCACCGGCACGTCGAAGGCGAAGCCTGCCGTCACCGTGGCACCCGGCACAGGCGCTGCGGCGAGCGTCACCACGCCGGTCAGCGCATCGAGGGTAAAGCCCGTCACCTCCTGCCCGTTCACCGCGATCCGCACGCTGCCCGCGATCGGCTTGGTGATGCTGCGCAGATAGTCGCGCAGGCCCGTGCCATAGCGCTTCACCAGCTGGAAGCGCGTGGCGGTGCCATCGCCCGTGCCGATCGCCTGGTCGGTCGCCGTCACCGCCGCACCCGGCAGACCGGACGTGAAGTCGAGGTGGTCCTTCCAGCGGAAGCCATGCAACCGCCCGCGCCGCTCCTCGAAAAAGGCGACCACAAGGTGGATGTCGTCCAGCGACTTCACCCCGAAGCCTGCATTGTAGCGCCGCCGCGAGTCGGCCCAGCGGCTGTTGCGCTCTTCAGCGCCCGAGCCCGTCACAACGATCTCGGTGCGGCGCTCAGGGCCACCAGTGCTGCCGCGCGAGATCTGCGGCGGAAAGCGCACGTCATCGAAGCCCATGTCACAAATTCCTCTGGCCGCGCGCCACGGCCCGCGCGATCATCGCCGAGACCTGGGATTGCGAGCGCTGGAAGCCTGCCGCATCGGGCGTGGAGATGTTCACCGTGACACTCACCCCGCCGCCGCCCCTGACGCCCAGCTTGCCGTCGGCGCCCCTTGCCAGCGGCATGATCGCCTCCGGTCCCGCCTCGCCCATCAGCCCGGTGCCGCCGCGCATCGCGAACAGCGTGGGCGAGTTGACGATGCCGCCATCGGCGAAGGGGATCACCTGCCCGCCGGAGAAGGCATTGCCGGCCGCGTTCTTCATCAGCCCGCCGGTCAACCCGCCGAGCATCGCGCCCAGTGGCTTCAGCGCCGCCGACAGCGCCATGCGCGCGAGCGACAGTCCCAAGCCCTTCAGCACGTCTGACAGGTTCTTTCCCTGTGTGGCGGCGCTGGCGAAAGCGGTCACCATGCGGGTGCCCACGCTTTCGGCAAGCTTGTCGATGTCCTCGAGCTGGCCCTTCAGCGCTTCCGCCTGGCCGCTCATCTGGTCGAGGGAATTGTTCATGTCTCATCCGGAAATTGTTGAAGGAGCTGTTCGAAGGCGCCGCGCGGCAGCACGCTGCGCCGGCGGGCGGGAAATGCCGCCGCGATCTCGCGCGGCGTTGCCGCCCAGAAGTCACGCGGGGACAGGCGCAGCGTGCCCAGCCCCAGCGCCATCATCTCAGGCCATGGAAACCTCATGGCTCACCCGCAAAAGTGGCGCGCAACAACCGCACGACGATGCGCAAGAAACCCTGCGCCCCGCCCTCGGCCGTCATTCCCGCCACCTCTTCATCGCTGATCGCGTTGCCGCCGCCGCGCAGCCCCGCGCCAATGACGCGGATCGCATCGGTCGGCCCGATCTTTCCCGCCTCGAAGCGCTGGGCAATGGCGATCAGGTCTTCGCCGCCATAGGCATGCTCGAGTTCGGCGAGTGCTCCCAGCGTCAGGCACAGAACGTATGTGCGGCCTGACAGCTCCGCTTCGATCTCGCCCCGGTGTGCATTCGCCATGTCACACCGCCACGAAAGAGATTTCGCCAGCCGACTCGAGTGCGAGATCAAACGTCACCTCGCCGTCGTGGCGGCCTGCGAATTCGAGGCTGGCGATCTGGAACGGCCCCGTCAGCGTGCCGAAGTCCGGCACCACCACCTGCCAGTTGGCGATCGCCCCGGCAAAGAACAGCCCGCGGATCGCCACATCCGACGCGGCATCCTTGAAGATGCCGGAGCCACGGATCGCCGCCGACCTGATCCCGGCTCCATCCAGCAGCTCGCGCCACTGGCCGGCGGATTCCTGGTGCGTCACGTCCACCGTTCCCGCGTTGAAGCTGATCGCATTGCTGCGCAGGCCCGCCACCGTGGCGAAGCTACCCGTGCCGCCCGCATCGAGCTTCAGCAGCAGGTCACGTCCCTTTTGTGCACCCATCTTGTTCTCCTAAAGAGGTTCGGTTGCAGCGCGGAAGCGCAGGCTCGCGCCGTAGCTCTGTCCGGTCTTCATCACGCTCCAGAACGCCAGCCGAAGGTTCACCAGCCGGTGGCCGGGAACGGCCAGCACCGCGCCGTCCAGCACGGCCTGAACCGCTGCCGAAACATCCTGTGCCGTCTTGCGGCTGCGGCTGTTGGTGCGCACCACGATCGACACGACATGCTCGAAACCCTTGTCGCTCATGGTGCTCCAGTCGCGCGTGTCGAGTGCGGTGAACTCGACGTAGGACGGCGGCGCACCGCGCGGCACCTCATCGAAGACGTAAGCGCCGCCCAGCAACGCCCGCAGCGTGGCGTCGGCCAGCAGTGCCCCGCGCATCGCCTCCTGGAGCGCCAGTCCCCCGCCGCTCACAGCCGCACCATGCGATAGGGCGCGAGCAGCGGGCCAAGGCCGGGCGGCAACCCGCCACCCGCCTCCTCACCACGCTGCGCATAGAAATGTGCCACCAGCAGCAGCACGGCGCGGCGCAGCGGCTGCGGCACGTCGGCGCCCTGCGGGCCGAAACCGGCCGTGACGCGGATGCCGATGCCGTTCACTGCACGCCCGGGCCTTGGCCACAGGCGCGAGCCGCGCAGCATCACGCGTGGGGGCCGAGACGCGGCATCCACGATGTAGTGCGCCGGGTCGATCACCGCCTT
>JBEARP010000103.1:0-4943 GCA_041163105.1 Pseudomonadota bacterium
CGACTTCGAGTATCAGGGCCGCCCCTACAAGTCTCTCTCAGCCATCGCCCGCGCCATCACCGGAACGCAGTGGAACGGGCTGGCCTTCTTTGGGCTCAAGTCGGGGAGGCGGGCATGATCAAGCCTGCCACCCGCAAACTACGTTGCGCGGTCTATACCCGCAAGTCTTCCGAGGAAGGGCTTGAGCAGGAGTTCAACAGCCTCGACGCTCAGCGCGAGGCCTGCGATGCCTATATAACCAGCCAGCGTTCCGAGGGCTGGGCGCTGATCCGGGATCAGTATGACGATGGCGGCATTTCTGGCGGCACGCTGGAGCGTCCTGCCCTGCAGCGGTTGCTGTCCGACATCGACGACGGACTCGTCGACGTTGTGGTGGTCTACAAGATCGACCGCCTGTCGCGTTCGTTGATGGACTTTTCCAAGCTGGTCGAGGTGTTCGACCGGAATAACGTCACTTTCGTCAGCGTCACCCAGAGTTTCAACACCACCACGTCCATGGGGCGGCTGACCCTCAATATTCTTCTGTCCTTCGCCCAGTTCGAACGCGAAGTGACGGCGGAGCGCATCCGCGACAAGGTCAGGGCAAGCCGGATGAAGGGCATCTTCATGGGCGGTAACCCGCCCTACGGCTACAAGGCGAAAGAACGGAAGCTCGTGATCGATGAAGAGGAAGCGCGGAATGTCCGATGGATCTTCTCCCGCTTCCTGGAAGTCGGCTCAGCCACGGAACTGGCCCGAGAGGCAGCCCGTCGGGGCATCCGCACGCCTCGCGGCAACACCATGAGCAAGAACTTCCTGTACCGGATACTGAACAACCGTGTTTACATCGGCGAAGCGGTGCACAAGGGCACCGGGTACGCCGGCGAGCACCAGCGCCTGATCGACCAGAAGACCTGGGATCGTGTTCACGTTATTCTGCAGGAAAGCCCACGTCTCCGCGCCAACAACACCCGTACCGAGACGCCCGCCCTGCTCAAGGGCCTGCTCTTCGGTGAGGATGGCGCCGCCTTCTCACCCACCCACACCCGCAAGGGCGGACGCCTCTACCGCTACTATGTGAGCCAGACCGTCCTCAAGCACGGCGCGGGACATTGCCCAGTAGCGCGTGTGCCCGCCGCGGAAATCGAGGCCGCTGTCATTGACCAGATTCGCGGCATGCTGAGCGCGCCGGAGGTGGTCGTGGCGAGTTGGCGCGCCGCGCAGCCGGAATGTGAAGGCTTGCAAGAGGACGAGGTGAGGGAGGTACTGGCAGTACTTGATCCGCTCTGGGCCGAACTCTTTCCCGCCGAGCAAGCACGCATCATCCAGTTGCTGATCGAGCGCGTGGACATCGGCACCAACGGACTGAGGCTGCGATTCAGGGACAAGGGACTGGCGCAGATGGTTGCGGAGGTCGGCATCGTGACTAGCAAGGGCCAGAAGGCAGCATGACCGACCAGACCGTTACCGTCACCGTACCTTTTGCCATCCGCAAGCGCGGCGGGCGGACGCTCGTGATCACGCCGGACGGCGTGACATCGGCACCGGCTCCGCGGACACGGGTCGATAGCGCCCTTCTAAAGGCCCTCGCTCGCGGCTTCCGCTGGCGGAAACTGCTGGAGACCGGCCACTTCGCAACCATCCAGGAAATTGCAGAGGCTGAGAACATCAACTCGTCCTATATCAGCCGGGTGCTGCGCATGACGCTGCTGGCGCCGGAGATCGTAGAAGCTATACTGGCCGGAAGCCACCCTGCTGGATTGACCAGAGCAAAGGTGATGAAGCCGTTTTCGATGGAATGGTAGCGCCAAGTATTCTCATGATGTCGCGAACCGCGCCGTGTTTCCCGAGCGCGTGTTCCAGATTTGGGATGCGCTTCAACCGCATGTCCGTCCTAACGTTATGGATTGCCCTGGCAGTATCTATCGGAGCCAACGTTTCGGATTCCGCGAACGCTACCGGGCAGTGGGTAGAGTCATATCTGCTATCTATTGCCTCCCAATAGGCGCAATGTCTGAAGGAAGGCGAGCCAGCACGCAGATTTCAGGACAATTGTCCTGTTTCAGCTTCAATGGCGATGTGCCTGGTGGGCGAGGAATTCTCCTCCCCTGAGAGACAGGAGACCAATCACATGGCTATGCCTCAGTATCTTCAAGGAGAGTCACTCACGCGGCTGCTTCAGGGTGCGGCAGTTGGTTTTGTTGCAACACTTGTTGTCGGCTTCAGTTGGGGTGGCTGGATGCTTGGGAGCTCCGCCAGTAAGATGGCCGACGCCACCGCCAAGAGTGCTGTTGTCGCCGCAATTGCACCGATATGTGTCCAGCAGTTTCAGAGCAGCGCGGAAGCCGCCACGAACATGGTAGAGCTGAAGAAGGCCGGCACGTACCAACAGGCAACCTTCATTGAAAAGGGCGGCTGGGCCATGATGCCGGGCAGTACAGACGTCAGTCCGGGCGTATCACAAGCATGTGCGAAATTGTTGAATGACCTGAAGTAATCGGATCGTAGACGCAATCTGGGCCGGCAACACGGCTGCTTCCTCGTACACGTTTGGTGCTAGCGCTCTTTTACGTTATGCAGCATTCGAAGAGTGTCGGTGGTCAAAGAGCTGTTCCACGGCTCAAGGCGGTCGTTCTAACCATCTCCGTCCACGCCCTGCTGCGCGTTGCTCACAGCGCCCGGAAATCAGGCGAGACTGAAGTGTTACCGTTTGAATACCTCTCGCAAAAAAAGCAGAGCCGCTTCGCTCCGTATTGACCTGCCCTCTAGCGGCTCCTCTATCGAGGACGGACGCGTCGATGTTGTAGTGGTCTACAAGATCGACCGCCTGTCACGCTCGCTGATGTATTTCTCGAAGTTGGTCGAGGTGTTCGACCGCAACAACGTCACTTTCGTATCAGTCACAGGCTACGCCGGCGAGCACAAGCGTCTGATCGACCAGATGACCTGGGACAGGGTGCATTCCATCATTCAGGAAATCCCACGCCTCCGCGCCAATAACACCCGGGCGTCGACCCCTGCCTTGCTCAAGGGCCTGCTCTACGGAGAGGACGGCGCCGCCTTCTCGCCCACCCACACCCGCAAGGGCGACCGGCTCTACCGCTACTACGTCAGCCAGACGGTCCTCAAATACGGAGCAGGCACATGCCCCTTGTACGGCATCGCCCAAATTATGAGTGAGTTTAGCATCGTCGCTGTGAAGAACCCGAAAGGGTCGGTATTCCGAGTGCGTACTTGTAAAGTAAAACCGTCATCGAGTTGATTTTGGGGCCAGAAATATCCGCACGGAGAGCAATACGGCGAAGGCCTCGACCATCTATCGTTGGATTGTCTACTGCACTTGGATCTATCGGCCGCCGAAGCGACTTTGCCGCAGTTGGACACGATGCAGACTGATCGGATTCCGCTCAAGACAGTTCTATCTTATGAACTGGTCAGCCCAAGCCTGATCTGCTTCTCGATCTCGATGATAAGGAAGAACACCGCTCCGGTGGCGACGATCAACACTCCGTCCCAGAAGGGTACAGACACTGTTCCGAGTAGCAGCTGTAACGCCGGAACATATGTGACGGCGAACTGCGCAACTGTGATGACGAGAACCACCACCCATACCACCTTCGTGCCGCGCACCGCCGCCCAGGTGAGCGAGGATCCGTGAATGTTTCGGATGAAGAACAGGTGGAAAATCTCCAGCACCACCAGCGTATTCATCGCCAAGGTCTGCGCCAGCGCCAGAGAATGGCCCTTGTCGATCGCATAGGTGAACACGCCAAAGACCGCCGCGAGAAACAGCAGCGCCACAAGCAGCACGTGCCAGATCAGCTGGGCCGAGAGGATCGGTGCGTCACGGCGGCGCGGAGGTCTTGCCATGGTGCCGGCCTCCGTCGGCTCGAAGGCCAGCGCCACACCCAGCGTGATGCCGGTGATGAGGTTGATCCACAGGATCTGGACCGCCGTCACCGGCAGGGCAAGGCCCAACAGCAAGGCAAGAACGATCGTCAAGGACTCTCCGGCATTCGTTGGGAGCGTCCAGCTGATGACCTTCTTGAGATTGTCGTAGACCGTCCGTCCCTCGCGCACGGCAGCGGCAATTGAGGCGAAGTTGTCGTCAGCCAGCACGAGGTCGGCCGCTTCCTTGGCCGCTTCGGAGCCTTTCAGCCCCATGGCGATGCCGGCGTCAGCGCGCTTCAGTGCGGGTGCGTCATTTACACCGTCGCCGGTCATGGCTACTGACAGTCCATTCGCCTGCAAGGCGGTGACCAGCCGCAGCTTGTGCTCAGGGCTGGTGCGGGCAAAGATATCGACCGATACAGCCTCGAGTTGAAGCTGCGCGTCGTCAAGCCTGTCAAGATCTGCGCCGGTTAGCACACGCTGGGAATTGGCAAGGCCGATCTGCTGAGCGATGGCAGCGGCTGTCCCGGCGTGATCGCCGGTAATCATTTTCACCCGGATGCCCGCCGCGCGGCATTCCTCCACTGCGGCAATCGCCTCAGCTCGCGGCGGATCGATGAGCCCGACGAGGCCGAGGAACGTGAGCGTGCCGTCCAAAGAACCAGCGTCGATGCGCGTGCCCTCCTCCGCGCGCTCAGCAAGGGCCAGAACCCGGAGACCACGCCGGGCCAACGCCTCCGCCCTGTCGTGCCAGTACTGAAGGTCGATGCCCCTGCACATCCGCAGCACCCGCTCCGGTGCGCCCTTCACTTGGATCACGCGGCATTCCAGCCCTTGGCTCAACACGGCCATGAACCGGTGGCGACTGTCGAAGGGAATGGAATCGAGCCGCTGGCCCTTGTGATCGCCGCCCACCTTGCCCGCAAAGGCCAGCAGCGCGCCCTCCATCGGGTCACCCTCGGCCAACCACTGCCCGTCGCGGCAATGAAGCGCAGCGTCGTTGCACAGGGTGGCCGCGCGGGCGAGTCCTCCGAGTTCGCCCACGGGTGTCACAGCACCTTTCGGCGCATAAC
>JBEARP010000104.1:0-6070 GCA_041163105.1 Pseudomonadota bacterium
GCCAATGAACAGAAGCCGGTTGACGAGACGGTGGCCGTCATCAAGGCCGTGAACCCCGACATCATCGGCATTCAGGAAACGCGGCTGGAGAGCGATCCCTGCACCGCCGACGTCTGCCCGCCGGTGGGCGACAGCGTTGCCCCCAAGCTCGCTGCGGCGCTTGGCTACCACTACTATGACCAGACCAAGCAGAACGACGCGCTGTGGGCCAACGCAATCTTGAGCCGCTATCCCATCGGCAAGGCTACGCCCAACGACACGGGCGTCGAGATCATGGTCGATGGCCGCAAAGTGCAGGTGTTCAACATCCACCTCGATGACTCGCCCTATCAGCCTTACCAGCTGCTCGACATCGAATATGGCGATGCGCCCTTCCTGAAGACGGCGGACGAGGCGGTGAAGGCGGCCGAGGCCACGCGCGGCTCCGCCCTCAAGCTGCTGTTCGATGACATGGCGGCAGCGGGCGAGGCGGACGCCGCCTTCGTGTTCGGCGACTTCAACGAACCCTCGCACCGCGACTGGACCGAGTCCGCCGTGAAGGCCGGGCTGCAGCCGCTGGTCGTGCCGTTCCCGACGGTCAAGGCGATCGAGGACAAGGGCTTCGTCGACACCTTCCGCGCCATCTATCCGGATGCGGGCACAAAGCCCGGCATGACATGGACGCCCACCAGCGAGCCAACCGCCAAGGATGACCACCATGACCGCATCGACTTCGCGCTCGCCCGTGCCAAGAACCTGCAGGTGATCTCCGCCGGCATCGTCGGAGAGAAGGCACCGGAAGCCGACATCGTGGTGACGCCGTGGCCCAGCGACCACCGGGCGACGATGGCGAAGGTGAAGTTCTGATCTACTCCGCCGCGCGCTGGGCGTAGCCGAGCTTCTGGTTCAGCCGCTCAAGCAGGGCCAGCGCCGCGTCGGGGATCACGGTGCCGGGCGGGAATACGGCGGCAGCACCCATGTCGATCAGCGTCTGCACGTCCTCCGGCGGGATCACGCCACCGACCACGATCATGATGTCGGAGCGGCCCGCCTTGTCGAGCGCGGCCTTGAGCAGCGGCACAAGCGTGAGGTGCCCGGCGGTCAGCGTGGAAACGCCCACCGCGTGGGCCTTCTCCTTTACCGCCTGCTCCGCCACCTCTTCCGGCGTGGCGAACAGCGGGCCGATCACCACGTCGAAACCCATGTCGGTGAAGGCGGAGGCGATTACCTTCTGGCCACGGTCATGGCCGTCCTGGCCGACCTTGGCGACGAGGAGCTTCGGCGCGCGTCCGTCCGTCTCCTTGAAGGCCGCCACGGCATGCTGGGCACGCTCGATCTTGTGCTTGTCGCGTGGCGTGGCGGCATAGACGCCCTTCATGGCGCGGATCGCCGGGGTGTGACGCTTGAACACCTTCTCGAGGGCCAGCGAGATTTCACCCACCGTCGCCTTGGCGCGTGCAGCATCGACGGCGGCTGCGAGCAGGTTGCCTTCACCCGTGCGCGCGACCTCGGTGAGCTTTGCAAGATAACCCTGTGTTTCACTCTCGTTGCGCTCGGCCCTGAGGCGCTGCAGCTTTTCGATCTGGGCAGCGCGCACGGCGGAATTGTCGACCTTCAGGATGTCGATCTTGGCGTCACCTTCGACCTGGTATTTGTTGACGCCGATCACCGCCTGCTCGCCGGTGTCGATGCGGGCCTGCGTCCTTGCGGCGGCTTCCTCGATGCGTGATTTCGGGATGCCGGCTTCGATGGCCTTGGCCATGCCGCCCATCGCCTCGATCTCCTCGATGTGCTTCCAGGCCTTCTGCGCGAGGTCCATGGTGAGGCGCTCGACGAAGTAGCTGCCGCCCCACGGATCAATGACTTTGCAGGTTCCGGCCTCCTGCTGCAGGAAGAGCTGCGTGTTGCGCGCGATGCGGGCCGAAAAGTCGGTGGGCAGCGCGAGAGCTTCATCGAGCGAGTTCGTATGCAGCGATTGCGTGCCGCCTTGCGTGGCGGCCATCGCCTCGATGCAGGTGCGCGTCACGTTGTTGAACACGTCCTGCGCGGCGAGGCTCCAGCCGGACGTCTGGCAATGGGTGCGCAGGTTGAGCGAGCGCTCGTCCTTGGGGTCGAAGCGCTTGATGAGCTTGGCCCAGATCATGCGCGCCGCACGCATCTTGGCGACTTCCATGAAGAAGTTCATGCCGATGGCCCAGAAGAAGGAGAGCCTTGGTGCGAACGTGTCTATGGGCATGCCGGCGTCCACCCCGGCCTTGGCATATTCCAGGCCGTCGGCCAGCGTGTAGGCCAGTTCGAGGTCCGCCGTCGCTCCGGCTTCCTGCATGTGGTAGCCGGAAATCGAGATGGAGTTGAACTTCGGCATCTTCTCGGATGTGTAGCGGAAGATGTCGGAGACGATCTTCATCGATGCCGGTGGCGGATAGATGAAGGTGTTGCGGACCATGAACTCCTTGAGGATGTCGTTCTGGATGGTGCCCGCGAGCTTCTCCGGCGGCACACCCTGTTCCTCGCCCGCCACGATGTAGAGCGCCATGATCGGCAGCACCGCGCCGTTCATGGTCATCGACACCGTCATCTGGTCGAGCGGAATGCCATCGAACAGCGTGCGCATGTCGTAGATCGAGTCGATGGCCACGCCCGCCATGCCGACGTCGCCCGCCACGCGCGGGTGGTCCGAGTCGTAGCCGCGATGCGTGGCGAGGTCGAAGGCGATGGACAGGCCCATCTGCCCGGCCGCCAGGTTGCGGCGGTAGAAGGCATTGGAATCCTCCGCCGTGGAGAAGCCCGCATACTGTCGGATCGTCCAGGGCTGCGTCGTGTACATGGTGGGGTAGGGGCCGCGCAGATAGGGCAATGCACCCGGCCACGTGTTCAGGAAGTCGATGCCCCTCATGTCCTCGGGGCCGTAGGCACACTTGACGTGCAGGCCTTCGGGGGTGAGCCAGTCCTGCGCAGCGCAGCCGTCGACGGATGAGGTTTCGAGCGCGATCTTCGAGAAGTTCGGGATGCGGCTCATGATAGGGCCTCCGTCTCGGGGGCAAATTCCTGCTTCAGCGGATAGGCGGTCGTGCCAATGACGGGCAGGCCTGCCGTGGACGAGGGGTTGGGCGCTGGCCAGTCGCCCGCCTCTGCCGCCTGGAACACTTTCCACGCAGCGTCGCACAGGCCTTGGGTATAGGTCTCGATGTAGCCCGCACCCAGCGCCGGGTCGGCGACGCGCCACAGGTTCGATTCCTCGGCCAGCACGTTCTGCACGTTGCGCGCCACGCGACGGGCGAAGGCATTGGGCAGGCCTTGCGCCAGCGAGAAGGGCAGCACCGTCATCGAGTCAGCCCCACCCAGCCCTGCGCCGAACACGGCGGTCGTGGCGCGCAGGATGTTGGTGTGCGGGTCCTTCACCGCCATCATCCGCCATGAGGTTTCGGCATGAAGGCGCAATGGCGCATCGGGCAAGCCCGCCGCCTGCAGCACACGCCGCCACAGCAGCCGGATGGCCCGGAACTTGGCAAGCGTTGCGAACATGTCCTGGTTCGCCGCCAGCGTGATGCCGACGGAGCGCACGAGGTGGACGTCGTTCAGTGTTTCGAGCGAGCGCAGGGTGGCCACGGCGGTCGCCAGCGTGGCGCCCAGCTCCTGTGCGTCCGTGGCGCCCTGTTCATGCCAGCTGCGGCCGTCGGCCTCCATGTAGGGGCCGGTGTAACCGCGCCGGGCGAGCTCTGCCGCATCGGCGGGATTGGTGAGCGCGAAGGAGACGTTGAGGCGCTCGGGGTCGATGGGCTGCGTGGCGATCAGTTCGGCCAGCGCCATGGAGGCACTGCCCTCGACGCGAAGCGCCACGGCATGAAGGTGCACGCCCTGCAGCACTCTGGCGAGGCGGGCGGGATCGATTCCATAGCCGCGGGCCGTAGCGCCGTCCTTCGTCACCAGCACCAGGCCGGTCGCACCATTGCCGAGGTCGTCGAGCGCCAGTTCATTGGCGCGAGCCGCGTCCGGGTGGTCAACGCGCTGATGAAGGGTCCACGGCACTTGCGCGGCCCGCGCTGCGCGGGGGCCGGCCAGCTGGCCATAAAGCGGTTCGAGCCTGATTCCGTCGGCTGAGCTATGGACCAGCTTGTCCTCGAAGGAGGCGCCTTTCAGCACCGCCTCGACGCGCTTCATCCAGTCATTCCGGCCAAGCGCCGGAAACGCGGAGGCCAGCTTCAGATCACTCATGTCAAACCCAGTCTTTTGCAACTGCGAAAACACTAGCGAAGACAGGGGGCCGCCGCAAACCGCCCTTGGTCTAATCGCGACGCATCAGACGTAGCCGGAAAGCCCCGGAATGGAGCCCGCGACTTCCTTCACCAGCTGTGGGCCCGCCTTCTCCTTGGCATAGTCCACCGTGGCGGTGCCCAGGGCCTTGATCTGGTCCATGGAAAGGCCTGCTGCGGAAAGCTTCGAGATGGCGGCCAGGGGACCACCCATCATGCCGCCCGCCAGCATGCCAAGCAGCCCGCCGCCACCGTAGCCGGCCCCGTCGCCACCCTGGCCGCGGGCAAGCGCCTCGGCACCCGGCAGCTTGTCGAACAGCTCCTGCACCTTGTTCTGGTTCCCCTGGGTCTTGATGAGGTTCAGCATGATGCCGAGGCCCTTTTCGGCCTTGTCGGGCGAAAGCCCGCTGGCCGCCACGATACGATCGATCAATTCCTGCATTCTCTCGATTCCTGCCCTGCGCATTGCGAAACCCGGCTGCTTATAGCAAGAAAGGGGTCTCGAAAGCGAATGATCAAGGGTTCCCCGAGCCATGTCCGACTCCACGGTTTTCATCGGCCAGAGCGCCAAGCGCGAGGACCTGTTCCTCGCCATGGCCAACCGCCACGGCCTCGTCACCGGCGCCACCGGCACCGGCAAGACGGTGACGCTGCAGATCCTGGCCGAAGGCTTCTGCGATGCGGGCGTGCCGGTCTTCGCGGCGGACGTGAAGGGTGACCTTTCCGGCATCTCCATGGAAGGCGAGCCGAAGGAGGCCCTGATCGAGCGCGCCAAGTCCATGGGCTTCGACGACTATGGCTTCGAGGCGATCCCAACGATCTTCTGGGACCTTTTCGGCCAACAGGGCCACCCCATCCGCACCACCATTTCGGACATGGGTCCGCTCATGCTGTCGCGCCTCATGGGGCTGACGGATGCCCAGGAAGGGGCCCTCAACATCGCCTTCAAGCTGGCCGACAAGGAGGGTCTCGCCCTTCTCGACCTCAAGGACCTGCGCGCGCTGCTGAAAGATTTGGGCGATCGCGGCAAGGAACTCACCACCGAATACGGCAACCTTGCAGCGCCCACCATCGGGGCCATCCAGCGCCGCCTCGTGGTGCTGGAGGAGCAGGGCGGCAACCATTTCTTCGGCGAGCCTGCGCTCGACATCCATGACTTCATGCGCACCACGCCTGCCGGCAAGGGCTACATGAACGTCCTGGCCGCCGACAAGCTCATCAACTCGCCGCAGCTCTATGCGACGTTCCTCCTGTGGATGATGTCCGAACTCTTCGAGCGCATGCCGGAAGTGGGCGACCCCGAGAAGCCGAAGATGGTGTTCTTCTTCGACGAGGCGCATCTCCTGTTCTCCGAGGCCCCTCCCGGGCTGGTGCAGAAGATCGAGCAGACGGTGAAGCTGATCCGCTCCAAGGGCATCGGCATCTATTTCGTGACGCAGAACCCGCTGGACGTGCCCGAGAGCGTGCTGGCCCAGATGGGCAACCGCGTGCAGCATGCGCTGCGCGCCTATACGCCGCGTGAGGCCAAGGCGGTGTCAACGGCAGCTTCCACCTTCCGGCCAAACCCCGCCTTCAAGACGGAGGAGGCGATCACCCAGCTGGGCAAGGGCGAGGCGCTGGTTTCCGTGCTGGACCTCAAGGGCGTGCCCACCATGGTGGAGCGCACCATGGTGCGCCCGCCGTCCTCCCGCATGGGGCCGATACCGCTGGACGAGCGCCAGAAGATCATCAAGAACTCGCCGGTCTATGGCTCCTACGAGGAAGCGGAAGACCGCGAGTCGGCTTATGAAATCCTCACCAGGCGCGCTGAGGAACGTTCCGCCGCCAGCGAGCAGGAG
>JBEARP010000105.1:0-12770 GCA_041163105.1 Pseudomonadota bacterium
TCGTCGACTATGGCTTCCACGCGCCCACCATGTCCTTCCCGGTGCCCGACACGCTGATGATCGAGCCGACGGAATCCGAGTCCAAGCGCGAGCTTGACCGGTTCTGCGATGCCATGATCGAAATCCGCAAGGAGATCGCCGAGGTGGAGGAGGGCAAGGCCGACAGGCTGGACAACGTGCTGAAGAACGCGCCCCACACCCACCGCCTGCTGCTGGGCGACTGGAAGCACCCCTATTCGAAGGAGAAGGCCTTCTTCCCCTTGAAGGGCTATCCGAACGACAAGTACTGGCCGCCGGTGGCGCGGGTGGACAACGTCTTCGGCGACCGCAACCTCGTCTGCACTTGCCCGCCCATGGCGAATTACATGGAGGCGGCGGAGTAGGGCAACGCTCGCGCCTGCCGCCATCCCGCACACACCTCACCGCGCCCGGGCTTGACCCGGGCGTCCCTTTTTTCGGGCCACCAGAAAGGATGCCCCGGTCAAGCCGGGGCAAGGTGAATGAGGGGGTGTTGTCTGGGTGCAGCGGTGCTTTAGGGCGCCGAGGCCGGCAGCCTTACCATCTCCCCCAGCCCAAACCCGCGTGCGGACAGCAGGGCCATGGCCTTGGGCAGCGGAATATGCGCGGCGTGCACGCGTTCCGCTTCCACGATCATTACCGTGCCGGTTTGGGGCGTGGGCGAGTCCATCAGGAACACCACGCTGTGGGTGCCCTCCGCGGCAGGCCCCATCAGGACGCCCAGCTGCCAGCCATCGTCGAGGCGCACCAGCACCACCGGGTGCTCCGCCGGTTCGCCGGGGGTGATCACGTCGTTGCTCAGCGACTTGAGCAGGCCATAGACCGGCAAGCGGCCGAGAAAATGCGTCTCGATCTGGCCCACCACGCCGCGCGCGGCGCGGCTCTGCGCAACGAGCCCGGCCATGAAGCTGACGGCGATGATGCCGAACAGGGCGACCAGAATCGTGGCACTGACTCCCGCCACGCTCTCCACCGGCAGATGCTCCGAGATCGGCTCCACCACCTTTTGCGCGGTCGTCATGATCTTGCCCGCGAAGAAGGCGATGATGCCGATCGGCAGCAGGAAGACCAGCGCCCCGGTGACTGTCGTGCGAATGAGTTTCATCATGGCCCTTGCCCTCCTGCACTCGCTTAGAACGGGCGGGTGCCGGGGTGTCAACCGGTGGCATACTTGCGCCGTCGTCCGCTCGCGGGATCGCCGCACAACACTCCTGAATGCCGGGGTGACGGCAACGAGGGTGGATGGGTCGCGCGATGGGCATCTGCCCAAACAAAAAAGCCCGGCCGTGAGGCCGGGCTTTTGAATGCGTCCTGAGAAATCTCAGTTCAGCCGGTTCTTCACCGCAGCGATCGACGAGGCGATGAGGTCTGCGCTCTTGCCAGCCTTCGCGGCTTCCGCGGCCAGGTGGTGCGAAGCGGCGATCGCAAGGTCGGTTGCCACGTTGCGCACGTCCTTGATCGCGGCGGCTTCCGCCTGGGCGATCTTCTGCTCGGCCTGCTTGGAGCGGCGCTCCAGCGATTCGGTCAGCTTGCGGCGCGTCTCGGAGGCATATTCCTCGGCATCGGCCTTGGCGGCGGAGATGATGGAGGCGGCTTCCTTCTCGGCGTCGAGGCGCTTCTGCTTGTATTCGGCGAGAAGCGCTTCGGCGTCCTTGCGCAGCTGGGTGGCGTGGTCGAGTTCCTTGCGGATGCGGTCCGCACGGCTGTCGAGGCCGGAGCCCAGCTTCTTGAAGGCGCCGGCATAGGCAGCGATGGCGAAGAAGATGATCAGCGCCACCAGGGCGAAGAATGTTGCGTCGAACTGCATCGTTCTTCTCCCTTAGCCCTTGAGCCCGGCGATGGCTTTGGCGGCCTGTTCCTTGCTCACCGTCGCACCCGTCAGCGCCGATACGATTTCGGCGGCGGTTTCGGCGGCAACCTCGTGCACGTCCTGCATGGCCTTCGCCTTGGTGGCGGAGATGCGGGAATCGGCCTCGGCGAGCTTTGTCGACAGTGTCTTCTCGAGGGCCGAGCGCTCGGTCTCGATTTCGTCAGCGATCTTGGCGCGCGTCTCCGTGGCAATCCCCTGCGCGTTGGCGCGGGCATCCGCCAGAGACTTCTCGTAGTGCTGGATCGCCGCCTCGGTCTCGTGCTTCAGCGCCGAGGCCTTGGCGAGGTCGCCCTCGATGGCCTTGTGGCGCTTGTCGAGAACCGCAGCCATCTTCGGCAGCGCCACCTTGCTCATCAGCAGGTAGAGCAGCGCGAAGAAGATCACCAGCCAGAAGATCTGGGAGGGGAAGGTATGTGCGTCCATCGGCGGGAAGCCGCCGTGGCCGCCTTCCGCCGCCGTGCCTTCCGTGGTGTGGCCGGCTTCGCCGCTGGCCGGTGCCTCGCCCTCGGCGGGAGCCTCGGTCGTTGCTTCGGCGACGACGATTGTCGATTGCGACATGTCTTGTGCCTCAAAAGGGGAAGCCTGTGCGGAGGTTCAGACCCGCCAGGCTTCCGTTCGGTTTGCCGTTGTCGGAATTAGGCGGCGAACAGGAGGAGCAGCGCGATAACCAGCGAGAAGATGCCGAGGCCTTCGGCCAGGGCCGCGCCGATCAGGGCGTTGGTGAACTGCGCGCCGGCGGCGGCCGGGTTGCGGAGAGCGCCCGACAGGAAGTTGCCGAAGATGTGGCCCACGCCGATGCCGGCGCCACCCATGCCGATGCAGGCAATGCCGGCGCCGATGTACTTAGCTGCGAGCGGATCCATAGTTCTCTCCTTGAGTTTTGAACGAGGTTGAAGGTTGAAGGTTTAGTGATGGGTGTGCAGCGCGTCGTTGAGGTAGACGCACGTCAGGATGGCGAACACGAAGGCCTGCAGGAACGCGACCAGGAACTCGAGGGCGGTCAGCGCCACCGCCATGCCGAGCGGCGCGATCGAGCCGATGATACCTCCGATGCCCATGGAGCCAAGCAGCACGACGAAGCCCGCGAACACCTTCAGCACGATGTGGCCGGCCAGCATGTTGCCGAACAGACGCAGGCCGAGGGAGACGGGGCGCGACAGGAAGGAAATCACCTCGATCAGCGAGATGAAGGGCAGGATCACCAGCGGAACGCCCGACGGCACGAACAGCTTGAACCAGCCCAGCCCATGCTTGGCGATGCCGACCACCACCACGAGGGCAACGACGAACACGGCAAGCGAGGCGGTCACCACCACGTGGCTCGTCACGGTGAAGAAATAGGGGAACATGCCGAGCATGTTGGCGAACAGCACGAAGGAGAAGATGGTGAAGACCAGCGGGAAGAAGGCCTTGCCCTCGTGCCCCAGCACGTTGTGCACCATGTTGTGCACGAACTCGTACCACATCTCGCCCACCGACTGCAGGCGGCCCGGCACCAGCGCGCCGCGGGCCGCGGCGGCCAGCAGGATCAGCGTGATCAGGCCCACCGAGATGCCCATGAAGAGCGCCGAGTTGGTGAAGCTGATCTCATGGCCGGCGATGTTCCACGGGCCCGCGAGATCATGCAGCTGGAACTGATGGATCGGATCGATGCCTTGCGCCAAGGTCAGTCCTCTTCTTCGTCGTCATAAGCCGCTTTGGGCGGCGGGTTCGTGTTCAGCCGTTCCTGGGGCGGGGGCATCCTCTTGGCCGCGCGGACCAGGTTCAGGAAGCCGGCTCCAAATCCCAGGAGCAGGAAAAAGATCAGGCCGAAGGGCAACGTGCCGAACAGCCAGTCGATGCCATAGCCAATCAGGCCGCCGACCAGCGTTCCGGCGGCGAATTCGCTGACGAGCTTGTAACCCCTCGCGTAACCCGAGGCATCCTGCATGCTCGCCGGCGGCTTCGCGCTTTCGGCCTGTTCATGGCGCTCCGCCGCGATGCGGCCGGAAAGCTCCTTGAGTCGTGCCGAGAGGTCGCCCAGCTCGGGATCGGAAGAACCCTGTTTCGGCCCGTTCTTGCCAGATTTCGTCATATGACAGACCTCCAGACAAACGGCGGGCGCGCTCAGAAAATTCTTCCCTTCCAAAGCGGGCGCACCATAGTTGCGGGTCGGAAATGTGTCAAGACCTGGATTTGGCTTTTAAGTAATTGATGTAATTGTCTTTTTTGGCATTCCGAAAGGCTGCGGCGATTCGCGCCGGAAGGCCGTCCGGAAAGCCAGGGGAACAGTGCCCAGCAGCGGCCACAATTCATCGCCATCAAGCGCGCAGTCCGCCTATAAGCCCGTGGGTATGAATCACGCCATCACGACAAAGGAACCGAACTTCATGCGCGTCACACCGCTTGCCCTGGCCCTCGCTGGCTTCGTCGCCCTCGCTGTCCCGGCAGCAGCCGACCCCATCGACGACTGCAACAGCAACACGCCGCAATACATCATCGACGGCTGCACCAAGCTGATTGACGAGGGCAAGGCCGACAACGATGCGCTTGCCATCGCCCACTTCAACCGCGCCAATGCGCTCGATGACAAGGGCGACCATGACGCCGCCCTCGCCGATTATGACCAGTCGATCAAGCTGAAGCCGGACTACGTCGACAGCTATCTCAACCGCGGCCTCGTCCATGAGGACCAGAAGGACTACGACAGCGCCATCGCCGACTTCAACAGGGCCATCGCCCTGAAGCCGAACTTTGCCCGCGCCTTCTATGCCCGTGGCCGCGCCTATGAAGCCAAGGGCGATCTCCAGCAGGCCGTCGCCGGATATGAGGAAGCCGCCAAGCTCGCGCCCAACAACAAGGTCGTCCAGAAGAGGCTCGCCGAGGTGAAGCAGAAGCTCGGGCAGTAGGGACTGCCCTCGCCCAGTTGTCCTCTCCCGCCGAATGAGCGGGAGAAGTCATTGTTTGAGAAACACCAGGACGGCACGTCTGAGCCTCTGGCGTGCAAGTGCCTTACAGCAGCCCCATTCCCGCCAGATCAGCCCGCAAGGCCTGCGGCGTGGTGAAGTGGATGGCCTTCATGCCCACCGCCTCCGCGCCCCGCACGTTCTTTTCGCTGTCGTCGATGAATACGCACGCGGCCGCGTCGATGCCGTTTCTCTCCAGCAGGACGCGGTAGATCGCCGGATCCGGCTTGAGCAGCCGCTCGTCGCCGGACACGACGATGTCGCGGAAGGTGCGCAGGAAGGAAAACCGCTCCAGCGTCTCGCGAAACTTGTCCTGGTTGAAGTTGGTGATCGCGTAGAGCGGCGTGCCGCGCTGGCGCAGTTCCTCGAGAATCCCAACCGTGCCGTCGATCGGCCCCGGCATCGTCTCGTGCCAGCGCAGGTCATATGCGGCGATGGCGTCCGCATGCTCTGGAAAGCGCGCCGTTGCCTCGCGCACCGCCTCGGCGAAGCTGCGGCCGCGGTCCTGCTCCAGGTTCCAGTCGGAATTGCAGACATTGGCTATGAACCACTCGACCTCGTCCTCGCTCGCAAAAATCTTGCGATAGAGGGCGCGTGGCTCCCAGTGCACCAGGACGTTGCCGATGTCGAAAACGACGTTCATCTGCCGCACTCAGGCCGCAGACTTCTCGTCCACCAGCGTTTCGGCTTCGGCCAGGTTCACCGACACCAGCTGCGACACGCCACGCTCCAGCATGGTCACGCCGAACAGGCGGTGCATGCGGGCCATGGTGAGCGCGTGGTGGGTGATGATCAGGAAGCGCGTCTCGGTGCGCTCCAGCATCGCGTCCAGCAGGTTGCAGAAGCGTTCCACGTTGTGGTCGTCGAGCGGCGCATCGACTTCGTCGAGCACGCAGATCGGCGAGGGATTGGTGAGGAACACCGCGAAGATCAGCGCCATGGCGGTCAGCGTCTGCTCGCCGCCCGAAAGCAGTGACAGGGTGGTCGGCTTCTTGCCCGGCGGGTTGGCGATCAGCTCGAGGCCGGCCTCCAGCGGGTCGTCCGATTCGATCAGCTGCAGCTCGGCCTTGCCGCCGCCGAACAGCGTGGTGAAGAGCTCGCCGAACTTCTGGTTCACCGTCTCGAAGGCGTCGAGCAGGCGCTGGCGGCCCTCGCGGTTGAGGCTCGAGATGCCGCCGCGCAGCTTGTTGATGGCCTGGATCAGGTCGTCGCGTTCCTTGACGAGCCCGTCGAGCTGCTTGGCAACCTCCTCGGCCTCTTCGTCGGCACGCAGGTTGACGCCGCCCAGACGCTCGCGATCCTCGCGCAGGCCCTGCAGCTTGCGCTCGATGTCATGCCATTCCATCAACTGCTCGGGGTCGAGCCCGGTGGACGAGATCACCTCGTCGGGCGCGCAGTTGAGCGCTTCGGTGATACGCTGCTCGCATTCGGCGAGCCGCTCGGTGCTGCTTTCAAGGCGCGCGCCCAGGCGGGCGTGCTCCTCGCGTGCGGCGGACAGCAGTTCCTGAACGGCGCGCAGGTCCTGGTCGGCCTGGCGCACCTCGTTTTCCGCCGTCTGCAGTGCATCGGAGGCAACTTTCTTTTCTGCTTCGGCTTCTGCCAGCGTGTTCATCAGCTTCAGGCGGCGGTCGGCCAGCAGCTGCGGCAGCTGCGCGAGCTCCATGATGCCGGCACGCGTCTCCTCGGCGCGCGCCGTCAGCTGCTCGATCTGTTCATTGGCGCGCGCGGCGCGCGACGTCCATTGGGCAATTTCCGCCTCGATGCTGCGGATGCGGTCGGTGCGGGCGCGGGCCTCGCGCTCCAGGCCGTCATGCGTGGCGCGGGCCTCGGCATAGGCGGCGCGCGCGGCATTGACTGCGTTCCGCAATGCGTTGAGCTCGACCTGAAGCTCATCGAGCACGGGGAGCTCTTCGGCCTCGGCGGTGGCTTCCTCGAGCCGCGCGCGGGCTTCCTCGAGGGCTTCCTCGATGCGGCGCTGGGCTTCATCGAGAGCGCTCGTCTGGGCAAGCCGTTCCGACACCTGGCGCTCATGCTGCGTGAGGGCGCGGCGTGCGAAGTCGACGGCGGACACGGCAGCACGATGGCCCTCGCGCTTGTCGCGTTCGAAGCGGGTGGCGGTCTCGATCGCGGCACGGGCCGCCTCGAAGTGGCCCTGCGCCTCTTGCGCCGCGGCGATGGCCATTTCCATCTCGACCTCGAGCGAGGCGAGGCGGTTCTTCTCGGCCAAGCGCTTGGCGGCCGCGCTCGGCGCATCGGCAGCAGCGGTGAAGCCGTCCCAGCGCCACACGTCGCCCTCGCGGCTGACGAGGCGCTGGCCGGGCTTCAGCTGCGGCTGCAGCGCCTGGCCCAGGGCCTTGGAAACAACGCCGATGTGGCTGAGGCGGCGCTGCAGTGCCGGCGGAGCCAGCACGAAGTTGATCAGCGGCTCGGCGCCATCAGGCAGTGCAGCCGTGTCGGCGAGCGGCGGAAGCCCGCGCCAGTGAACGGGCGCGCCTTCATCGCCTGAGGCGTCGAGGTCGTCGCCCAGCGCGGCGCCGAGTGCGGTTTCAAATCCGGTCTCGACGCTGATCTGGTCGATCAGCGACGGCCACAGGTCGCCGCCGCCGGCCTTGAGCAAATTCGTCAGTGTGCGGACTTCCGTCTGCAGCCGGTCGGCCTTGCGGCGGGCATCGTCATGGGTGGCGCGGGCATCGCTTTCTGCAGCGCGCGCGGCGCGCACCGCGGCCTCGGCCTCCGAGACATGCGCCTCGAACTCGGCGGCCTGTTCCACCGCATGCTCGACGGCACCGGTCAGCTTGTCGCCGTCGCCTTCGACGTTGTAGCGGGCCAGCAACTCGTTGCGCTTGGCGGTGGTCTCGACCAGCTCGCGGTCGAGGCGGCCAACCCTGTTCTTGTGTTCGTCGATGGCGCGCAGGATGGCGTTGCGGCGGGCGGAAAGCTCGGAGAGGCGGGCCGCGGCCTCATCGGCTGCTTCCTGGGCGCGCGCCAAGGCGTCGGCGGCGGTCTGCAGTGCCACGGCGGCCTCGGCGCGGATGTCGTCATCCGAACCCTGACCGGCCCTCAGCGTCTCGCCTTCCTCGGCCAGGCGGCCAAGCACGCGGTCGGTGTCGTTCAGCAGTTCCTGCTCGCGCTGCAGGTCGGAATTGATCTGTGCGATGCGCTGGTCGAGCTCCTTGCGGCGCTCTCCGGCGCGGCGCTCTTCCTCGTCCAGCACGTTGCGCTCATGGCTCACGCGCTGCAGCACCGCGGCGCGCACCGCCTCCTGCTCACGCAGGCTCGGCAGCTTCTCGCCAAGGTCGTCGCGCTGACGCAGCTTTTCCGAGGCCGCGCGCGTGTGCTCGGCGAGCACCCGGGTGGCCTCGTCGAGGGCCGCCGCGTCGCGCTGCGAAGTTTCCGCCGTCTCGCGCCAATTGACGTAAAGCCCCATGGCCTCCAGCCGCCGGATCTCGCCCGACAGGCCCTTGTACTTCGTGGCCTGCCGCGCCTGGCGCTTCAGGCTGTTGAGCTGGGTCTCGAGCTGCGAGGTCACGTCCTCGAGGCGGGTGAGGTTGGTTTCCGCCGCCTTGAGCTTCAGCTCCGCCTCGTGGCGGCGCGTGTGGAGGCCCGTGATGCCCGCCGCCTCTTCGAGGATCAGGCGCCTGGCCTGCGGCTTCGAATTGATGATCTCGGCAATCTGCCCCTGCCTCACCAGGGCGGGCGAGCGCGAACCGGTGGACACATCGGCGAACAGCAGCTGCACGTCACGCGCGCGCACGTCCTTGCCGTTGATGCGATAGGCGGAGCCTTCGTCGCGCTCGATGCGGCGCGAGATTTCCAGCGTCTCCTGGTCCTGGTACTGCTGCGGCGCGGTGCCGTCGTCATTCGCCATGGTGACGACGACTTCCGCCACATTGCGGGCCGGGCGTTCGGTGGTGCCGGAGAAGATCACGTCGTCCATGCCGGACGCGCGCATCGACTTGTATGAGCTTTCGCCCATCACCCAGCGCAGCGCTTCCAGCAGGTTGGACTTGCCGCAGCCATTGGGGCCGACGACGCCGGTGAGGCCGGGCTCGATAAAGAGATCCGTCGGCTCCACGAAGGATTTGAATCCCGAAAGCCTTAACCGTGTGAACTTCATCTTGAGCCCATGCCCCTTCTAAACGCAGCCGCTTCTCAGAGCAGCTTGTCGATATCGGCTTTCAAACTGTCGTAGGTGACTTCGCCGCGCATCGGCTTGCCATTGAGGAAGAAGGTCGGCGTGCCCTGGACGCCGAACTTCACGCCGCCGTCGCGGATTTCCATAATGCCCTTGGCCAGCTTCTCGTCTTTCAGCGTGGCGTCGAACTTCTCCTGGGTGAAGCCTGCCTGCTTGGCGATGTTGAGTAGCCCGTTGGCCGGGTCCTTCGCCCATGTCTCCAGCGTGTCGAAGAACACGCCGATGAGCGGGAAATAGCTTTCCTTCGGCGCCGCGCGGGCGATCATGAAGGCAGCGAGTGCCGGGTCGTTCAGCGGGAACTCGCGGAAGATGAAGCGGATCTTGCCGGTGTCGATATAATCGGCCTTCAGCTTCGGCCACACATCCTTGTGGAAGGCCGCGCAATGCGGGCAGGTGGCCGAGGCATATTCGACGATCGTCACCTTGGCGCCTTCGCCCGCACCCAGCGCCATGTCGCCCAGCGCCGGCGGCTTCAGCAGCTCGGCGAGGTCCACGGGGGCACCTTCCTCCTGGGCGAGGGCAGGGGTGGAGGCGAGGGCTGCAACGGCGGCCCCGGCAAGCAGAAGGCTGCGGCGGGTGATCATCTTCATGATTTGTTTACCTACTAGATGTTGGGGGTTGAAACAAAAGGGAATTATTTGCCTTGTGGAGAACTCTTCGAGCCCGCCACCCCCCTGCCCAGGCGCTCCAGGGCGGCCTTGAGGGTGGGGTCTTCGATGGTCTCAAGTTCTTGTTCGCAAACGGATTTACTGGCCAGAGCAGGGGGTCTGCGCGGCGGCTTTCCGAGCTCCATCGCCTGCATCACCTTGACCTGCGCCACGGCGCCATAACCAAAAAAGCTGTTGATGCGTGAAATAATCCGGGACGCTTCATATTGTAGTTCCAGCGCCCGGCCGGGAGCCGCCCTTATGACCAGCGTGCCACCCTGCTTCTGCGCCTCCTCTCCGGCTCCCCGGGGCCATTTGATGCGTTCCGGGGCAGAAACCGCCGCCAGATCCGCGCCAACGATTGCATCCCAGTTCGCCACCACATCCGCCTGGGCGAATCCATAGCGGGCGAAGGCGGCCTTGGTGATCTCGCGGAAGTGCTTGGAGAGGGTTTCCATTGCCGGGTGTCCGGGCTGCTCTGTATCGTCACTGTGTAACAGGAGTCGTTTGTTTGCGCAGCAGCATGGCCAGAAAAGGGCCGGAATCCTCCCGATCTTCACAACTTCTTGCGTGGTATGACGCCAACGCACGGGTTCTGCCGTGGCGCGCGCGCGGGACGGCGGTGGCCGAACCCTACCGCGTCTGGCTCTCCGAGATCATGCTGCAGCAGACCACCGTGCAGGCGGTGAAGGCCTATTTCGAGAAGTTCGTGGCCCTGTGGCCCACGGTCGAGGCCTTGGCCACCGCCCCCCTGGATGACGTGCTGAAGGCCTGGGCGGGCCTGGGCTATTATGCCCGCGCCCGCAACCTCCATGCCTGCGCGAAGGACGTCGTCAGCCGATTCGGTGGCCGCTTCCCCGCAACCGAGGAGGCGCTGAGAAGCCTGCCCGGCATCGGGCCCTACACGGCGGGGGCCATTGCCGCCATTGCCTTCGGCGGGCGGCACGCGGCGGTGGACGGCAATGTCGAGCGCGTCATCAGCCGCATCTACGCCATCGAGACGCCGCTGCCTCTGTCGAAGCCCGAGATCCGCGCGAAGGCGCAGGCCCTGGTGCCGGAGCAGCGCGCCGGCGATTTCGCCCAGGCGATGATGGATCTGGGCGCCACCATCTGCACGCCGCGCCAGCCCAACTGCCTGATCTGTCCGTGGACGGAGCATTGCGCGGGCCGCATCTCCGGCCTCGCGCCAACGCTGCCACGCAAGGCGCCGAAGAAGGCGGTGCCCACGCGCCGCGGTGTTGCCTTCTGGGTTGCACGCGAGGACGGCGCGGTGCTCCTGCGCCGCCGCCCCGAGAAGGGCTTGCTCGGCGGCATGATGGAGGTGCCGTCAACGCAATGGTCCGCCAAGGTAACGGATGCCGAAGCGCAGGCACCCCTCGCGGCCGCATGGAGGAAACTGCCGGGCAAGGTGGAACACACCTTCACCCACTTCCATCTCGAACTCACCGTGTGGCTTGCGGAAAATGTCATCGACGGCGCGCTGCGCGATGACGGCGACTACCGCTGGACGAAGCGCCAGGACCTCGCAGGCGAGGCACTGCCCACGGTCATGCGCAAGGTGGTGTCGCATGTGCTCGATCGGTGAGGCATCCGGCAACTCTCAACTCTCATCATGCCCGGGCTTGTCCCGGGCATCCTTTTCCCCGGCCACCAAAAAGGATGGCCGGGACAAGCCCGGCCATGATGAATGGAATTGGTGCGGATCGAAGAGTTACCGCCGCCCGCCAACCTCGTCGATATGTGCCAGCAAGTCCGCCGGGTCTTCATACACGCGGTAAGCCCCCGCCCGCTCCAGCTCTTCCATGCCATAGCCGCCGGTGAGCAGCCCGATGCCAAGCGCACGCGCGCGGCGTGCGGCCAGCATGTCCCAGATCGCGTCGCCCACCACGCAGGCGGTGTTGATGTCGCAGTCGAGCTTCTCGGCGGCGGCGAGGAACAGGTCCGGGTCGGGCTTGGCATAGCGCACGAGATCACGCGTGATGACCACGTGCTTTTCCGGGTCTACGCCCAAAATCTTCAGCACCGGCCCCGCTGTCTCGATGCGACCCGAGGTGGCGATCGCCCAGGGAATGTCATTGTCGGAGAGATAGGCCAGCAGCTCGCGCGCGCCAGGCAGGGGCCGCGTGCGGTGCGAGCGCGCGTTGTAATACTTGAGGTGGAGGAGCCGCAGACGTTCCAGAACCTCGGGCCCGAACTCTTGCCCCGTTTCGCGCGCCAGTGCCTTGGTGAAGAGCCCGCCGGACATGCCGATCTTGCGGTGCAGCCGCCACACGGACACTTCGACACCCTCTTCCTGCAGCGCATCGTGCCAGGCCAGCACATGGTCATAGACGCTGTCCACCAGCGTGCCGTCGAGATCGAACAGGAATGATGTCTGCTGGCGGGCCTGGATCATTGGGGGTTACCTCGTTGTGGCGAGAGACTTAGCGCGGAAGGGTTGGAGATGCATCCCGCAACTTGAACGTGACACCCATGCATCAACGGTCACAACATGCCTGCCCAAACCTTCATCTTCGCCGGGCTTGACCCGGCGATCCTTTTCGATGGCCGCGAAAAACGATGCCCGGGTCAAGCCCGGGCAAGGTGAGTGTTGGAGTCATGACGTACGGAATGCGAGAACGCCTCACGCCGCTGCGGCCATCTCCGCGCGCAGCTGCTGGCGCAGCATGTCGATGGGAACGAGGTTCGGCCCCTTCTTCACGTGCCAGAAGGTCCAGCCGTTGCAGGCTTCGGCCCCTTGCACATGCGCACCGATCTTGTGGATCGAGCCCGATGCATCCTTGATGGCGATGGAGCCATCGGCGCGCACCCGTGCGGCCACCCGTGTCGATGGGTCGAACAGCATGTCGCCGGCCTTGACCAGTCCACGCTCGATCAGCGAGCCGAAGGGAATGCGCGGTTCCGCGCGCTTGCTGGTCGTGACCTGCAGGGCTTCCGGCGGCAGCCGCTTCGTCGCGTCGATGCGGGCAAGTGCGGCCTCGGCATAGTCTTCCTCACGCTCGATGCCGATGAAGTGGCGGCCCAGCGCCTTGGCCGCGGCACCCGTCGTGCCGGTGCCGAAGAACGGGTCCAGCACCACGTCGCCGGGCTTGGTG
>JBEARP010000106.1:0-18408 GCA_041163105.1 Pseudomonadota bacterium
CGAGGCGGCGGTTGTTCCCGAGTGGCAGCTGGCACGGGTGCCGGACGCCGTCGACGACCCGACAGCCGCGGCGCTTCCGCTGGTCGCCATCACCTGCTGGGAGTCGCTTTATGAGCGGGCGGCGGTGCAGCCGGGCGAATTCGTGCTCATCCACGGCGGCGCGGGCGGCACGGGCCATGTGGCCGTCCAACTCGCGGCGCTGCGCGGTGCGCGTGTGGCGGCCACAGTCAGTTCGCCAGCCAAAGCGCGCATCGCAACCGACTTTGGCGCCGAACTGCCGATCAATTACCGCGAAATGAACTTCGCCGATGAGGCGCTGGGGTGGTCCGGCGGTCTTCAGGTCGCTTTCGACAATGCCGGAGCCGAGGTGATGCAGAGCACCTATCGTGCCATGGCGCCCTATGGCCGGGTCGTGACACTGATGGGGGTGGCGGCGGACGATGCGGAACTCAATGCCTATAATCTCAATCTCACGCTTCACAACGTCATGATGCTCACGCCCATGTGGAAAGGTTTGACGGAACGTCTCAAGGCCCAGGCAGCGATCGTGTCAAAGGCCCTCCAACTGGTGGCAGATGGAAAGCTCAAGATCCTGCTGTCTGACAGCTTCGCACTGGCGGACGCGGACAAAGCCCATGCTCATCTCGAAAGCGGACAGGCGGTCGGCAAGGTGACGTTGCGGATCAATGGCTGACGTAACGGTAACTCGTACCAGAATCGAGAAGATTCGGCGGCGCGACTTGATCGAGGCCGCCTACCAGACCTTCCTCGAACATGGCTTCAATGGCATGACAGTGGTGCGCATCGGCGAACGTGCCGGCATGTCGCATGGCATCGTCAACTATTACTTCAAGTCGAAGGACCAGCTCGTCTCCGCAGTGGTCCGCAAGGCCAACTTCCTGATCATGCAGAACACGGCGCTCCGGCTGAGAGGCGCCAAATCTCCGCGCGAGAGGGTAAGCGCGGTCATCGCCGCAAACTTCGCCGCCGAACTATTTACCCGCGAAATTGCCCGTGCCTGGGTGAGCTACTATGCGGCACTTGGGCGGCAAGGCGATCTGGACCGGATGCAGAGGGTGGTTGATGCGCGCCTCTCCAGCAACCTCATGCACGCCTTGACGCAGATGGTTGACCGCACACATGCCAGGCGGGTGGCAAATTATATTGCCGTGCTGATCGACGGCTACTGGCTGCGCCATGCCAAGTCCGATGATGCCGTCGATGCGGCGGCAGCGATCAGGCAGATCGAGGAGTTTGTGGAATCGCAGCTTTCTGCCGCGAAGCGCGAGGAGACCTGACAGTGAGCGAGATGATGTGGGCCGCACAGCTCGTCGAGCCGCGTCAACCCTTGCGGGTGTTGCGCGTTCCGGTGCCGAGGCCAGGCCCTGGAGAGCTGCTGCTCGAACTCGAGACATCAGGCATATGCCATACCGATCTTCACGTGGCGGACGGACAGGCCTTTCCATCCGGCGCGCCGGAGCCGCTCACCCTGGGCCATGAGGGTATCGGACGTGTGGTCGAGAAAGGTGAAGGCACGACAGTGCCGCTCGGAACGCGACTGGGGGCTCCCTGGTTGCATGACAGCTGTGAGCACTGCCGCAGCTGCCTCACCGGCTGGGAGTCATATTGTCCCACCCATCGGGCGCACGGTTACACCGTCAACGGCTCCTTCGCGGAATACGTGATCGTCCTGGAACGCTATGCGGCGGTGATCCCCGAGGGGCTCGAGAGCCTTCCGGCAGCACCCCTGATGTGCGCGGGCGTCACGGCCTACGGTGGCGTGATGAAGGCCGATCTCGCGCCGGGAAAGCTAGCCGTGATCATCGGCTGCGGGGGCCTCGGGCAGTATGGCATCCAGATCGCGAAACTGACGGGCGCAACTGTCGTGGCCGTGGATACCAACCCGTTGAAGCTCAGCGAGGCCCGGACGCTCGGCGCTGATGAGTGCTTCCTGGCGGAGAATGCGGTCGAAGGTGTGAAGGCGTTGGGTGGTGCAGATGCTGTCCTCAACTTTGCGCCGTCGAGCCGTATCTGGCCCATGGTGACGGGCATGGTGAACAACTTCGCCACCATCGTCTCCGTCGCGATGGTGGCAGAACCGGTGCCGCTGGTTCTCGAGTGGCTTACCTACAATGGCTGCCGGATCACCGGCACCAGTGTGGGAACCCGCCAGCAGATGCATGACTTTCTGGCGCTTGCCCGCAGGAACGCGATCCGCATAGACGTCGAGCCGGTGGCGCTGCGCGACGTCAACCATGCCATGCAACGCCTGGCGCGTGGGGATGTGAAGGGCCGCTTCGTGATCGACTTCGCCCGGGGCCTTTAGCCGCCTGCCTCCAGTGCCTCGATGTTGATCCGGTTGAAGTGATGCAGGAAGTGCTCGCTCCACACTTCCTGGCAGGCGGCATCCGCCATGAGGCGGCCACGCTGGTAGCCAAGGGAATGAAGCCCGCGTTGCACACTCTCCACGATCTCCACATCCTCCGGGCCGAGTATGTTGTTGAACCATGCGACGGCCGACGCCGTGCCGGCGTCGAGTTCATCGCCGAGCCCGAAATAGAGCAGGGGTTCCGCAGTATTCTCCGGTCCGTTCGGCACCATCAGGAAGACAAGCAGCATGCTGGCCCCGGGCAGGATGAGAAATGCCATGTTGGGCCAGAGGAAGACGATCTGGAAACCATCGTTGCGTCCGGTAAATTGGCGCTGTCCCTTCATTTCGTAGGGCAGCTTCTCGGCCGAGCCACCTTTGCCCAGAAACTCGATCACCTTGCCCTCGATTGTCCAGCGGTAGCTGTCTTGGTCGATGACGTCCGAGAGTTGCCGGTGGGCGGGGCCGGAATAGAAGCTGTGATAGTTTTCGAGAAAATTCTCCACCACCACTTTCCAGTTGGCCTTGATGGCGAAGTCCTGCCGCGTCACATAGCTTAGCCGTTCCGCCTCCGGGCACATCGCAAGAAGCTTCTGGCCAAAATGGGGAACCGCCTCGCTGAGCGGAACCGCCTGCGGATCAAGGTTGATGAACACGAAGCCACCAATGATCTCGACGCCGACCGGCTTCAGCCTCACATCCTCGCGCCGGAAGTTCAGCACTGCCTCGCATTTCGGCGCGCCGCGCAGACTGCCGTCCAGTTCATAGGTCCATGAGTGATAGGGCAGCGGATGACGTTGCGCACATTGCCGCTGCCGCTGAGCAGCTGATGGGCACGGTGCTGGCAAACGTTGAAGAAGCCGCCAATGCCGCCATTGTGGTCGCGCACCACATAGACCGACTGGCCGGCAATCTCTCCTGTCAGGTAGTCGCCTTCGTGCGGAACCTGGGACACATGGCAGAAGTAGGTCCAGTTCCTCTGGAAGATCGAGCGCATCTCGGCGCGGTAGACGTCCGGATCGAAGTAATAGGGTGCATCCGGCGTGAAACTGTTGGCCGGGTCTGCGGTGAACCCTTCTCCGGCCTTGCTGATTCGATGATCTCTCATGTTCGCACTCCTCGCGCTGCATAACGGCCCATGGCTTCGAGAATCTCGATCTCGTTTCCTTCGGGGTCGTAGAGGTAGAAGAACCGTGTCTGCCGGATGCCGTTTGCCACGTAGTCGCTCACCTCCCCGCAGTGGACTCCGAGTGACCTGATCCGGGTGTTCTCGGCAGCAGCGTCCGCTACCGTGAAGGCGATGTGGCTGCGGCCGGTCTCGGGTCGGTCTGCGAAACGCCACGGACGCTCGCTGAGGAGCTCCAGTTCTGCACCGTCATCAGCTGCCCGCAGATAGGCGAGCGAGGCGCCGTCATAGCTGTGGCGCTCCACCACAGCGAGGTCAAGCACGCGCTGGTAGAAGGCGATGGCGCCTTCGAGATCGCGCACCTGAATCATGGCATGTGCCAGGCGAAGGGTCATGCGGTTTGGTCCGTGATCCATGCCGCCGGGTCGGCCAGTCGCTGTCCGCCCGACAGATAGGACTCGATCAGGTGGTGCAGGCGTTCGCGCCCGAATGAGTTCTCATGGCCGGCATGCACCAGGTCGACCGGCAGTTCCTTCAGGCGGCGCAGCGAATGCTCATAGTCACGGGGATCGGAGTGCCATGCATTGTCGATCAGCATGCCGTCATAGATCACGTCGCCGCTGAACAGCGTGCGTGTGGCGCGTTCATAGAGGGCAATCGACCCTGGTGAGTGCCCTGGCAAATGCAGGACGTGGAACACCCGGTCGCCGGTATCGAGGATGTCACCTTCGTCGAGGTGCCCGGTGAGGGGCGCAGGCGTGAGGTGGAAGTTCCTCAGCTCATAGCCTTCATGTGGAAGTGCGGTGATCAGCTCCGCGCCGATCCAGTTGCTGGCGCAGCTACGGCCAGGATCTGGCGCCGCATAGTCGGGGGCTTCCAAGGCATGCCCGAGTCGTATCTCGAATTCATGCGCGCAGCCAATATGGTCGAAGTGGCAGTGCGTGCAAACGGCGGTGACGGGCTTCTCGCCGAGAATGGCAACCTCGGACTTGATTGGCCTTAGCCCCATGCCGCTGTCGATGAGCAGATTGCCGTCACGTCCGTGGATCAGCCACATGTTGCAGCGCATCCATGGTGCGACATGGCTTTCGAGAATGCGGCTCAGGCCGTGGTCGACCCGATGCACCTCATACCATGCGCTCGCAGCGACCTGCATCAGGCGGCCTCCTCAGTCTCGCGCAGCAGGTGAAAGCCGCGATAGCCATCGGCGGCAATTGCCTTGCACGTGGATTCATAGATGCTGAATCCGTCCACATAGGGCATGAAGACGCGCGGCTTGCCCGGCACGTTGGCGCCCATATACCATGAGTTGGCATGCGGATAGAGCGTGCGGTCAGCGCTGGCCCGAACATCCGACATCCAGTCGTTCTGTGCCTTGCGATCGGCCTCGATTTCGGCGATGCGGTGCGATCGCGCATGAATGAGAAGGTCGCTCAGCCACTCCACGTGCTGCTCGATCGCCAAGATCACATTGGCCAGAACGGATGGGCTGCCTGGTCCGGTGATGACGAACAGATTGGGAAATCCAGCAATGGCAATGCCGAGGTAGGCACCAGCGCCGTCCTGCCAGGCGTCCTTCAGGGTTCGTCCTGCGCGCCCGCGAATGTCGAATGCCGTAAGCGCGCCGGTCATCGCGTCAAACCCTGTCGCAAGAACCAGAGTGTCGAGCGCGTAGCTGTGCTTGCGCGTCATCAGGTGGTCAGCGGTGAAGCCGGTGATCGGGTCTGTCTTGACGTCGACGAGCGTGACATTCGGCCTGTTGAACGTCTCATAGTAGCCAGTATCCACGCACAGCCGCTTCGAACCGATCGGGTGGTCCTTGGGGCACAGCGCCTCGGCCGTGATGTGATCCGAGACGGTGGCACGGATCTTGCGCCGCACGAAGTCGGCGGCGAGCTCATTGGCTTGCGGATCCTCCATCATGTCGCGAAAGGCATACTGATAGTTGAAGCCACCTTCGCGCCAGCGCAACTCGAACTCCGCTTCGCGCTGTTCCGGCGTCATGGCCATGATGGTGAGATAGTATTCGTCGGCATAGTCGCCGGCGTAGGAGTTGCGCGCCTTCCGGCGCAGGTTGCGATACTCACCCTTCATGGCCTTGCGCTGGTCTTCCGGCAATGGCCCGTTCCATGCGGGAATTGAGAAGTTCGGCGTGCGCTGGAAGACGGTGAGATGACCCGCCTCGCGGGCAATGGTGGGGATCGCCTGCACCCCGGATGAACCAGTGCCGATGATGCCCACCCGCTTCCCTGCAAGCTCACAGCCTTCGCGCGGCCAGTCTGCCGTGTGGAGGACCTCGCCGCGGAAGTTTTCGAGGCCGGGAAGGTCCGGCACCTTTGGTACAGACAAGCACCCCGTTGCCATGACGACATAATGCGCACGAAGCTCGCCTGCGTCAGTCGCAATGCGCCATCCATGCCGGTTTTCATCGTAGTCTGCTGCCGTCACGCGCGTTCCGAAGCTGATGTCGCGGCGAAGGTCGAGCTTGTCTGCCACGAAATTGGCATAGGCGAGGATTTCGGGTTGCATCGCATAGCGGTTGTTCCACGACCATTCCTGCTCGATCTCTTCGGAGAAGGAATAGGAATAGCTGAAGCTTTCGACGTCGCACCGCGCGCCGGGATAGCGGTTCCAGAACCACGTTCCACCCACACCCGTGCCCGCCTCGATCACGCGGCAGCTGAAGCCCAGCCCCCTGAGCTTGTGCAGCGCGTAGAGCCCGGCAAACCCGGCGCCGACAATGAGCGCATCGTATTCAGGCATCAGGTGCTCTCCAGCGTCGATGGCCAGTTTGAGAACCATACAGAAAACTGGATATCGATCCAAAGACTCTTTGTGTGTCAGGCGGAGGCATGTCTCCGGTGCTCGTCAGCTTGCTGGCTGCAACTTCTGCGGAAGCACTCAGGAGTCCAGCCAGCCGGGCCTGACTTCCGGCAATGGGATGGAGTCGATCAGCGTGCGCGTGAATGCCGTGCGCGGAGCGGCAAAGACCTCAGCCGTTCCGCCTTCCTCGATGATCTGGCCGTCCTTCATGATCACCACCCGCTCGCACAGGGAACGCACCACCGACAGGTCATGGCTGATGAAGGCCAAGGCCAGACCCATCTCGCTGCGCAGGCCCTTGAGCAGGTCGAGGACCTGCGCCTGGGTTGACACATCGAGACCCGAGACGATTTCGTCCGCCACCACGAAGTCGGGCTTCAGGGCCACGGCCCGCGCGATGCCCACACGCTGGCGCTGGCCGCCGGAAAGCTGGTGCGGATAGCGGCGGATGGCGGAGGAGGGCAGGCCGACGCGATCAAGAACGGCAGCGATGGACTTCTCGGACGCGTCCAGGCCGTTGAGCTTCAGGGCTGTCGAAAGAATGTTGCCAACGGTGTGGCGCGGGTTGAGCGATGACTGCGGGTCCTGGAAAATCATCTGCATGCGGCGGCGCAGCGGCTTCAACGCTGCGGCACCCGCATGGGTGATGTCCTCGCCGTCGAAAAAGAGCTGCCCTTCGCTCGGCTCGTAAAGGCGCAGAAGCGAGCGGCCAAGAGAGGTCTTGCCCGAGCCGGACTCGCCGACAAGACCGACGGTCTCGCCCCTCTTCAGCGCAATCGACACGTTGTTGAGGATGCGCAGCTTCCGGCGCTGGCCGATCAGCACCTGGTGGCCCATGTCCGGCACGTCGAGCGAGATGTTGCGGGCCTCGATCAGCATCACGCTCCGATCTCCCGCTTGAGTTCGGCGATGAGGGCCTCCGGAACAGGCTTGAGGCTCTGTTCGGGCCGGTCGTAGCGCGGGCTCGCGGCCAGCAGTGCGCGGGTATAGGGGCTCTGCGGTCTGGCGAGGATCTCCGCCGTCGCGCCCTGTTCCAGCACCTTCCCGCCATAGAGCACCGTCATGCGGTCGCAGATCTGCGCGACGACGCCGAGGTCGTGGGTGACGAACAGCAGCGTGGTCCTGTGTTCGCGTTGCATGTCCCGGATCAGTCGCAGCACCTGCTTCTGCACGGTGACGTCCAGCGCCGTCGTCGGCTCATCGGCAATGATGACATGGGGGTTGAGCGAAAACGCCTGGGCGATCAGCACGCGCTGGCGCATGCCGCCCGAGAGCTCATGCGGATAGCGCTTCAGCACGCGCTCCGGCTCACGGATGTGGACGTCGTTGAGCAGCGCGAGGGCCTTGTCGAAGGCTTGGGCGCGACCCATGCCGGCGCGCAGGCGCAGTCCGTCCGTCAATTGGTCGCCGACGCGGCGGGCCGGGTTGAGCGAGGTCAATGGGTCCTGCGGGATGAGCGCAATCCGGACGCCCAGCATGTCGCGCAGCTTCGCGGGCGACAGTGCGAGAAGGTCCATACCTTCGAAGATGATGTTGCCGCTGGTCACCTTGATGCCAGCAGGCAGGATGCCGAGAACCGCCTTGGCGATGGTGGATTTGCCGGCACCGCTCTCGCCCACCAGTGCCATCACCTCGCCGGCGTTCACCGACAGCGAGACATCGCGCAGTATTGGCCCCGCCGCGCTGCCAGCGGAAAGATTGCGGATGTCGATCACCGGGCTCATCGCTTCAACACTGGATCGAGCCACTGGCGCAATCCGTCTCCCAGTTGGTTGAAGGCAAGCACGGTGAGGAACAATGCACCCAGCGGGAACACCAGCACCCACCACGCCTGGTAGATGATCTGGCGGCCCTCGGCGATCATGCCGCCCCAGGTCGGTGTGTCGGTCGACACCGAGAGGCCGACAAAGGACAAAATAGCCTCGACGATGACGGCGATGCCCATTTCGAGCGACAGCAGCACCAGCACCACGGGCAGCACGTTGGGCAACACTTCACGCCACAGAATGGCTCCGCGGCCCATGCCCAGCGCCGATGCAGCTTCCGCATATTCGAGCCGTGCCTGCTGACGGGTTTCGGCGCGCACCACGCGGGCAAAGCGCGTCCAGTCGATCACCACGATGGCGACGATCACCGAGGTGAGCCCTGCGCCCAGAACGGCGACCAGCAGGATCGAGAGCAAGACCGGGGGGAAGGCCATCCAGATATCGATGAGGCGGCTGACGCCTGAATCGATCCAGCCGCGATAGTAGCCTGCCAGCAGGCCAAGCGTGGTGCCGAGCAGGCAGGCCAGTATTGCGGCGACAAAGGCCACGGTAAGCGCGATGCGCGTGCCGTAGATGAGGCGCGAGAGCACGTCGCGGCCCAGGCTGTCGGTGCCCAGCCAGTGGCCGGGCTCGACGCCGGGGGCGGCAGTGGCCGCCATCAGGTCCTGCTCCAGCGGATCGAAGGGGGCGAGCAGCGGCGCGAACAACGCGACGAGTACGAGGAACACGATGAAGCCGCCACCGAGCCAGATGCGAAGGTCCCTAGGCATGCCGCAGCCTCGGGTTCAGCCACACGGTCAGTGCATCGACAGCCATGTTCACGACAATGAAGAGGATGCCGAAGGTCAGCACAAGGCCCTGGATCAGCGGCAGGTCGCGGTTGATGACCGCGTCGATGGCGAGGTTTCCTATGCCGGGGTAGGAAAAGATGCGTTCGGTGATGACGGTGCCGCCGATCAGGAAGGTGAACTGCACGCCGGTGAGGGCGAGGGCAGGCACGGCTGCATTGCGCAGCGCCTCCTGCAGCAGGATGCGGATGCCGGAGAGGCCCTTGATGCGGGCAAGCGTTATGTAGTCCTGCACCATCACGTCCATCATGGTGTTCTTGAGGACGCGGCCGATGACGGCGGCGAGCGGGAAAGCCAGCGCGCAGGCTGGCAGCAGCATGTGCTTCAGCACGTCCCACACGAAGGCGAACTTGCCCCTGAGCAGGCCCTCGAGAATGTAGAACTGGGTGGAGAGGCCCGCATCGATGGACGGGTCGCTGCGGCCTGAGATCGGCAGCACGGGTACCAGCACGCCGAGCACCAGCACGAAGGTGAGCGCCCAGATGAAATCCGGCACTGCCAGCATGATGCCGTTGAAATTGTCGATGGCGCGCTCCGCCCAGGTGCCGTGCCACGCCGTTGATACGAGTGCGATGAAGCCGCCCCATGTGACGGCCATGATCAGTGCGAAAATCGCCAGTTCCAGCGTGGCCGGAAGGCGCTGCGCGATGATGGTGATCACCCCTTGCTTCATGGAGATCGAGGTGCCGAGATTGCCCTGCAGGACCTGCTTGAACCACACCCAGAACTGCTGCCAGATGGGGAGGTCAAGTCCGTAATGGGCGCGCAGCGCCGCGATGTCTGCCTCGGTTGCGCCGGGGGCTATCATCATCGAGATCGGGTCGCCCGGCACCACGCGCACCAGCACGAATACCACCACCATCACGCCAAATAGCGTGAGCAATGCGGTGAGCGCGCGCGAGAGGATGATGCTGAGCGGCATTCGGGCCCTTGCAAGCGACGAGGCCCGGCAGGATACCGGGCCTCGCGCCATGTCAGTCGTGGATCAGGCCGGCGACATCTGCGCGGGCTCGGGCGAGCCCGCAACGTTCGGCGTGACCTTGATCGACTTCTTGAAGATGATCGGCTGCTGATACTGGATCAGCGGGATCACATAGGCGTTCTCGGCGATGTATTTGTCGACCGCCTTCCAGCCGTCGATGCGCTTCTGCTCGTCAGCCTCGCCCCAAAGCGGGCCGATCATGCCGTCGAGGTCGTCGGTATTCCACACCGAGTGCGGGCTGGGACCGAACATTGCGAAGCCCGTTGAAGTGGTCGGGTCGCCGATGGCATTGCCCCAGTTGTAGAAGGCGGCTGGCGCCAGCTTGTCGGCTGCGCGCAACTCATAGTGCTTGGCGATCTCGTACACCTCGATTTCGGCCTCGATGCCCACCTTGCGCCACATGCCGACGATGGCCTGCACCATCTCGAAGTCCTTGGGCTTCAGGCCACGTGTCGTCTGGATGGTGAACTTCACCGGATTGTCCGGGCCAAAGCCCGAGGCCTTGAGCAGTTCGGCGGCCTTCTCCGGATCGTAGGCCACGACGATCGTCGGATCGAAGGCTGTGTATTCCGGGGCCTCCAGCGTGCTGATCGGCGTTGCGTAGCCGCGCAGCAGCTTGTCGACGATGGCCTTCTTGTCGATGGACATGGCGGCCGCCATGCGCACGTTCTTGTCCAGCATCGGGCCGTCGTTGTTGAGGAAGATCATGCCGATGTCGGACACGGGCGTGACCACGCCGGCAAGTCCGTCCTTGGCCTTCAGTCGATCGTACTCCTCGAAGGGCACGTCCACCGTGACGTCGGAGGAGCCCGACTCGATCTCGGCCACGCGGCTCGTCGCATCCGGCACGAACTTGAAGACCACGGTGTCGAAGGCGGGCTTTCCGCCCCAATAGTCCGGGTTGGCCTTGAGGCGCACGAAGGCGTTGCGCTCGAACTGGTCGACCATGTAGGGGCCAGTGCCGACGGGCTTGGCCTCGAAGCCCTCGGCTCCCACCTTCTCGAAATAGGCCTTGGGCATCACGTAGCCGGTGAGGAAGGCCATCCACTTGAACAGCGTCGGCTCGAACTGGATGACGTCGGCGGTGATCTTGTTGCCGTCGACCTTGAAGTTGCCAATCTTCGACCAGATGAAGGCGATGGGGTTGCCACCGTCCATCTTGCCCGCACGCTCCAGCGACCAGACAACGTCCTCGGCCGTGAAGGGCGTGCCGTCATGCCACTTCACGCCGTCGCGCACGGTCATGAACACCTGCTTCTTGTCCTCCGACCAGCCCCATTCGGTGAGCAGGCCCGGCTGGAACTCGAGGTTTGGTTTCTGGCCGATGAACTGGTCGAACACCGAGCGGTAGATCGCCTGGATCGTCGGGTTCACGGCGGAAAGCCCGGTGGTCGGGTCCCATGACGGCAGGTTCACGTTGAAGGCAATGGTGACGGTGCTGCCCTCGGCATGGGCGGCGGTGATGCCGAGACCCTGTCCAAGCAACATCCCGGCCAGGCCGCCCTGCAGCAGTTGGCGGCGTGAAAGTTCGATCATGTAGTCCTCCCTGTTTGCCGTGCGTCGTCGTGTCCGCCCGATTGAACGTCATTCTGGGGGGTGGAGGGGAAAACATTCAAGTGCATTTTTCGATGAGGCGATACATCAGGCTTGATATTGCTTGATAATCGGCCGGAGCAGGATCAGTATCCCAAATTCCATGCATTTGAATGTAATCCAGGGCGAAGCGACGGATGGCTGAACGGTCTTTTGCGCGTGAGGTTGAAGATCTGCGGCTGGGCGACGGCCAGGAGTTCCGTGGCGAGGGCATTCTCGCCATCACCAAGGCGTTGCTGCAGTCGGGTGTTTCCTATGTCGGCGGCTATCAGGGCTCGCCCATTTCGCACCTGATGGACGTATTGGCCGACGCTTCCGACTACATGGCGGAGCTCGGCGTGCATTTCGAGTCCTCCGCCTCCGAGGCCACCGCCGCAGCCATGCTCTCGGCCTCTGTCATGTATCCCATCCGCGGAGCGGTCACCTGGAAGTCCACGGCCGGCACCAATGTGGCGAGCGATGCGCTGTCAAACCTCGCCTCGGGCGGGGTCAATGGCGGAGCGGTCATCATCATCGGCGAGGATTACGGCGAAGGCTCCTCCATCATGCAGGAGCGCAGCCACGCCTATGCGATGAAGTCACAGATCTGGCTGATGGACCCGCGGCCCGACCTGCCCACCATGGTGAACATGGTGGAGAAGGCCTTCGAGCTGTCGGAGGCTTCCAACACGCCGGTGATGGTCGAAGTGCGCATCCGCGGCTGCCACGTGCACGGCCGCTTCAAGACCAAGGACAACAGGAAGCCCACCTATACGTTGAAGCAGGCACTGGAAAACCCGGTGCGAGACGTCAACCGCATCGTGCTGCCGCCCGCCTCCTTCATCCACGAGAAGCACAAGATTGAGAAGCGCTGGCCAGCGGCAGTGAACTTCATCCGCGACAACAAGCTCAACGAGTTCTTCGGACCGGAAGAGGCGGATGTCGGCATCATCCTGCAGGGCGGCATGTACAATGGCGTGATCCGCGCCCTGCAGCAGCTGGGCCTGTCGGATGCCTATGGCAACACCCGCGTGCCGCTCTACGTGCTGAACGTTACCTATCCGCTGGTGGACGAGGAGGTTGTCTCCTTCTGCGCCGGAAAGTCGGCGATCGTGGTGGTCGAGGAGGGCCAGCCCGAATTCCTCGAGCAAGCGCTCAACACCATGCTGAGAAGGCGTGACATCAACACCCGTATCTCCGGCAAGGACGTGTTCCCAATGGCGGGGGAATACACCGCCACGGTGATGCAGAAGGGCCTGCTGGGCTTCCTCGAGCGTCATGCACCACGGCTGCTCGGCAACCGCCCGCCATTGCCTGATCCATCCCCCGTGCTCAACAGCAAGGAGGTTCAGGCGCTTGCCACCGTGGTGCCGCCGCGCCCGCCGGGCTTCTGCACCGGCTGCCCGGAGCGCCCGATCTTCGCCGCGATGAAGCTGGTCGAGAACGAGCTCGGCCAGCACCATGTCTCTGCCGACATCGGCTGCCACCTGTTCTCGATTCTGCCTCCCTTCAACATCGGCGCCACAACCATGGGCTATGGGTTAGGCCCTGCCGCGGCCTCCGCCTTCAACGTGAAGTCGGACAAGCGCGTCATCTCGGTGATGGGCGATGGCGGCTTCTGGCACAATGGCCTGTCATCATCCGTTGGCAATGCCGTGTTCAACAAGCATGACGGCGTCATGCTGATCGTCGACAATTATTACTCATCCGCCACGGGCGGCCAGGATATCCTGTCCTCGCGCGCCGACAACAGGAAGCGCTCCACCAACAACTCCATCGTCGATGCCGTGAAGGGCGTCGGCGCCAAGTGGGTGCGCCAGATCGACCACACCTATGACGTGGCCAAGATGCGCGACACGCTGCGCGAGGCGCTGACCACGGAGGAGCAGGGACCGAAGATCATCGTCGCGTCCTCCGAATGCATGCTCAACAAGCAGCGCCGTGTGAAGCCTCTCGTCGACAAGGCAGAGAAAGCCGGAGAACCCGTGCTGCGCCAGCGCTTCGGCGTCGACGAGGACATCTGCACGGGCGATCATGCCTGCATTCGCCTCTCCGGTTGCCCGTCGCTGTCGGTGAAGCATGTGGACGATCCGCTGCGCGACGATCCGGTGGCCGCCATCGACAACACTTGTGTTGCCTGCGGCAATTGCGGCGAAGTGGCGGAGGCCGCCATTCTCTGCCCGTCCTTCTACCGCGCCGACGTGCTGCGCAATGCGAGCCGATGGGAGCGCTTCAAGGCGAAGGTTCAGACCTCCGTCATCACCTTCCTGCAGCGGCGGCGCGAGAAGAGCCGTCATCTCTTCGCGCGGGCGAGTGCGTGATGTTCGACGCCAGCATCTCCCGCGACAAGCCGCTGTCGATTGCCATTCTCGCCATGGGCGGGCAGGGCGGCGGCGTGTTGTCGGACTGGATCGTCGCGGTGGCGGAGGCCAATGGCTGGCACGCGCAATCAACGTCCGTTCCGGGTGTCGCCCAGCGCACCGGCGCCACGATCTACTACATCGAGATGCTGCCGCCGAAAGATGGCCACGCGCCCGTCCTGGCGTTGATGCCGACGCCGGGCGATGTCGACGTGGTGATCGCCGCGGAACTCATGGAGGCGGGTCGCTCCATCCTGCGCGGTTTGGTGACGCCGGACCGGACACTGCTCATCACCTCCACCCACCGCGCCTATGCCGTGGCCGAGAAGGAGAAGCCGGGCGAGGCCATCGCCGATCCGCAGGCGGTAAATGCCGCCGCAGGCATTGCGGCGCGCCGCGTCATCGCCTTCGACAAGGATGAGGTGGCGCGCGAGGAAGGCACGGTCATCTCCGCGCCGATGTTCGGCGCGCTGGCGGGCTCCGGCGCACTGCCCTTCGACCGCGCCAGCTTCGAGGCTGTCATTTCGCAGGGCGGGCGGGGTGTGAAGGCTTCGCTGAAGGGCTTCGCACAGGGCTATGCGCGAGCAACCTCGAATGAACTGTCGCAGGCGCGCATCAAGAAGGCGAAGCCTGTGCAGGGAATCCCTGAAAGTCTTGGCTCCGCCGAGCTTGACCGGCTGTTGATCCGCGTGCGCGCACTTCCCGCGGCGGCGCAGGTCGCGGCGCTTGCCGGCGTGAAGCGCGCCATCGACTACCAGGACCTTGCTTACGGCGACGAATATCTGGGGCGGCTGGAAGCGCTCAAGGCGCTCGACGAGACGCATGGCGGCGCGGCGCACGGCTTCGCCTTCACCGCCGCCGCGGCGAAGCATGTGGCCAATGCCATGACCTATGATGATGTGATTGGCGTGGCCGACCTCAAGATTCGCTCGGCCCGCTTCGCGCGGATCGGCGCCGAGATGAAGGCAGGCGATGATCCGCTTCTCCTGACCGAATTCGTGCATCCGCGCGGCGAGGAGGTGGTGAGCCTGCTGTCCGCCGGCTGGGGCCGGAAGGTTTCGGCCAACCGCAAGCTCATGGCGCGTATTGACTGGCTGGTGAACCGCGACCGCCGGATCGAGACGGCAACGCTGTGGGGCTTCCTGCAGTTCAACGCCCTGGCCGGGTTGCGGCGCTGGCGGCGCAAGCTGTTGCGGCACGATGTTGAAAAGCGGCACATGCAAAACTGGCTCGACCTCGCCACACGCACGCTGCCGGAGAACTATGATCTCGCCCGTGCCATCATCGCCACCAGGCGCTTGATCAAGGGCTATTCCGATACGCACGCGCGCGGGCTGTCGAAATTCGATCGCGTGCTGTCGGCCACGCCGCTGCTGCTCAAGCGCGCCGACGGTGGCGCCTGGATGGACCGGTTGATCTCGGCGGCGCTGAAGGACGAGAACGGCGACGCGCTGGATGGCGCACTCAACACCGTCCGGGAACTCTAGGTCTCCGCCTCGCCCGACAGCCTGGTGTTCCGCAGCACCTTTTGCAGCGTTGCCACTAATTGCGAGAACTCGTCCTCGCCAATGCCGCGGAACATCTGCTCATAGTGCTGGAACATAACGGGCCAGAAGGCATCGAAGGCCTCGCGGCCGGCGGGGGTGATCTCCACTTCGCGCACCCGGAGGTCGCTGGGTCGCGGACGTCGGCTGACGAAGCCGCGGATTTCAAGTGTGTCCAGCGTGCGGCTCATGGTCGATTGTTCGGTGACGGTGAGCGCCGAGAGTTCGTTGATGGTGAGGCCCGAACTGATGCCAAGCACGGCCAGCGTCCGCATCTGGGGTGTGGTGAGGCCGAACTTGCGCAGTTCTCCTGCCAGGCCGGTATTCCAACTCGCGGCGATGCGGTTGAGGAGATAGGGCACAAAATAATTGAGCCCGATCTCGGCGAATGACGGCATTGAGCTGTCTGTCTCGCGGTGGAGAACGCCGCGCAGGAAGGCAAGATCCCTCGTCATTTCAGCGTCGATGCCAGCAGGAAGCCCGAGCCACCTCCCAGTCCCGGGCCGGGATGCGTGGAAGCGCCGATCTGCCAGAGGCGCTTCACCGGTGTCTCGTGGTTCCTTGCTCCGCGCAGAGGCCGCCACAGGAAAAACTGGTCGATGGTGCAGGCGCCGCCATAGGGATCGCCACCCACGAGGTTGACGTTCATCGCCTCAAGGTCGGCGGGGGAATAGCAACGCCGCGCCAGGACGAGTGACGTGAAGTCCGGGATGTGCCGGCAGAGGATTGCCTCAATGCGGTCGGCGTAGGCTTCGCGCACGGCATCGGTCCAGTGGCCATCGGCAGGTGCTGCAATTTGGCCTGCTGCGTCACCCTTGATGTGACGCGGTGCCTCTGGCAGTTGCAGCCACAGAATGGCCTTGCCATCCGGGGCGCGCGTGGGATCGAAACTGGTGGGCTGGCCCAAACAGATGGTGGGCTCTGCGGGCAGCATCCCGCGCTCGGCCTCGTTCACTGCCTTCGACACGCCGTCAAGGCCGGGTGTGAGGTGCAGAAGCGCCACCTTGGCGAGTTCCGCATGTTTCCACTGCGGCGCGGACTTGAGCGCGTAGTGGATCTGCATGTTGCCCTTGCCATAGGCGAAGGCCCTGACCTCTTCGCGCTGTGGAGCCGCGCCGGGCCAGTTCCTAAGCATGCGGCCATAGAGCTGGTTTGGCGTCACCGAGCAGATGACGCCTTCCGCGGCAGCGATGCGCTCTCCGCTCGCCAGCACCACGCCCGTGGCGCGACCCGCCTCGTCGACTGTCACTTCCGACACGTCCGCCTCGGTGCGGATTTCGCCGCCATGATCGCGGATCAGCTGCGCGAAGGCCGTGATGATGTTTTGTGCGCCACCCTTGACGATGGGGGCACCGGCGGCTTCCAGCGCAAAGGCGATGACCTTGGCCATCTGGCCGGAATAAGTGCTCTCCGGCCCCAAGCCACAATGAAGAACCCATGGCGCCATGAGTGCGCGGAACTGTTCTGAGCGGTAGTAAGGCTGCAGCCAGTGGCGCGCGGAGATCAGCGCCTCGCCGAAGAAGGCGGAAAGGCCGCGAGGCCCGCGCTTCCAGGCTTCCTTCGCAACCAGCTTCGCCATGTCCCATGACCACAAGCGGCCGCCCAGCAGCGCGAAGAGGAAGGGCGCATTGGCGCCAAGCTTATCCATGTCGGCGGCATATTGCGCGCCATCGCCATCGGCCAGCGCATCGAAGGCGGCGATGTTCCGCGCGCGGTCACGCGTCAGCACGAGGTGAGAGCCATCGGGGCGCAGCACGCCGGTGGGAATTTCAGGGTGCGCGAAGGCAAGCCCGCGTTTTTCGAGTTCCTTGCCCAGTGCGGCATAGGCGGGCGACAGCAGGAACAGCACGAAGGTTGTGGCCATCACGTCATGGGTGAAGCCCGGTACCGTGGCTTGCTCGGTGCGCATGCAACCGCCGACCACCGGGTTGCGCTCCAACACAAGGACCTTGCGGCCCTTGAGGGCAAGAAGGGACGCGGCGACGAGCGCGTTGATGCCGCTGCCGGCGATCACGTAGTCGGCCATGCCGCGTTCCTTCCTGTGGGTCGCCCGTTACTTCGCCACCAAGGCCAGCACGCGCAGCGGGCTGCCTGTGCCATGCTTGATCTTCAGGGGAGCGGCGATGATGACCGCACCCTTCGGCGGCAGCTTGTCGAGGTTGCACAGCGAGGCAAGCCCGTAGCGGTTGTTCTTGTGCATCAGGTTATGCGCGGGGAAGGGCGGGGTCATGCCGCCGGCGGAGCCTGCGTCGGTGCCCACCGTCTCGGAACCCCAGCCGATGATGCCCTTGTCGATCAGGTACTGGATGGCCTCCGCCGTGGGCCCGGGCGAATGCGGGCCATTCTCGTCGGCGTTGAGGAAGTCCTTCTCGCTGCCATTGCGCTTGTACCAGTCGCTGCGCAGCACCACCCACGAGCCCTTCTCGATGGCGCCGTGCTTGGCTTCCCAGGCCTTGATGTGGTCGACGGTCAGCAGGAAGTCGGGGTTCTTGGCCACTTCGGCACTGCAGTCGATGACGTTGACGGGTCCGACGAAGTTCTGCGGCGGAATGGTGTCGGTGGCGCCGTCCGGGTAATCCTTGCCGGTGATCCAGTGCTGCGGGGCATCGAAATGTGTGCCCGAATGCTCGCCCAGCTTCAGCCAGTTCCACGCCCAGAACGGGCCCTTGTCGTCATAGTGCGAGATGGTGTGGATCTCGACCTGCGGCGTGTTGAGGCCGATCTGCGGCGGCAGCTTGATGAGCGGCGTCTCGGGACCGAGCACGGCGGTGAGGTCGACAACCTCCACGCGGCCGGAAAGAAGTCCGGCGGCGAGTTCGGTCAGGGCGGAATGGGACATGGTGTTTCCTCGGCTTGTTGGAAGGCGGAAGCGTATTTCATTCCCATGAAAACGCAAGCATCGACAGCCGGGAAAGGTCTTGATTTCCAGAGGCGCAACAAGGGCTTCCGTGCAGGCAGATGGATCAGGCCCCGCCCAGCATCTTGCCCAGCAGGTAGCCGGAACCAGCCCCCGTGCCCG
>JBEARP010000107.1:0-6455 GCA_041163105.1 Pseudomonadota bacterium
GAACAGTACGCAAGCGCTCCTCCAAAGGCCTAAGACCTGCCGGATGCGGGCGCTGCTCAGCGCTCTATCGCTGGTCCCACAAGGACCGGCACACCGCGCCGGGCAGCGCCCGCGCCTCCCAATTTCCCTGAGGGATCAATGCCACCCTCGCAAAGGATGGAACATGCCGCTGCCTCCCACGGGCCGCGACCGCCCGGCGCTTGACCTACCCCCCTCCCAATGCCAAACACCGCCCCAATCATGATTGACACCGCACACATCCGGAATTTCTCCATCATCGCCCACATCGACCACGGCAAGTCGACCCTTGCCGACCGGTTGATCCAGCTCTGCGGCGCCGTTGCCGACCGCGACATGGTGAACCAGATCCTCGACTCGATGGACATCGAGCGCGAGCGCGGCATCACCATCAAGGCCAATACCGTGCGCCTCGACTACACGGCGAAGAACGGCGAAAAATACGTCTTGAACCTCATCGACACGCCCGGCCACGTCGACTTCGCCTATGAGGTCTCGCGTTCACTCGCGGCCTGCGAGGGCTCTCTCCTGGTGGTCGACGCAAGCCAGGGCGTCGAGGCCCAGACGCTGGCCAACGTCTACCAGGCCATCAATAACAACCATGAGATCGTGCCGGTCCTCAACAAGGTCGACCTGCCTGCGGCAGATGCCGACCGGGTGCGCCAGCAGATCGAGGACGTGATCGGCATCGACGCGTCCGACGCGATCCCGATTTCGGCCAAGACCGGCGTCGGCGTGCCGGATGTTCTGGAAGCCATCGTCCACCGCCTGCCCGCCCCCAAGGGCGACCGCAATGCGCCCTTGAAGGCGCTGCTGGTCGACAGCTGGTATGACGCCTATCTCGGCGTCGTCGTGCTGGTGCGCATCATCGATGGCGTGCTGAAGAAGGGCATGAAGGTGCGGCTGATGTCCACCAATGCCGTCTACCAGCTCGAGCGCGTCGGCGTGTCGCGCCCCAAGAAGGAAACCGTGGACGAGCTCGGCCCCGGCGAGATCGGCTTCTTCACCGCATCGATCAAGCAGGTGGCCGACACGCGCGTTGGCGACACCGTGGTTGACGAAAAGAACATGACGGCCACCCAGCTGCCGGGCTTCCGCCCCGCGCAGTCGGTGGTCTTCGCCGGTTTCTTCCCCGTCGACGCCGCGCGCTTCGAGGACCTGCGCGAGGCCATCGGCAGGCTGCGCCTCAACGACGCGAGCTTTACCTATGACATGGAAACCTCCGCCGCATTGGGCTTCGGCTTCCGCTGCGGCTTCCTCGGTCTGTTGCATCTCGAAATCGTCCGTGAGCGGATCGAGCGCGAATTCAACGTCGACATCATCACCACTGCTCCGTCCGTCATCTACAAGGTCAACCTGCGTGACGGCACGCACATCGACCTGCACAATCCAGCGGACCTTCCCGACCAGACGCTGATCGAATCGATCGAGGAGCCGTGGATCGAGGCCACCATCCTGGTGCCGGACGAATATCTGGGTTCTATCCTCAAGCTCTGCGAGGATCGCCGCGGTCGCCAGAAGCAGCTAACCTATGCGGGCTCGCGCGCCATGGTCGTCTATGAGTTGCCCTTGAACGAGGTGGTGTTCGACTTCTATGACCGGCTCAAGTCGGTCTCGCGCGGCTATGCCTCCTTCGACTACAAGATGACCGATTATGAAGAGGGCGACCTCGTGCGCCTCGGCATCCTCGTCAACGCGGAACCGGTTGACGCGCTGGCGATGATCGTGCATCGCGCGCGCGCCGAGCAGCGCGGCCGCGTGATGTGCGAGAAGCTGAAGGACCTGATCCCGCGCCACATGTTCCAGATCCCCATCCAGGCGGCGATCGGCGGCAAGATCGTGGCGCGCGAGACGCTCTCGGCGATGCGCAAGGACGTAACATCCAAGTGCTACGGCGGCGACATCAGCCGCAAGAGAAAGCTTCTGGACAAGCAGAAGGAAGGCAAGAAGAAGATGCGGCAGTTCGGCAAGGTCGAAATCCCGCAGGAGGCCTTCATATCTGCGCTGAAGATGGACGAGAACTGAGCGGGCTGCGCCTCACCCACTGCCCGGCGAGCCACCAGCAGGCCACTGCGATCAGCGCGCCGAAATAGCCGTCCACCGCGTAATGCCAGGCGAGCAGCACCGAGCCCAGCATGACCATCACGGCGAAGATGCCGGTGAACCAGGTGAGCCAGCGGATGCCCGCGGCCCGCGCGCACAGGAAGAAGATGACCGAGGTTCCCACATGCATCGATGGCATGGCGGAGATCCCCGAGATCGTGCCCTGGCTCGACACGTAGCTTTCCCACAACATGTCCTGCGTGCCGACAGCCCAAATCGGATAGATGGCGTTGACCCCGGCGAGATAGCTCATCAGCCCGGCATAGGGATCGGGGCCCGGCAGCAGGCGGCTGTAGAAGCACGGCCCCGCCGAGGAAAAGATCGTACCGAACAGGCAGGTGCCAAGCGCCCAGCACAGCAGATAGGCGATGAAGAACTGCTGGCGCAGCGGGGTGTCCTTGTCGCGGAAGCCCTGCCACAGGTAGAAACCCATGAGCAGGAAGAACCACGCATTGTAGATGATATTGACCAGGAAGGTGACCAGCGGATAGGCGAACACCGGCGCCAGGATCTCATGCGGCAGGACGCCGAAGTGCAGTGCCTTGTCCATGGCCATGAAGACCTCGTCCCAGCTGAAGGGATTGATCTTCGGGATGTTGGACTTGATGGTGGTGAAGCCGATGGCGAAGAAGCCCGTGGCGACGAAGGCATGAAACCCGTTGGTGATGCGCCCCGGCGTGAGGATGTCGTTGAAGAGGCTTTTCGTTAGCGCGACGGTGGGGCTGCCGGCGTAGCCCGAGCGCCAGAGCCGGATCAGATCGGCGAGGAGCCAGACGCTGACGACCCCGGCTGCCACGACCAGGATGGAACTGCCAGCGATACCGGGAAGGCCCAGCGACACGCTCTCGCCCAGCATGTGGCTCTGGATCATGCCAACCGCATAGGTGGTGAAGGCTATGGCATAGATGGCGAGGTGGGGCCGGAAGCCGGCCAGCACGGCCCAGCCCCGCTGCCGCAGCCAGGACAGGGCGTGGTTGGTGGCGCGCCGGTCTGGCGCTTCGGCGGCTGTGGTCATGACGTTCCCTGCAGATGCAGCAAGCTAGCGTGACATGCTTAAAGATGTGTTTTGCGGTGATCCGCCAGCGAGGGTGGATCATAATCCGGGATGTTTCTAAAGTCATTTTCTGTCGACTGGATGACTTGCCGTGAAGAGCTTTTCCGACCTCACCGAACAGGAATTCCTGGCGCTCGCCATCTCCAGCGAGGATGACGATGCGCGCGCCTACGCTGGTTTTGCCCATTCCCTGATGGACACTTTCCGGCCTCCGCCAAGGTGTTCATGGAAATGGCCGAGAAAGAGCACCAGCATCGCCGCTGGCTGACCGATCTTTATGCCAAGAAGTTCGGTGACTACATTCCGCTCATCCGCCGCTCCGACATCCAGGGCTTCGTGCGCCACAAGCCGGCCTGGACCATCGGCAAGATGAACATCGAGGAAATGCGCCAGCGCGCCGAGGTCATCGAGCTCGAGAACTATCGCTTCTACAAGCAGGCTGCCGAGCGCTCACAGGACCCGCAGGTGAAGAAGCTGCTGCTCGATCTCGCTGAAGCCGAGAAGGGCCATGAATCGATTGCCGTCAAGCTCGGCACCACCCAACTTACCGCGGACGCCAAGATCGAGGAAGGCGAGGCCAAGCGCCGCCTGTCTGGCCATCGCGGTGGTTTTCGTCGAGCTCTGGGCGATCTCTTGGATCAGCTACAAGTACATGGATACGCCCTTCTCAAGGCGGCCTTCCAAATTGCTGTCGGCGGCTTTCTGGTGTTCCTCACGGGTATGCTGATCGGCAGTGCCTGAGGGCTCAGGCCAGCCTGATCAGCACAGCGCCGACAACGATCAGAGCGGCACCCGCAAGGCGTGGCAGGCTGACGGTTTCCTTCAGAACCCGCATCGAAAGCAGCATCACGATGAGAATCGAGGTCTCGCGCAGCGCCGCCACGCTGGCAATGGGCGCCTTGGTCATGGCCCAGATGGCGATCCAGTAGGCGCCGACCGATAGCGTGGCTCCCACCACGCCGGTCTTCCAGTAGGGGGCCACCTCGCGCACGATGCCAGGCCCGCGCATGCCGATGGCGGTTGCGGCAAGGAAGATCGCATCAAATACGAAAACCATGCCGGCATAGGACGAGGGCTGGCCCGAGGCCCGCCCGCCCATTCCGTCGACGATGGTATATGCGGCGATGAACACCGAGGTGCCGATGGCAAAGAACAGCGTCAGCCCGTCGAGCCGCATGCCGCGGTGGCCCAGCAGGCTGATCATCCAGATGCCCGCCACCAGCACGGCCACACCGATGCCGCCCAGCAGGGTCAGATCCTCGTGCATGAAGGTCCAGGTGACGGCGAGGGTGAGGAGCGGTGCCGCACCGCGGGCAATGGGGTAGACTTGGCTAAGGTCGCCGGTGCGGTAGCTTCTGGCGAGGAACAGGTTGTAGCCGAGGTGCAGCACGCCTGAAGCGAGCGCATAGGGCAGGCTTGCCAGCGACGGTACCGGGAAGACCAGCAGCATCGCCAGACCCATGAACCCCATCAGTGTCTGGATCAGGCAAAGGGACAGGAACCGGTCCAGCTTCAGCTTGACCAGGACGTTCCAGCCGGCATGCATGACGGCCGCGGCAAGCACAGCGAGAAAGACCGATAATTCCAAGGCAGGCGCTCCAGCCTGCCCGATTAGCGCAGCGCGCGGTGCTTCGCCAGCAACTATGGGGATGGAGGGGTAACGGGCGGACAGTCGGTGCAGTTGAGTTCTCTCGACTGGCGCGGCCTGAGGGCGACGGATTTTTGTGGTACGGCCAAGGTCGGCAAGCCGGGAAAGCGGGCAGGGTCTTCATAGCCGGGAATGCACGCAACAGCGATCAGCACGTCACTGTCTGCCAGCATCGTGACGATCTCCGGGGCCGACGTGTTGGGTGCAGTGCAGGTTCCGGCGGTCTTGAACTTCCCCCACCTCAGGTCGGCAACGCCATTCTTGTCGTCGTCATGATAGTTGTAGAGCTGGACCTGCACTCCGTCGCCCGAGGCCGGCAGGAACAGCAATGCGGCAGCATTGAAGTACTCATCAATATCGCTGGACGTGATTGTTTCATCGTGGCGGGAGACCAGATCGGTCACGAGTTCGGCGGCGGCGTTCGTCTTGCGCAGCGTCGAGATATAGCTGGTGAGGTTGATCATTCCGAAGAACAGCAGGAGCAGCACCGGCAGCACGATCACGAATTCTATGGCCGCCACTCCGGCGTCGTTGCGCTGTCGGCACAAGGACTTGCGCGGCGATCTGCACGCAGACTTGACCCTGCCCGCCATCACTTTTCGTTCTTGTAAATGGAGAGCCCGAAGAGGCGGCGGTTGCCATTGGGCAGGTTTCCGAAGGCGGCATTCATGAATGGGAAGCTGAAATCCCAGTCAAAGGTGACGATGAGCGATCCCCACTGAGCAGATCCACCGGGCGCGAATGTCTCGGTGTGATCGGGGCCGACCTCAGGTGTCTCGTTCGTGTTGAAAGGGATCTGGGCGGCAAGGCCAGTGAAACTGCTGTCGTTGCGGACATCGACATACACCTTGTTTTCGCAATCAGCTATCGCGATGCCGGCGCAGATTTCGGTCTTGAAGTCGCTGAGAGTGGCCGTTGACTGAACCTGGTTGGTCCGGATCTTGCGGCCGGCGGTTTCGGCAGCATTCTGCAGATTGAACTGGACGATCAGGAAGATCCCCGTTTCGATGATGGCGCCTAGCACCACGATGAGCCAGCCGCCAACGATCGCAAATTCAACGGCAACGCTGCCCTTCTGGCGCTGCCGGCGACGATCCAGCCTGCTCGGTAAACCAACCCGCATGTCACAACTCCTGAACTGGCCCATGGTCTGGGCACTGGTTCAGGTTTGGTTGTACGACGTTTCCAGTTAAAATTACAATTAAAGGTCGTTTATACCATCAGCGGATGGGCGCGGCGGTGATGATCGTGTTGGTGGTGTCTTGCGTCGTGACGGTATCCCCCAGCGCCTGGCCGCGGACCAGGCCGTTCTTGAGTTTGAACTGCTCCGCGTAGTTTTCGACGAAACCCGTTCCGTCACCCAGGCGCATCGTGGCTTCGCAGTCCTTGCGGCAGCTGAAGGTCTGGCGGCCACCGGGCGCGTACATGGAAACGCTGTAGCTGTCCTCGAAGACGACGCGCACGACATAGTCGCCGATCTTCTTGCCCTCGTCGTCCAGCGCGATGACGTTGGTGAGGCCGAAGCCCCGTGGATGGAAGAACAGGGAGCTTCCCTCCGTGGTCACGTCAGCCACAGCCGGATTGCCGACGACGATGGTGGCAGGTGTGACCGGCAGCTTGATGATCTGGGTC
>JBEARP010000108.1:0-12795 GCA_041163105.1 Pseudomonadota bacterium
TCGGCGGCCCCCTCCCTTCTGGCAGCGCAAGCGACATGACGCCTTCGTCCCGGCTCGTCCCCTATCTCTACGTCCTGCCGCTGGTTGCGCTGCTGGGCTTCGTCTTCGGCTATCCGCTGCTGAAGATCTTCGAGTTCAGCTTCAAGATGGTGCGCGGCATCGACGGGCCGTGGATCGGGCTTCGCAACTATCAGCTCGTCCTCGGCCAGTCGCTGTTCTGGGAATCGGTGCTGCACAATCTCCAGCTCCTGCTGGCCATTCCGGTGATGGTGGGCATATCGCTCATCGTCTCGGTGCTGCTGTCGGAGCGGATCGCCGGCTGGAAGCTCTACCGCATCATCGTCTTCGTGCCCTTCGTGCTGGCCATCCCCATCGTCGCGGTGGTGATGAAGCGCATGTTCCAGTTCTCGGGGCCGGTGAACGAGATGCTGCGCTGGATGAGCCTCGACTTCATGGCGCTGGACTGGATCGGCTCATCCGACGTGGCGCTGTGGACGGTGATGATCCTCATCATCTGGCGCGAGTCCGCGCTGGGCATCATCCTGTTCCTCGCGCGGCTGATGAGCCTCGATGACTCGGTGATCGAGGCCGCCAAGATCGACGGAGCCAACTGGTGGCACCGGCTGTGGCACATCATCCTGCCCGAAATGCGCGGCGTGATCGAGTTCTACGTGGTGATCAGCGTCATCACCATGCTCGCCGCGGTCTTCTCCTACGTCTACATCATGGGTGGCGGCCGCGGCGGCCCCGGCACCTCGACTGAGGTGGTGGAGCTCTACATCTTCAACGCGCTGATCCGCTCCAGCCTGCCCGGCATCGCCTCGGCGGCATCGGTGATGCTGTTCCTCGTCACCGGCCTTCTCATCTTCCTGCTGTTCCGGGTGCGCCAGCGCGCGGAGGCCGCCTGATGCGCGCCGACTTGCAGCCCGGCAATCTTTTGAAGCAGGCCGTCCTGCTGCTCGCCTCGGTGCTCGCCCTCGTCCCCACCCTCTACATGGTGGTGACGGCGCTGAAGTCGGACGAGGAATATGCCATCGACAAGCTGGGCTTCCCCAAGGCGCCCGTGCTCGAGAATTTCCGCTCCGTGCTGGTCGACAGCCCATTCCTGCACTGGATGCTGAACAGCGCCGTGCTGGTCGCCGGGTCCGTCATCCTGTCCACCGCCATCTCGGTGCTCGGCGCCTATGCCATCGCCACCATGCGGTTTCGCGGGCGGGGCACGCTGCTCGCCGTCTCGACCTCGCTCATGGCGGTGCCGCCGGTGGTGATGATCGTGCCGCTCTTCGTGCTCTACACAAGGCTCGGCATGGTCAGCACCTATTCGGGCGCCATCGTCATCTACGCAGGGCTGATCACGCCCTTCTCGGTCTATCTGCTCACCACCTTCTTCCGCACCGTCCCGCGCGAGCTTTACGAGGCGGCACACATCGACGGGGCCGGCCAGTTCACCATCCTCATGAAGGTGGTGCTGCCGCTGTCGCTGCCGGCCCTCGTCACGCTGGTGGTGGTCAACTCGCTTTATGTCTGGAACGATCTGCTCATCGCCATCATCTTCCTGCAGGACGATGCCAAGCGCACGCTGATGGCGGGCATCAGCGTGTTCTCCGGTCGCTACAACAACCAGGTGCCGCTCACCATGGCGGGCATGGTGATTGCCAGCGCGCCCATGTTCATCCTCTATGTGCTGTTCCAGAAGCAGTTCATCCGCGGCCTCATGTCAGGCGCCATCAAGTGATGGTGACGCTCGAGAGCGATGCGCTGCGGGTCACGGTGAACCCGCAGATCGGTGGCACGATCACGGCGGTGCGCCACAAGCCGACTGCCCTTTCGGTGCTGGGCAACGTTCCGTGGGAGGCAGTTGATGCCCCGCTCCCCGGCCTCGCCGCCCGGGACGAGCCGGAATGGCTCACGCGCTACACCGGCGGCTGGCCCCTGCTCTTCCCCAACGCGGGTGACGCCTGCACGGTGGATGGCGTGTTCCACGGCTTCCACGGTGAAGCCTCGATTGCGCAGTGGGAGGCGGAGGAAGCCAAGGGCGCGCTTCTTCTCACACGCTCTTTCGCCACCGTCTCCGCCACCATGCGCCGCCACATCCGCGTCGATGGTGAGGCACTCACGATCGACGAGGAGCTGACATATTCCGGCGACCGGCCCGTCGACGTGATGTGGGGGCATCACCCGAGCTTCGGCAGCGACCTTCTTGCCGCGCCCTTCGAGGTGACCTCCGGCGCGGCGCATGCCGAGGCCGAGGCTTTCTTCGATCCACCGGCCAATCCGATTTCGGCAGGTGCTGCCGGGACGTGGCCCTTGCTCCCCGCAAAGGCCGGCGGGATGGCCGACCTCGCCCATCCCCGGCAGCCTTGGGCTTCGGTCGCCTATCTGACCGGGTTCGCAGCCCCGTGGGCAGCGATCCGCCGGATGGACGACGCCATCGCGGCGCTTCTCACCTGGGATGGCGCCCGCTTTCCCTGCGCCTGGCTGTGGTACGAACTCGCCGCCACGCCGGATGCGCCGTGGAACAACCGCACTCGCCTCGTCGGCATCGAGCCCAACACCACGCCCTGCGCACTCGGCCTCGCTGCGGCGCGCGCGCGCGGCGCAGCGCTGCTTCGCCTCACGCCGGGGGCTTCGCTCCGCGCCACGATCACGCTACATGTCTTCAAGCCAGCCGGGCCGATCCTCAACGGCCTGCACGACCTTCCCCTCCACCAAGGAACGCGACCGTCATGACCATCGAAGCCGTCGACTTCTTCTATCTCTCCATGCCCAGGGTGGAGGACATTGGCGATGGCAGCCAGGATGCGCTGGTGGTGCGCGTCACCGCCGACGGCGTCGAGGGCTGGGGGGAATGCGAGGCGTCCCCGCTGGTGTCGATCGCCGCCTTCGTGACGCCCATGTCGCATGGCGCCTGCAAACCGGTGCGCGACGTGGTGCTGGGCAAGCCCATCGACAGCGTCGCGGACATCGCGGCGATCCACGCCGCCGTCGAGATGGAGTGCATGGACCTGCTGCAGGCTGCGCACACATTCTCCGGCATCGAAATGGCGTTGTGGGACCTGCTCGGCCGGAAGCGGAACGCACCGGTCTATGAACTGCTTGGATACCGCAAGGCCTATCCCAAGCTGCCCTATGCCTCGCAGCTATTCGGCGACACGCCGCAGGAGACGCTCGCCGGCTGCCGCCGGGCGCGCGATGCGGGCTACCGCGCCGTCAAATGCGGCTGGGGCCCGTTCGGCCGCGGAACGCTGGAGCAGGATCGCGACCACCTCCAGGCGGCGCGCGAAGGCATCGGCCCCGACGGCACGCTGCTGATCGACGCGGGCCAGATCTTCCGCGAGGACGTCGATGCCGCCGCAAGGCGCATCGGCTATCTCGAGGAGGTGAACACCGTGTGGTTCGAGGAGCCCTTCCTCGGCGGCGCCTATGGCGCCTACGCGGCACTCGCCGCGAAGAGCGGCAGGGTGAAGCTTGCCGGCGGCGAGGCCTCGCACAACTTCCACATGGCCCAGCAGCTCATTGACTATGGCAAGGTGGGCTTCATCCAGATCGACTGCGGCCGCATCGGCGGCATCGGCCCCGCGAAGCGCGCGGCCGATTATGCCGCGACGCGCGGCGTCACCTACGTCAACCACACCTTCACATCGCACCTTGCGCTCTGTGCCTCCCTCCAGCCCTATGCGGGGCTCGAGAGCCACCGCATCTGCGAATACCCCTTCGCGCCGAAGTCCGTGGCCTGGGACATGAGCGAAACTCACCTCGAGCCCGACTCCGACGGCCTCGTCCATGTGCCGGCCGCACCCGGCCTCGGCGTCACCATGAGCCCCGAAGGCATGCGCAAATACATGGTCGATGTCGAGATCAGCGCCCATGGCAAGGCGCTCTACCGCAGCCCCAAGATTTAGCCGGAAGAGGACTCGACATGGCTCTCACTCCCGTCATCGCCGCCCAGACGCGCGACCGCCTCGGCGAAAGCCCGCTGTGGCACGCCGGGGAACAGGCGATCTACTGGACCGATCTCTATGGCCCCACCATCCATCGCATGCGCCAGGGCGGGCCGGTCGAGAGCTGGACGGTGCCCGGTACCAGGTTCATCGGCTCCTTCGTGTTCACCACGCGCGGCCGGCTGATGCTGGCAATCGACACAGGCCTGGTGCTGTTCGATCCGGCCATCGGCCGCTTTACGCCATTCAGCGACCCCAATCAGGCGCGCGAGGGCGTGATCTACAACGACAGCAAGATCGACCGGTCCGGCCGCCTGTGGGTCGGCACGCTCGACCTGGCCGAGGTGGAGCCGCGCGGCCTTCTCTATTGCGTCGACGCGCGAGGGCAGGCGATGGTCGGCGACGGCGGCTTCACGGTCTGCAACGGCCCCGCCTTCTCGCCCGGCGGTGACGTCCTCTATTTCAGCGATTCCGCCGGTCGCCGGCTCATCGCCTATGACCTTGCGCAAGACAGCCCCCGCCTCCGCAACCGCCGCATCTTCGCCACCATGGGGGCGGACGACGGCATACCGGATGGCCTCACCGTGGATGCCGAAGGCGGCGTCTGGTGTGCCCATTATGGCGCGGGCCGCCTCACCCGCTATGCACCGGATGGCGCGGTGCTGGCGGTGATCGATGTCCCCTGCCCGGTCGTCACCTCGATGGGCTTCGGCGGACCGGACATGACCACGCTCTACGTCACCACGGGCTGGAGCCCGGGCATCCAGCGGGCGGAGGATGAGCAGGGGCCGGGTGGCGCGTTGCTTACCTATGAAACAGGGATCCGCGGCCTCCCGGAGCCGGCGTTCGACCCCGCCTAGGCCGGTGCGCGATCCCAGTAGAACGGGCCGGCGGAATGCCGCGTCACCTCACGGCGCATGTCCTTGGCAATCGGGCCCGCCTCCTCGTCGAACTCCTCGGCATAGCGGCGGCCAGCCCACACGGCCGCGGCGATGGTGCCGGGCGCGAGCGCGTTGCCGATCAGGGTGACCGACTTAATGCCCGCCTCGTTCCAGGCGTCCCGCCGCTCCGCCAGTTCGCGGTCAAGCCCGTTGTGGGGAAGCCGCGCCGTCACCATCACCAGCGAGCAGTCCGCGACGACCGTCTCCTTGCCGGTGAAGCCGCAGGCATAGGTCACCTGCGCATCCCCGCCGCTCACAAGGCTATGGTGCGACACGATCCTGACGCCCATGTTCACCAGTCGGTCGGAGTCCTGACGGCGACGAGGATGTTGTCAGACCACACCGAGAAACGGAATAACTCCGCATCGGCCCGGACGTCGTCTTTTGCCGATCCGGCCACCCGCTTGCGCAAATGGCAACTGTCTCGGTGCCCGACATCCTTGAACTTCCCGGGGCGTGCCCAGCGCTTCCAGCACGCATGTTTGATGGCCTGCCCAAGGTATCCAAGACCTTTGGCATTCTGGATGAAACCACGAAGCGGGTCATCCCGCGCATCTGGGTCGAGACCTTCTCGGCCGCCAAGAGCGTGGTCCTCAGCGGCAATTCCCTGTCTGCAAGTCCGCGCCAGTTGATCGCCGAGGAACTGGCTGACGCTTCAGTGGTCGCGTTACCCCTGATCATACCATGGCTGACACTCAACTACGGCTTCATCTGGCGTCGCGGGCGGAGCCTGTCGCCAGCGTGTCTGGCGTTCATGCAGATAGTGCGGGAAATCGAGCAGAAGCGCGGTGATTAATTCCCACTCAAGTTGGCGCACTGGACAAGATAAAGATGAGAACTGGGTGGTGCTTCTAAGTCTCTGATTTTGTGGGATCTGGCTTCCGAGGAAAATTCGCTCGCTTACTGCTCTATGCGCTCAAGGGCATCCCGAACTGCGTCAGAACCGGGTGCGGGAGGGCGTAGGGTGGCCTTCCCGCCACTGGTGCGGATGGCTGGCTCCACTTAGTGTAGTTCAGAATGGTGTGAGGAAACCGCAAGTGAGTAGTGAGCAACCTCCAAGCCTTAAACGGGTTCTGTCACTTCCCCTGGTTGTTCTGTACGGTCTTGGAGTTACAATTGGAGCAGGCATTTATGTTCTGATCGGCGAGACTGCCGGCCGGGCTGGGATGCTTGCCCCACTATCGTTTCTCGCGGCAGCCGTTGTAATGCTGTTCCCAGCGCTTTGCTTTGCCGAACTGTCAGGGCGTTATCCATTTGCGTCCGGCGCTGCCCAATATGCAGAGGAGAGCTTCGGAAGCCGTGCGGTCGGCCTCGGAATCGGGCTCCTTGTGATCTCCGCGGGGCTCGTCGCTGCGAGTACGATATCACTCGGCTCGGTTCAGTATCTGGGTTTGCTGATCAACATTCCGCCCTCGGTACTCTTGATCACTCTTGTGGGACTGATGGCACTGATCTCCATCTGGGGCATCAAGGAGTCAGTTATCTTTGCAGGGATCATGACCCTGATCGAGATTGGCGGCCTTCTGGCCGTGATTGTTGGCGGATTTGTATTCGACTACGACCTGCTGATGCAAGTCGATCGGCTTCTTCCCGATCAATGGACGAATGCCGTCTTGAGTGGCGTTTTGCAGGCAAGCCTTTTGGCCTTCTTTGCATTCATTGGGTTCGAAGGCATCGCCAACATAGCGGAAGAAACAGTTAATCCCCGCCGTACGCTTCCTGTGGCGGTGCTTCTTACGCTCGCTATCAGTTCGGCCATTTACGCTGTTGTGGTGTCAATTGCCGTACTGACGGTCGGACCCGAAAACCTCGCAGTCCAAAGGGCTCCATTGGCCTATCTGTTTGAGCAGACGACGGGGTTGCCAGCTTCGGTCATTACAGTGATTGCGGTGCTGGCAACGCTCAATGGCGTTATCGTGCAGATGATCATGGTCTCCCGGCTTGCCTATGGGTTAAGTTCGAGAGGCCTGCTGCCGTCCATTCTTTGCCGGGTTCACGCGGTTCGGCAGACACCGGTCATCTCGATTCTATTGACCAGCGCCATGATCATGGCGTTATCGCTTCTGTTTCCGGTGGTGGAACTGGCCGAATGGACTTCCCGGATCATTTTGCTGGTGTTCTCAATCGTCTGCGTTGCTCTGTTCCGTCTGAAGCTCAAGGGAGTGCCGAGCCCCGCCGGTGGTTTTGAGGTGGGTGCATGGGTTCCAGCGGCAGGCGCCATACTCTGTGCCGGATTGCTTGCTGCTGATCTGATCTGGGGTTAGGCGTTTCCAATTCCACGGCTCGGACCGCGCGACCCGAACCAGCCAGACCTGACGGTGCCCAATCATGAGTCTTGGTACTCCAAGCGCATGGTGGCTCAATAGCAATCTTGCGAGAATTGTCGCCAAAGCCATTTGATCACGATCAATACCTCTCACGAGTTATTGATCTTAATTGGCTTATGGATGTTTCCAGATTTGAGTAAGATTGCTTTTGCGTGCTCCAGCGTCGCTGACAAAATAAGGAGTCTTGGCAATGCGCATACGAGTTGCTTATCTCCCCCTGTCGACCTATCCGGAGGCGCCTCCGGACGAATCCGTCCTTGCAGCTGTCGGGTACGCATCGTCTCTTGGGTGCAACCTGCATGTATCGACCTTCTCCGTTGACATTCCGCAGTTGTATTCGCCGATGGGCGGATTGCTCCTGGACGTTCCGGGCCTGACACGTGCTGCTGAGGAAAGGAGCAAATCCGAGTGCCGCCGGCTGCAGGGCATTGTGGAGAAAGCCGTGGGATCGATGATGCAAGTGGAGTTCAGGAGTCGTGAAGTCGTGCTAGGCGCGGTGCTTGACGCAGCCGCGGGTGAAGCGCGTTACTATGATTTGTCCATTATTCCGTGGTCCGGTGACACGGTGCTGGCGTTCGATATGGCGCAATCAGTCGTGTTTGGATCTGGCCGGCCAACCCTTTTGACCCTTCCGTCAACGCGAGTCTCACAACTCGACCATGTGGCCGTTGCCTGGGATGGCAGTCGTGTTGCAGCGCGGGCGTTGTGGGATGCTCTGGCTCTTCTCCCCGAGAGTGGCCGCGTTACCGTTATGACGGTCCGTGACGAGAAGCCCTTGAGCGGAGCCAATCTGGCTGCTCTGCTCGCGGCCTCGCTTGAAAAGCGAGGATATAATGCCACCGCAATGGACGTCATGCTTGGCGATCGTAGCGTAGCTGCCGCACTGCAAGACGCCGCGATTGCCGGTGGAGCGCAACTGCTCGCGTTGGGTGGTTTTGGTCATTCCCGGGTCCGTGATTTCGTTCTTGGTGGCGCGACAAAAGGCGTGCTGCAAGACCTTCGACTTCCCGTGCTGCTCTCACACTGATCAGCCGAGCTTATCGCCACCGATAGGTTCTCGCAGCAGACGGCAGCATCCCGCGCCGCCTGGGGGCAAGTACGGGGTGTTGCCTCAGACTTGGAGCAAAACTAGCCTTTCTCCTAAGCCAAGCAGAGTGAATTGCTACTTTTCGGGGTCCCGCAGGACCACCGCCGATTGCTTTTGCTGTTTCCGAACCTGAACAGCCTCTCAGTCCTGGGTCAGGCCTATACGGCACTTCATTACATTCGTCAGTTGCTGACGCTGGGCTGCCAGTTGATCTATCTACCGTAGATCAATCCCTGTGACAACTGCATGGTGCTCAGCTTCGACTCCTGAAATGTGACCTTCGGAAAACTGATGAAAGTGGCGCACCGGAGGAGATCAAGATGAGAGCTGGTGCGTACGGCTAAGTCGCCGAATGATTTAATTCGACATTTGGCATCGGAAAGCAGTTTAGCTCTAGCGCTCCTCGCCCTCCGAAGTGGAAGCGACGGCTGTGCCGTCGGAAAGCTGGTCTGAAGGATGCATAATCACCGTGTCCCCCGGCACAAGGCCATCGACAACGACCGCAAAGCTGTCGTTGCGCCGCCCGATGTTCACGCGTTGCAACATGGCCCGGCCGTCAGTGACACGGTAGACGGCCCAATCACTTCCCTGGCGGAAGAGTGCTGCGACCGGCACGGATACGACGTCCTTTGCCTCCCAGACGGTGATGTGTGCGACGACCCGGAAGCCGTCGCCCAGTTCCGGGGCGCTGGTTGGATCGGAGATGTCGAGGATCACCGCGACCCGCTGTTCCTCGATTCCCAAAGCCGAGACCTTGGTGACGGCGGATGGATCGACCCGCCGCACCTTGGCGGCCAGCGGCGGGCCGCCCCAGCCGTCAATCACGGCTGCGACTTCAGGTTTGATCTCGACCGCATCTCGCGACAGCACGTCGCTGACGACTTCGATGTCGGCGGGATTGCCGATGTCCATCAGGAGCATTCCCGCCTGCACGACCTGCTCGCTTTCCGCCAGCACGCGCAGGATCTGGCCGGACACTGGAGCCTTGATCTCGGTGCAGCAGGGTCCGTCGCTGCTCACCGTCTCGATGAGGGCGGCTTGCGCCCGCTCCAGCTCCCGCGTGCGTACGGCGAGCGAGGCGCGGGCACTGTCAAGAGCCGCTGCGGCGGTGTCCGCCTCCAGCCGCGCCTTGTCGAGCGCACTCTCGGAGACTGTGCCCTGTAGGGTCAGGCGCTCGGTGCGGGACAGTTCGGTCTTGCGGAAGGTGAGTTGTGCCTCGGCCTGCTTCACCTCAGCTTCAGCGAGGCCCACGCCGGCCCGTGCGGCGGCCGCGGCCGCTTCTGCCACGCGCTTCAGCCTCGCATCGAGAAGACCAGGTGCCGCGGGGCGAATGGAGGCGACAACGGTCTCGTCCTTAACCACATGGTCCCCGGCGTGAAGGTCGATGCGCAGCGTCTGCCCGCTGACGGGCGCTGACACCGTGAAGACCTCGCGGATGCGCGCCTTGCCTTCCTCCTCCACCGTCACCGTGATGTCGCGGCGCGCTACCGTTGCGATCTCCACCGGAACGGCACGGGGCCAGAAGGACCATGCGAGGGCCGCCGCAACCGCGAGCAGGACCGCCAGTGTGATCAGACGCCGCAACATGTCACTCCCTCGTCTTCAGGACTTCGATCAAGTCCAGCCTGTCGATCCGCCTGCTCACCACGAGCCCCGATATCGCCGCCGCCGTCAAGACGATGAGGCTTGCCCATGCATAGACCTCGCGGTTGACAACAAGCGGCACGCGGTAGAGCTCGGTGCGGAAGCCCTCCGTCATCAGCACGGCAAAGCCATAGCCGATCAGCCAGCCCAGCGGCTGCGCCGCGATGACCACCACCGCAAGCTCGCCGAGGAGGAGAGCGGAAACCTCGCCCTTGGTGAAGCCGATGACACGCAGGCTCGCCATCTCGCGGCCCTGCTCGGAGAGCGAGATGCGCGCGAAGTTGTAGACAACGCCGAAGGCTATGTTCGCGGCAAGCACCGCATAGACGCTGATCATGATGTCGACGTTCTGCGCCAGCGTCTCCCGAAACTTCTGCAAGGTGGCATATTGCAGCGAGATGAAGCTTGCCGCCGGCGTTGTCTTGAGCGCTGCGAAGAGCTCGCCCCGTTCCGCTGCGTCGAGCTTTAGGTAGGCCCCCGAGATGACAGCGCCCTCTTCAAGCATCCCGTTCATGGCTTCGAGATCCATGAAGGCGCTAAGGCCGATGAAGCCGGTGATGATGGCGGCGACGGGTTCCCGCAGCATCTGCCTCTGACCCTCCAGCACCTCGATATCCACGAGGTCACCCACCCTGAGGCGCAGGATGCGGGCAAGCGTGTCCGACACCACGAGGCCATGGTCGGGCAGCATCACCGGGCGGAGAGCGCCGTCCAGCACGCGTGACAACGTGGCGTCGGGCTGCTTGCCGACGAGGGACACGCGCCGCTCGATCGGGCCACTGCGCAGCTTCACCGCCACCGCGCGGAACGGCTCCGCCTGCATCACGCCGGGCACTTCTCGCATCGCGAAGAGGGCGCTTAAAGGGCGTGCCTCTGTGAAGGTGATCGCGGCGTCCTGCCGGTCGCTCTGGCGGAAGGTGACGTCGATCATGTGGTCGATGGATCCTAAGGACCACAGCGAGCCCACCAGTATCGCAACCGCCAGCGCCATGCCGAGGATGCCGCTCAGCGTGCGCACCGGCCAGTGGGTGAGGTGGCGCATGACGATGACGCTGGACTGGCGCACGATGCGCGAGAGGTCGAGCGTTCCGCCAAAAACTTTGCGGTAGCGCTGCGGAGCGGGTGGCGCCATGGCGACGGCGGGCGATAGCCAGGCCACCTCGCGCACCGCCTTCACCGCGCCCAGCAGGGCGGCGGCATAGGTGGCACCCGCCGCGATGCCATAGACGGCCGGGTTTCTGCTGAACACGAGGAAGGGAAAGCTGAAGAACTGCGCATAGAGCCGCGTCATGCCCATGCCGAGCCAGGTCCCCAGGGCGATACCGATGCTGATACCGAGAATGGCGATCAGCGTGACGAAGCCCACATAGTGCCTGGCCACGTCCAGCGATGAATAGCCCATCGCCTTCAGAAGCCCGATCTGCTCGCGCTCCAGTGCGATGAGACGCGAGAGCGTCATGTTGACGAGGAAGGCCGAGACGAGAAGGAAGATCGGCGGCAGGATGCGGCTCATGGCACGCAACTGGTTCAGCTCTGCGTCGAGGAAGGCGTGCGACTGCTGGTCCTTGCGCGGATAGGCGCTGCGCCCGCCATAGCGGTCGAGTAGCTGGTCGAGTACGGCGATCACGTTCTCCGGATTGACGCCGCGGACGAGTTTGACCGACACCGCGTTGAACGCGCTGTCGAGTTCATAGGCCGGACCCAGCACAGTCTCCGGCATCCACAGGATGCCGAAGCGTCGCTCGTCGGGCATCAGGGCGCCTGGCCCCAGCGCGTAGATGAAGTCCGGTGACAGCGCGATGCCGCTGATCGTGATGTCGCGCTGCCGGCCGTTGATCAGCACCCGCAGCCTGCCGCCCTCGGCGAGGCCGTGCGCCTCGGCGAAGGCGGTGCTGGCCACCGCCTCGTCAGAACCCGGCTCGGGCATGCGGCCCGAGCGCAGGTGGATGCGGTTCAGCGCGGCGGCGCGATAATCCGGCAGCGACACGAGGAGCACCGAGGCCGGCTCCGCCATGTCGGGGAGATCGGCCAATGCCAGCTTCTCGATCCGCGTATCGACCGCGGCGACGCCATCCAGCGCGGCAATGTCACCCTTCAGGGTGTTGGGCGCGCGGGTGAGGCTGGCGAAGACGTCGGCAAAGCCGATGGCCTCGTAATAGCGGGCGCGCGTTGTGGCGAGCGAGTCATGGCCCCCGATGCCGAGGATCAGCGTGGCGACGCCCGCGGCCATGACGAGCGCAATCGCCAGGACCTGCGGCCACAGGCGCCGCACATCGCGCAGCAGCTTGATGTCGAGCGCGCGGATCACCAGCTCACCTCGTCCGGCCGCCGCCGCCAGGCATTGCGTTCCTCCGAGGCGATCGTGCCGTTGGCGAAATGCACCACCCGGTCGGCAATCGCCGAGATCGCGGCATTGTGGGTGATCACCAGTGTGGTGGCGCCGGTCTCGGCATTGACCCTGGCGAGCGCCTCGAGAACCCTGATGCCAGTCGCTGAATCGAGTGCGCCCGTTGGCTCGTCGCAGAGCAGCACGTCGGGCCGCTTGGCGATGGCGCGGGCAATGGCCACGCGCTGCTGCTCGCCGCCCGAGAGCTGTGCGGGAAAATGGTCCATCCGCGCCTCCAGCCCCACCAGTGCCAGCGCGTCGCCGGGCCGCATCGGATCGCGGGCGATCTCGGTGACAAGCCTGACATTCTCCAGCGCGGTGAGGCTGGGCACGAGGTTATAGAACTGGAAGATGAAGCCGACATGGTTGCGACGGTAGCGGGTCAGTCCCGCCTCGCTGGCACGTATCAGATCGTGATCGCGGAACCAAGCCTCGCCCGAACTCGCTCGGTCGAGGCCCCCGATGATGT
>JBEARP010000109.1:0-63937 GCA_041163105.1 Pseudomonadota bacterium
CTTTCCTTCGACGATAACCGGTTGTTATCATTGCTCTGCGGCGAGCACGACGAAAACTTGGCGGTGCTTGAGCACCGCCTGGGTGTCGACATCACGCCACGCGGCAACCGACTTGCCGTGCGTGGAACTGATTCGGGGCGGAATGCGGCGCGGGATGTGCTGATGGCGCTCTACAACCGCGCGAGGCGGGGCCTCGATATCACCAAGGGCGAGGTCGAAGGGGCAATCCGCATGCGCGAAGCTCAGGAAACCAATGTGCCTGGTGGCGCCGTTCGCACGCGCCGCAAACTGGTGATGCCGCGCACCCCTACGCAGGGCGCGTATATCGAGGCGATCCGCAAGCATGAACTTGTCTTCGGAATTGGCCCCGCGGGGACCGGCAAGACCTATCTCGCAGTGGCCTGCGCGGCTGAGGCGCTGATGAATGGAGAGGTGGATCGTATCGTTCTATCCAGACCCGCCGTCGAGGCGGGCGAGCGCCTGGGGTTTCTCCCAGGCGATATGAAAGAGAAGGTCGATCCCTACCTCCGGCCGCTCTACGATGCGCTCTACGACATGATGCCGGCGAGCCTTGTCGCCAAGGGCATCGCCGAAAACCAGATAGAGATCGCGCCTCTCGCCTTCATGCGCGGCCGTACGCTCTCCTCCGCCTTCGTCATTCTCGACGAGGCGCAGAACACGACGCCGCAGCAGATGAAGATGTTCCTTACCCGCCTGGGGGAAGGAAGCCGAATGGTCGTGACCGGGGATCCCACGCAGGTTGACCTTCCCTCAGGCATTTCCTCCGGTCTGGCCGACGCGGTGGCGGTGCTGAAGGGTGTCTCGGGCGTTGCATCGGTTGGCTTCAACAACGCCGACATCGTGCGTCATGCGCTGGTCGGCCGTATCGTGGCCGCTTATGACAAGCAGGCGCCCAAGCCGAAGAAATGAATGTTTCCATCGAGGTTGAGGATCAGGTGTGGCTGGCGCTTTCCGGCCTTGAGACACATGCACGCGCCGCCGTCGAGGCAGCCTTGGCGGGGACGGATACCGACAACGAAGATTGTGACGTAGCCGTGCTCTTCACAGGTGACGATGCGATTGCCGCCATCAACGCCGAGTGGCGTGGACAGGGCAAGCCGACCAACGTTCTGTCATTTCCCACTCCGGCAGAATTGCCCGTACCCCAGGGCGAGGCCCGCCCGCTGGGCGACATCGTGCTGGCCCATGGGGTGATTGCTCGTGAGGCAATTGAGCAGGGCAAAACATTGCGTGACCACACGGTCCACCTTATTGTTCATGGCACGTTGCATCTCCTGGGTTTTGACCACGAAACTGACGACGACGCCCAGGAGATGGAAGCGCTCGAAACGAGCATCCTGAAAGGCCTCGGTATTTCCGACCCCTATGAGTGATACTGACAATACGAACGGGATCTTACCCTCTGAAGCAGCCCGCGAGAGCCTCTGGCAGCGCCTCAGAAGTCGCTTCGGCCGCGCCAGGGACGTAGGCCTGCGCGAAAGCCTCGAAGGCGCCATCGAGAGCCACGAAGCGCAGAACCCCGGCGAGACGGTTGGCGAGGAAGCAAAATCGATGATGCTCAACATCATCGAGTTTTCAGGGCTTCGGGTTGATGACGTCATGGTGCCGCGCGTCGATATCGTTGCGGTGGATGAGGCTGACAGCATGCAGGAATTGCTGGCCAAGTTCATCGATGCCAATCACTCGCGCATGCCCGTCTATCGTGAAACGCTGGACGGCATTACGGGCATGATCCACGTGAAGGACTTCCTGCGCTGGATGGCGGCGCGCGGCACGCGCAAGCGCCGCGCTGCAAAGTCCGAAAAACCGGAGAAGAGCGAGAAGATCGAGAAGGGGCCGCCGCCAGGGCTGAGCATTGCCGCAACGGCGCTGTCAACTACGGTCAAGCAAGCAGGGCTCAATCGCGAGGTCCTGTTCGTACCTCCCTCGATGCCGGCTACCGACCTGCTGGTGCGCATGCAGGCAAGCCGCACCCACTTGGCCATTGTCATCGACGAATATGGGGGCACCGAAGGTCTCGTTTCCATCGAAGACCTCGTCGAGGTCATCGTCGGTGACATCGCTGACGAGCACGACACGGAAGAAGACCTGGAGATCAAGCCGGTGGAACATGGGGTCCATCTGGCGGACGGGCGCGTCGACCTGGCACAGTTGGAGGCGCTTCTTGGCGTCGACCTGCTTCCCGAGGATGAGGAGGAGGAGGCCGACACACTCGCCGGCCTGATCTTCAAGATTGCGGGCCGGGTTCCTGCACGCGGTGAAATCATCCGCCACGAAAGCGGGCTCGAATTCGAAATCCTCGATTCCGATCCCAGGCGCGTGAAGCGGGTACGGATCAATGCCCGAAATGTGAGCACGTCCAACTCGGAGGCCGCTGCGGACAGCTCTTCGGGCTAGCGCAAAGTTTTTGACGGAATTTGCAACCTCCTATAACGTCAAGTTCAGGAAGGGGGTGAATATGACGTCACGGGCGGCCACGATTGCATTTCAGGGCATAGAGGCAGTGCCGGTGGATGTTCAGGCACAGTTCCTGTCTGGCATGGTGGCCTTCAACGTGGTCGGGCTCGGTGACAAGGCGGTCGCCGAAAGCCGGGAACGGGTCCGGGCCGCACTTCATGCCATCGGGCTCGCATTGCCCGGCAAGCGACTGGTGGTCAACCTGTCGCCCGCCGACCTGCCGAAGGAAGGAAGCCACTACGACCTGCCGATCACGCTGGCCGTGCTGGCCGCGCTCGGCATCATTCCGCAGGACTTCCTGAACCGTTACGTGGCGATGGGGGAGCTCGCCCTCGACGGGGCGCTCATGGCCGTTTCCGGCGTTCTTCCAGCAGCGATTGGCGCGAATGCACGCGACATGGGGCTGATTTGCCCAAAGATGTCAGGGCCGGAAGCCGCCTGGGCGGCAGAAGATGCCGACATACTTGCACCCGAGAACCTGATCCAGCTGATCAACCACGTGCGCGGCACGCAGGTGCTGACACGGCCAAAACCGGCAGTCGCCATGGAGACCGAAGGACTGCCCGACCTCAAGGACATCAAGGGACAGGAAACCGGAAAGCGGGCGCTGGAGGTGGCCGCCGCCGGCGGGCACCACTTCCTCATGGTAGGCCCGCCGGGCGCAGGCAAGTCGATGCTGGCCCAGCGTCTGCCCTCCATCCTGCCGCCCATGGATTCGCGCGAGATGCTGGATGTCAGTATGGTCGCGTCGTTGGCGGGCGAATTGTCCAATGGGCAGCTGTCGCGCCGCCGCCCGTTCCGCGCCCCACATCACTCAGCCTCGATGCCAGCGCTTGTCGGCGGCGGACTGCGCGCCAAGCCGGGCGAAATGGCGCTCGCACACCACGGCGTGCTTTTCCTGGACGAATTGCCCGAATTCCAGCCTCGGGTTCTCGAATCCCTGCGCCAGCCGATGGAAACAGGTCAGACCGCAGTGGCGCGTGCCAATTATCACGTGACATACCCCGCCCGCTTCCAGCTCGTTGCGGCGATGAACCCCTGCAAGTGCGGTTTTGCGGGGCAGCCTGGCCACGTGTGCCGCCACGGGCCGCGTTGCGCCACGGACTACCAGGCGCGCATCTCGGGCCCACTGCTTGACCGTATGGACATCCAGGTCGAGCTTGCCGCCGTAAAGCCATCAGACCTGAGCTTGCCGCCGCCCAAGGAGGCAAGCAACGATGTGGCCGTTCGCGTGCTCGCTGCACGTCAAAAGCAGGCGCAGCGCTTCACCGCCTTCGGCAAGCCTGAACTGCGCCGAAATGCCGAGGCTGATGGAGCGCTACTGGAGGAGATCGCCCGGCCCGATGCCCAGGGCCTGACGCTGCTGCGTGAAGCGTCGGACATTATGAAGCTTTCGGCCCGCGGATATCACCGGGTCTTGCGGGTCGCCCGCACGATCGCTGATCTCGACCGCCACGAACAGGTGGCACGCATTCACATCGCTGAGGCGTTGAGCTACCGGCAAAAACTATCAGCCTTCGTTGCTGCCGTCTGACCGGCCGTTAACGCTGTGTTCACCATGTTCCACCGCTGTAAGGCATTGGAAAGCAGCGCATGGCATCTTCGACCCATGCACACGACACAACATTCCGAACCAGCCAACGCAGGCTCGCCGGTCCTTGCCGAGATGCCGGAAGTTTACCATGGTGGGCTCATCGCATCCGTCGCTCTGGTGCTGCTGTTTGCGACGATCGCAGCGGCAGCGGCCATCCCATCCCTTCCACACATCACCATCCTGGTAATGGCGGTAGCTGGGATCATCGTTGCTTCAGGGCTGGTGCTGGGTCAGTTCATATGGCGTCGCGGTACGGTGCGAAGGCTGACGGATTTGGCAAGATCGGCCGAAGCCTTGCAGGAGGCCAATCTCAGGGCCGAGGCCTCCAATGTCGCGAAATCCCGCTTCCTCGCAGTCACGAGCCATGAAATTCGCACGCCGATGAACGGCATCCTCGGCATGATCGGGCTTCTCATGGAGACCCCGCTGACACTTGAGCAGCGAAATTACGCCCGCACAGCCGAATCTTCGGCCCGGGCCCTGCTGTCGATCGTGGACGAACTGCTAGATGCCTCGCTTGCCGAACGGCAAGGCTTGGACGTGTCCAAAGAGCCCTTCGACCTTGCAGCTTTGATCGAGTCCGTCACCGAACTTCTCGCTCCACGGGCGCATGCCAAGGGAATCGAGATATCAAGCTTCATTTCAATGCGTATTCCGCTGCAAATCCGCGGTGACGAACGGCGACTGCGGCAGGTCCTGCTGAACCTCTGCGGCAATGCCATCAAGTTCACGCCATCGGGGGGCGTCGGAATCAGCGCCAAGCTGACCGAAGACAGCAAGCTCTTAATCACTGTGAGTGACTCCGGCATCGGCATGTCCGAGAGCGAACAGCAGCGCATCTTCGAGGAATTCACGCAGGGGAATGACGAGACGCGGAAGTTGTTCGGCGGCACCGGGCTGGGCCTGACGATTTCACGTCGGCTCGTCGAAGCCATGAACGGCACGATCTCCGTTCGTTCATCACCAGGCGAAGGCTCGGCGTTTGACGTCATGCTCCCGCTTGCAGACACCATGCAGACCAGCACACAGGATCTGCTGCGTCGCCGAAGCTTCATCCTGGCTGCTTCGCCTTCGATCACCGCCGACCATATCCGCGCGACACTGGAAGACAGTGGCGCAAGCGTGCAGATGATCAGCTATCCGCATGAGTTGCTCCGCCTCCTCGGTGACACACACGCCCCGCCCTGCACAGCCGTTCTGTGCGACAGCGAATTTGCTGAGATCCTTCACAATTCCTGGCCACAACGGGGCAGCGGATCGAACCAGCGCGTCTACCTGATGCTGCGAAGCGAGGAACGCCGGCAATACGCCGACCTTTTGGCCAAGAGTTTCTCCGGCTATCTCCTGAAACCGTTCCGGCGCCATTCCCTGCTCAGATTGGTGACGCTGCGCGAGGACACCAATGACCCCGGTGTAGCGCTCCACCATCAACATAACGTCGTCTCTCTTCAGGCAAAGCGGCAATTGCAGGTGTTGCTTGCCGAAGACAATCCCGTGAACATGCTGTTGGCGAGCACCCTGCTGCGGCGCGAAGGTTATACGGTAACGACTGCAACGGACGGCCAGGATGTCTTGAATGTTCTCACCGGCGGTGCCCGCCCCGATCTCATCATCATGGACGTCGAAATGCCTGTCCTGAACGGGCTTGAAGCGACACGGTGCATTCGCCGCAAGGAGTCTGACCGCTCTCTGTCCCGTATTCCGATTCTTGCGCTCACCGCCAATGTACAGCGAGCCGATATCGATGCCTGTCTTGAGGCGGGTATGGACGGATACCTCTCCAAACCCTTCGACAGGGAAACGTTGGAGGACGCGGTTTCCAGACTCACCCGACGCCAAGTGGTTGCCTGAGGGCGTTTACGGTAGTTTCTTCTGCCCGCTGTCTGTGGCACACATTCCATGAGGAGTGACAAAAGCTGCTGCGATCGCCAAACATCAGTGCAGAAAAGGGTGACTTGCTTCTGCGCCTTGCAGTGAGCCCTCGTGAGGTTGCTGCATGTCAGCGGCTTCGCTATCAGGTGTTCTACGAGGAACTCGGGGCCACGCCTGTTGGTGACATGGGTGAACGGGGCATGGACGGCGACCGCTTCGACGACATTTGCGATCACCTCGTCGTGGTCCGGCGCGAGAGCGGGGTTGAGGCCGGCGCGATACACCTGGCGGATGGCGCACTGATCGGCACATATCGCCTGTTGCGCCAGGAAGTGGCTGAAGCACACGGCGGATTCTATACGCAAGGCGAGTTCGACGTGGCTCCACTGATTGCGGCACACAAACAACTTCGCTTTCTCGAGCTTGGGCGATCTTGCGTGCTGAAGCCCTTTCGTACCAAGCCGGTGGTAGAACTGCTGTGGCAGGGCATCTGGAACTATGTACGCGCCCACGACATGCATGTGATGCTGGGGTGTGCGAGCCTGGAGGGTACCGATCCGGATGACCATGCCCAATCCCTGAGTTTTCTTGCAGAGTCTGCAGCGCCTCCGGAATGGAGCGTCCATGCGTTGCCGGATCATCGCATCGAAATGCAGCGCATACCGCGCCAACAAATAGATCCCACGCAGGCGCTCAAGAAGCTGCCACCGCTCATCAAGGGCTATCTGCGGCTCGGGTGCTACATCGGCAATGGCGCAGTGGTCGACCGGCAATTCAATACGATTGACGTCCTTATCATTCTGCCCGTGTCAGCCATAAATCCGCGCTACTTCGCGCATTTCGGTTCGCCTAGCGGTTGATGTCGTACGCAGCGATGGCTGCGAGATTGAGAATTTCCGATGTTGTCGCCGACATCGCAGCAATCTGCACCGGACGGTCAAGCCCGGTGAGCAATGGACCCACAACGGTCACGCCCCCGAGTTGCTGGAGCATCTTGGTCGAGATCGAGGCCGAATGTGCTGCAGGCATGACCAGCACATTGGCCGGGCCAGTCAAGCGGCAGAAGGGATAGAGCGCCATGGCCTCACGGGACAGCGCGACGTCAGCCGCCATTTCACCATCATACTCGAAGTCGACATTGCGGCGGTCGAGTACCGACACGGCATCCCTCACATAGGCTGCCCGCTCACCCCGAGGATACCCGAACGTGGAGTAGGATAGGAAGGCGACACGCGGTTCATAACCGAAGCGGCGCGCGACACCAGCAGCCTCCTGGGCAATGTCAGCGAGTTCTTCTGGCGAGGGAAGCTCATGGATGGACGTGTCTGCAATAAATACCGTCCGCCCACGGACAAGTGCCATGGAAACACCGATAGGCCTATGTCCGGGGCGATTGTCGATGGCTTGACGCACATTGTCGAGCGCGACGGAGAAGTTGCGGGTGAGGCCTGTCACCATCGCATCGGCATCGCCCATGGCGACCATGCAGGCTGCAAAGACGTTGCGATCCTGATTGACCATGCGCTGACAGTCACGCAGCAGGAAGCCATTGCGCTGAAGGCGTTCATAAAGGAAGTTCGCGTAGTCAATATTGCGCTCGGAGACGCGGGCGTTCGAAACCGCGACATTCTCATTGAGTTCCAAGCCGCTGCTCGCCATCGTTTCCTGGATCTGCGCCTCGCGCCCGATCAGTATGGCGCGACCGAGGCCGGCGCTGGCATAGCTGTTGGCGGCGCGGATCATGCGGTCTTCCTCGCCTTCTGCAAACACAACACGCTTCGGCGCCACACGCACCTTGCCGAACACGCTCTGCAGCGTGCCGGCAATGGGATCGAGTCGGGCGGAAAGTGACTGCTTGTATTCATCGAGATCAGCGATGTGCCGACGCGCAACGCCACTCTCCATGGCCGCTTTGGCAACCGCCACTGGAATGGTCGAGATCAGTCGCGGATCAAAGGGCACCGGAATGAGATACTCGCGACCAAAGGAGGGACGGGGCCCATGGTAAGCGGCGGCAACCTCGTCTGGCACGTCCTCCCGCGCCAGGCCCGCCAGGGCGTGGGCTGCAGCGATTTTCATCTCGTCATTGATGGTGCGAGCACGCACATCCAGCGCTCCGCGGAAGATATATGGAAAGCCGAGAACATTGTTGATCTGGTTGGGATAATCGGATCGGCCAGTGGCCATGATCGCGTCCTGACGAACCTTCAGAACATCCTCGGGCGTGATCTCCGGATCGGGATTGGCCATCGCAAAGATGATGGGGTTGGCAGCCATGCTCTTCACCATGGCCGGCGTCAGCGCGCCGGCAACCGAGAGGCCGAAGAAGACGTCAGCACCGTCCATCGCATCGGCCAGCGAGCGGGCCTTGGTCTCGACCGCGTGGGCCGATTTCCATTGGTTCATGCCCTCAGTCCGGCCCTTGAAGACAACGCCTTTCGAGTCTGCCAGGGTAACATTCGCGTTCGGCACGCCAAGCGACTTGATGAGTTCGACACAGGCAATGGCGGCGGCACCTGCGCCGTTGCAGACGATCTTCGCAGTCTTGAGGTCGCGGTTCGTCAAGTGCAACGCGTTGATGAGACCGGCTGTGGCAATGATTGCAGTACCATGCTGGTCGTCGTGAAAGACAGGAATATCCATCATCTCGCGCAGGCGTTGTTCGATGATGAAGCAGTCAGGTGCCTTGATGTCTTCGAGATTGATGCCGCCGAAGGAGGGGCCGAGATAACGGACGGCGTTGATGAACTGTTCGACGTCCTTGGTATCAACCTCGAGGTCGATCGAATCGACATCAGCGAAGCGCTTGAACAGGACGGCCTTGCCCTCCATGACCGGCTTGGATGCCAACGCGCCAAGGTCTCCGAGGCCCAGGATCGCGGTGCCGTTGGAAATGACAGCCACAAGGTTTCCCTTTGCGGTGTAATCGTATGCTGTCTCCGGGTCCTCGGCAATGCGGCGAACCGGGGCGGCCACGCCCGGACTGTAGGCCAGCGACAGATCTCGTTGCGTGGCCATCGGCTTGGTAGGCGTGATTTCCAGCTTGCCGGGCTTGCCGCGCTGGTGGAACTGCAGCGCCTCCTCATCGGTGATTGTCGGACGGCGTGGCTTCTGTTCCATGTCTTTGCCTCACAAACAACTCTTAAGTCCCAGGTCGACAGACTAGAGAGCCCGGGAGGGACACTCAAGCGTTCCGAAATCGACGCTTGTACCTCTTTGGTCGATTCCTGCTATGGAAGGCGCCGTGACCGAGATAGACCATATGGGCGAAGGAGCGGGGGAGGAGGCCTCCAGCCGCGCAACGCCCGTCATGGCACAATTCCTGGTGCTCAAGCAGGCCAATCCAGGCAGTTTGCTGTTCTTCAGGATGGGCGATTTCTACGAGCTTTTCTTCGAGGATGCCGAAATTGCCTCGAATGCGCTCGGGATTACGCTGACCAAGCGCGGCAAGCACCAGGGCGAGGATATCCCGATGTGCGGGGTGCCCGTTCATGCGGCAGACGCCTATTTGCAGAAGCTGATCCGCATGGGGCACCGGGTTGCCGTCTGCGAGCAGCTGGAGGACCCGGCGGAGGCCCGGAAGCGGGGCTCCAAGTCAGTGGTGAAGCGCGACGTCGTCCGTCTCCTCACGCCGGGCACGCTGACCGAGGATAATCTCCTCGAGTCCCGAAGCCATAATTTTCTGGTGAGCCTTTCACGAAGCAAGGCCACCGGCGAAATGGCCATCGCATGGGCAGACATCAGCTCCGGCGAACTGGCTGTGATGCAGACCGACCCCTCACGCATGCCCGCTGACCTGACGCGGCTCGACCCCCGCGAGATCATCGCCGCTGATGGTCTGCTGGCCGATCCAGAGTTCGCCATGCTTCTCGAGCGGGCAGGAACACCTGTGACTCCTCTCCCTTCCGTGCGCTTCGATTCACTTGCCGCGGAGCGTCGCCTGAAGGAGCATTTTGACGTCAAGGCGCTGGAGGGATTCGGCGGCTTCTCCCGGGCGGAGGTGTCGGCCTTGGGTGGTCTGCTTGAGTACATCATGATCACCCAGGCTGGAAAGCTGCCACATCTGCGCCCGCCCCGGCGCGAGGTGGCAAGCTCGGTGCTGCTGATCGATCCTGCGACTCGCGCCAATCTGGAGCTTACACGCACGCTGACGGGGGATCGCCGCGGCAGTCTTCTCTCGGTGATCGATCTTGCCGTCACTGCGGCTGGCTCGCGTTGCATCGCTTCCCGGTTGTCGAACCCGTTGTGTGACCCCTATGCCATCGCCAACCGGCTTGACGATGTCGCACATTTTGTTGCCGACCCCCTGCTGCGCGAGGACGTTCGCAAACTGCTGGTTTCCCTGCCGGACCTCGAACGCGCCCTGGGCCGGATCGTCATTGCCCGCGGTGGCCCCCGCGATCTCGCCAGTATCAGGGACGGTCTGATGATTGCCGGTCACCTCGCGCACAGGCTTGGCGCCAGCGCCACCATCAGCGGCCTGCCGGACAACCTCAATTCGATCAGTGAAACGCTCAGCTGGAGCGATCTCGATCTCGCGCGTGAACTTGACAGCGCACTCGGCAGTGAACTTCCTGCTTTTGCGCGCGACGGCGGTTTCGTGAAGCATGGCTACTCCTCAGACCTCGATGAGAATCGCTTGCTGCGCGATGAGACGCGTCATGTGATTGCTGGTCTTCAATCTCGCTACGGTGAGATGTCAGGGGTCAAGTCACTAAAGGTGAAGCACAACAACGTGCTGGGATATTTCATCGAGGTGCCCGCCGCTGCTGCTGTGACACTTCAAGCACCAGACAAGGCGGGACTGTTCATCCACCGGCAGACCGTGGCGAGCGCCATGCGGTTCGTCACCACCGAACTTGCCTCACTGGATCAACGCATTGCGGCGGCGGCCGAGAAGGCACTGGCGCTTGAGCAGGAAATCTTTGTCGCGCTGTGTGCCCGCGTTACGGCGCGACGCGATCTTCTCTCGAGGATAGCCGAAGCAGCGGCAAAACTGGATGCCTCAGCAGGCTTGGCTGAAGTTGCAGAGCGGCGGCGGTATGTCCGCCCGCGAGTCGATGGTTCGACACGCTTCACGGTAAGGGGCGGGCGGCACCCGGTAGTGGAATCTGCGTTGCAGGATCAGGCGTCAGGCTCCTTCGTCGCCAATGACTGTGAGATTTCAGGCGAGGGCAAGCGCCTGTGTCTGCTCACCGGCCCCAACATGGCTGGCAAGTCCACCTATCTTCGCCAGAACGCCTTGATCGTCATACTCGCCCAGATGGGCTCCTTCGTGCCGGCCACGGAAGCCTGCTTCGGCGCTGTGGACCGGCTGTTCAGCCGGGTGGGTGCTGCTGATGACCTGGCGCGCGGCCGCTCCACATTCATGGTGGAAATGGTTGAAACCGCAGCGATCCTGAACCAGGCTACAGACAACTCCTTTGTCATTCTCGACGAGATTGGCAGGGGCACGGCAACATACGATGGCCTTTCCATTGCTTGGGCCACGCTTGAGCATCTCCACGGCGTCAACAAGTGCCGTGCACTTTTTGCCACTCATTATCATGAACTCACGCAATTGGCCTCAAGGCTGCCCCATCTCGCAAATGCTACGATGAAGGTAAAGGAATGGGATGATCAAATCATCTTCCTGCATGAGGTGATCGCCGGGGTTGCCGACCGATCCTACGGCATTCACGTAGCCAAGATCGCCGGGTTGCCGCAAGCCGTCATCAGCCGGGCGCAGACGGTGCTGGAACGGCTGGAACGTGAAGGCTCCAAGGCACCCGCCGCGGGCCTTGCCGACGAACTTCCCCTGTTTGCAGCGTCGATGCCTGCAGTCCCGCCACGTGAAAGCGCGATTGAAAGCAAGCTCACCCAAGTTATCGCCGACGAATTGTCGCCGCGCGAGGCCCTTGCCCTCGTGTATGAACTCAAGGGCTTGTTAGGAGCCCGGAAGCCGTGATCACCGCACAAGCTGCAAAGTGCGTCATCAGTCGGGAACAGTTGCGGTCCGAGTTGACCGCGGCCGCCGGGCAGGCCGGTACGGCCAAGGCCGAATTGCGTCCAGCCATCGTGAAGATCCTGAAGTCGGCACTCGAACAATCCCACTTGCTGGCTGAGCAACAGCTCATTGCAGATGGCGAAGGAACACGGTGTGCCGAGTCGCTCAGTCTTGCAGAAGACGAGATCATCCGAAGCCTGTTTGACCTCGCCAGCAACCATTTGTTTCCGGCAAAGGGTAGCGAGGAAAAAATAGCGGTGGTCGCTGTCGGCGGTTATGGACGCGGCACGCTGGCACCCGGATCCGACATCGACCTCCTCTTCGTGCTCCCTGCACGCCAGACCGAGCGGGTCCAGAACATCGTCGAATTCCTTCTCTATTGCCTATGGGACACACGTCAGAAGGTCGGCCATGCAACACGCAGCATCGATGAGTGCATCCGCCTCGCAAAGTCCGACAACACGATTCTGACGGCTATTCTGGAGGCGCGCTACATTTGCGGCAACGAAGCGTTGTTCGAAAGGCTGGTCACCGAGTTCCGCCGCGAGATCGTGTCAAAGGGAGCAAAGGACTTCATCTCAGACAAGCTCGGCGAACGGGATCTACGGCACCTCAAGGTGGGTGAAAGCCGCTACATCGTCGAGCCGGACGTGAAGGACGGAAAGGGAGGCCTTCGTGATCTGAACACACTGTTCTGGATCGCCAAGTACATCTACGCCACGAATTCAACGGACGAACTGGCTGAGAACGGCGCATTCAGCCATGAGGAACTTGCCAGCTTCAAGAAGTGCGAACGCTTCCTCTGGGCAGTGCGTTGCCATCTGCATTTTCTGTCCAGGCGTGGCAATGATCGGTTGAGCTTTGATCGCCAGTCAGACATTGCCGAGAGGCTCGGCTACAAGGCGCATGGCGGATTGAAGCACGTCGAACGCTTCATGAAGCACTATTTTCTTGTGGCCAAGGACGTCGGCGATCTCACGCGCATATTGTGCGCGAGCCTCGAGGCGCAGCAGGTGAAAGATGCACCCGGTTTAGGCCGCGTTCTTGGGCGGCTGATTTCCAAGACATCCGGAACATTACGTGATGCGCCGGATTTTCGAGTGGAAAGTGGCCGAGTAGTGCCCAGCACGCCTGACATCTTCGTCAGGAACCCCGTCAATATAATTCGGCTCTTTGCCGTGGCCGGCCGGCATGGTGCGGAAATCCATCCTGACGCCCTGAAGCTCCTGCGGAAGTCGTTGGGCCTCATTCGCGGCATTCTCGACGACCCGGAAGCAAATGCGATCTTCCTCGAGCTGCTTACCGCCAGCGAGACGCCCGACATTGTACTGCGCATGATGAACGAGGCAGGTGTGCTTGGTCGATTCATTCCGGCATTCGGCCGGATTGTGGCGATGATGCAGTTCAATATGTATCATCACTATACTGTGGATGAGCACCTGATCCGTGCCGTGGGCCATTTGTCGGCAATCGAGCGCGGACGGCTCTCCGAGGACCATCCGCTTTCAACTGCCATCTTCCCAACAATCACCAGTCGCCGGCTTCTTTATGTTGCCGTGTTCCTGCATGACATTGCCAAGGGTCGGAAAGAGGACCACTCGATCGCCGGTGAACGCATCGCGCTGGAACTCTGCCCACGTCTGGGGCTTACCGCCTCAGAAACAGAAACGGTCGCCTGGCTCATCCGTCATCACCTGCTGATGAGCGAAACCGCACAAATGCGGGACCTGAATGACTTCAAGACCATCCTTGATTTCTGCGCCGTGGTGCAGAGCGTGGAGCGGTTAAAGCTGCTGATCATCCTAACGGTAGCAGATATCCGGGCCGTTGGGCCTGGCGTTTGGAACGGTTGGAAGGGCCAGTTGCTGCGCACACTCTACACGGAAGCCGAACCGGTGCTGACGGGCGGTCACACTGCCGTTTCCCGCAAGGAGCGGGTGGCTGCTGCGCAGGCTGCGTTCTTTGATCGCATGCCAGGCTGGAGCCTGGAGCAGAAAGCCGCATACGCAGCGCGCCACTATGACGCCTACTGGCTTGGGAGCTCCACCGAGAAGCAGGTGAAGCACGCAGAGCTGATAGATGGCGCCTCGCCCAAGAGCGTTGTGACCAGCTTCGAGACTGACGCTTTCACCGCCATTACAGAGCTCTCCATCTATACTCCTGACCATCCGCGTCTGCTGGCCCTCATCACGGGAGCATGCGCGGCAGCCGGCGCCAACATTGCAGGCGCCCAGATCTTCACAACGACCGATGGCATGGCGCTCGATACCATCCTCATTCAGCGCGAATTCGCCGAGGAAGAGGATGAGCGGCGGCGGGCGGAGCGCATCGCTGAGCTGGTGCGCAAGGCGCTGCGCGGCGAACTTTGGCTGAAAGAGGCAGTGGCGCGTGCCTACAAGCCTCAGCAGCGCATCAAGGCCTTCACGGTGGAGCCCCGCGTCATCATAGACAACCAATCCTCGAACCGCTTCACGGTGATCGAAATCAACGGGTTGGATCGTATCGGACTGCTCTACGACCTGACCGAGGCGCTCTATAAGCTCAACCTGAATATCGCCTCGGCGCATGTCACGACCTTTGGTGAAAAGGCCGTGGACGTTTTCTACGTGACCGACCTGACGGGTGCGAAGATCGAGAACACAACGCGTCACAAGCAGGTTGAGAGTGCGCTGGCCAACATTCTCAAACCTGCCCCATCCACGCCGGTAAAGGCCTGAGACTCATGTCCCTTCTCAAATCTGCAGCGACCGTCGGAGGACTCACACTGGTGAGCCGCGTGCTCGGCTTCGTGCGCGACCAGCTAATCGCCTTTGTGCTTGGCACGGGATTCGTTGCCGAAGCGTTTTTCGTGGCCCAGCGTTTTCCAAACCTCTTCCGGGCACTTTTTGCAGAGGGAGCGTTCAACAACGCGTTCGTTCCACTCTTCGCCAAACGCGTTGAGGGCGAGGGCGAAGCCAAGGCATTGGATTTTGCCATCGATGTTTTCTCATTCCTGCTTGCGTGGCTCATCGTGTTCTCAGCGGTCGCGATGATGGCGATGCCTCTGGTGATCTATGTGATCGCCCCCGGCTTCAAAGCAGACAGCGAAACCTTCCAGTTGACCGTCGACCTCACCCGCATCTGCTTTCCCTATTTGCTCTTCATGTCTCTGACCGCGCTGCAGTCAGGCGTTCTCAACAGCCTCAACCGCTTCACGGCGGCAGCAGCTGCGCCGATCCTGCTCAATGTCGTGATGATTGCATCGAACGTCGTGGCATGGTTTCTGGCCACGGGAAACACGCCGGAAACCGGATATATCTTCGCCTGGGGTCTGTTCGCTTCAGGAATTGCACAGTTTATGTTGCTCGCCATCGCCTGCCGACGCGCCGGTATGCGTCTTGTGCCCCGCTGGCCGCGACTCACCCCGGACGTGAAGAGGGTCATCAAGCTCTCGGTACCTGGGATCGTGTCAGGCGGCGTTATGCAGATCAACCTTCTGGTCGCCACGATGATCGCGACAACGCTGCCCAGTGCCGTGGCCTTCCTCTACTATGCAGACCGTCTCTACCAACTGCCGCTCGGCGTAATCGGGGTGGCCATCGGCGTTGTGCTGCTGCCTGACCTGTCCCGCCGTTTGCGAGCAGGCGACGATTCAGGAGCACTCAACAGCCAGAACCGCGCGCTCGAACTCTCGATGTTCCTGACACTGCCGGCGGCGATCGCCCTGATGGCCATTCCACATCCCATCATCCATACGGTTTTCGAGCATGGAGCCTTTACCCGGAGCGATACCTTCGCTGTGGCACCAGCCCTCCTCGCCTTTGCCTCTGGCCTTCCTGCCTTTTCGCTGTCCAAGGTGTTCCAGCCGGGATTCTACGCCAGGGAAGATACCAAGACGCCGATGCGCTTTGCCGTGATTTCGGTAATCGTCAATGTCGTGGGCAGCGTACTTCTCTCGCGGGTGATGGGGCATGTTGGGATTGCGCTTGCAACCTCGCTTGCTGCGTGGGTCAACGCCGTGCTGCTCGGCATTACGCTTTCGCGACGGGGGTTGTTCACGCTGGACGAGCGAGCGCGCAAGCGCCTGCCGCGGATTGTCGCAGCCGCCCTTCTGATGGGTGCCCTGCTGCTGGCGGGAGCCTGGGCACTGAAAGGCAATTATGCCGAGAATGCCGGCTTTCTGGCTGCTGCATGGGGGCTGGCAGTACTCGTCTCGGGTGGGGTCGTGAGTTATTTCGTGCTCGCCCATGTGACTGGTGCAATGCGCCTCTCCGAGTTCAAGTCAATGCTGAAACGCTAAGGTTTTGGGGCTAGAGTTCCTGACATGACAGACGACAGAAACGAACGGGACGTCGCCTTTGGCTTTCGGCAGGTGGGCGAAGGCGAAAAGCAGGGCCTCGTGAACGAGGTCTTCTCCAAGGTCGCCGAACGCTACGACCAGATGAATGACTTGATGTCTGGCGGCCTCCACCGATTGTGGAAGGATGATTTCGTGGCCATGCTCAATCCGCCAAGAGGGCAGACTGCCTTCAACCACCTCGACGTGGCCGGCGGCACTGGCGACATCGCCTTCCGCATTCTGAAGGCGGGTGGGCCGAATGTCCGGGTGGCGGTTGCCGACATCTCACCCGAAATGGTGGGTGAGGGGCGAAAGCGCGCCGAGGCGGACGGTCTCCTCGGCCGCTGTAGCTTCACTGTCGGCAACGCGGAGGCACTGGCTTTTCCCGACAAGAGCTTCGATGGCTATACCATCGCTTTCGGCATCCGTAACGTAACCCACATCGACAGGGCGCTGTCCGAGGCCTACCGCGTACTAAAGCCGGGTGGACACTTCCTCTGCCTTGAGTTCAGCCAGGTGGACGTACCACTGATGGATAAGGTCTATGATGCCTATTCCTTCACGGTCGTTCCCGCCATTGGCAAGGTCGTGACGGGCGATGGTCACCCCTATCGCTATCTGGTCGAATCGATCCGAACCTTTCCCAAGCAGGACGACTTCAAGGCGATGATCGAGGATGCGGGCTTTTCCAATGTCTCCTACCGCAACCTCACAGGAGGCGTGGTGGCGATTCATTCAGGTTGGCGCGTCTGATGTTCTCCGAAATCCGCCATAGCTTCGCCCTCCTGCGCGCGGGCCGCACGCTTGCGGCTTATGATGCATTGATGACACCGGAGCAGATCAGCCAATTGCCTTGGGCGGCACGGCTCGGACTTTCCGTTGCGAAGTTTGGAACGCGCAAAACCCAGAAGGACGGCGAAAACGCCGTTGCTGCGGCCCTTTCATCCCTTGGTCCCAGCTATATCAAGTTGGGCCAGTTCCTGGCAACGCGCCCCGATCTCGTTGGCCCACACCGCGCCTTCGAGCTGAAAGCTCTGCAGGACAGACTTCCACCCTTCCCGACACCCACGGCAAAGCAGATCGTGCGGGACAATCTCGGCGCACCCGTCGACGTCCTGTTCACAGAGTTTGGTCCACCCGTTGCGGCCGCATCGATTGCCCAGGTGCACAAGGCGCGAAGCCAGGACGGCCGTGAGCTTGCCGTCAAGGTCTTGCGCCCAGGCGTCGGAAAGCGTTTCGCTGCCGATCTTGGCAGCTTCTACTTTGCTGCCCGCCTCATGGAGCGCTTCAGTGCCGAGGGACGCAGGCTGAGACCAGTTGCCGCAGTGAACATGCTCGAGCAATCCATGAAGCAGGAGCTCGATCTTCGCATGGAGGCCGCGGCCCTTTCCGAGATGGCTCAGAACACCAGAGACGACCCTGGCTTTCGCGTGCCGAAGGTCGATTGGGAGCGCACCAGCCGTGACGTGTTGACCACCGAGTGGATTGACGGAACGCCAATCGCCGATGTAGCTGCGCTTCGCGCGCAGGGGTTCGATCTCGTCAAGCTTGGCGATACCGTGATCCAGAGCTTTCTGCGTCACGCGATCCGCGATGGCTTCTTCCATGCGGACATGCACCAGGGCAACCTGTTCGTGGATCGAACAGGCAATCTCGTGGCAGTGGACTTCGGCATTGTCGGGCGGTTGGGTCCAAAAGAGAGCATGTTTCTCGCCGAGATCCTCTACGGCTTCATCACGCGCGACTATCTTCGTGTGAGCCAGGTCCATTTCGAGGCAGGCTATGTGCCTCGGCATCACGATCCGGCGGTCTTTGCCCAGGCCATCCGCTCCATCGGGGAGCCGATCATGGACAGGCCTGCCAATCAAATCTCCATGGCGAGGCTCCTCACCCAGCTTTTTGAGATAACCGCCCAATTCGACATGCAGACCCAGCCGCAGCTTCTCCTGCTGCAGAAGACCATGGTGGTGGTCGAAGGCGTGGCTCGTACCCTGAATCCGGACCTCAACATGTGGGTAACGGCCGAACCCGTCGTCGGCAGCTGGATCAAGCGCCAGCTGGGACCCGCTGGAAAGCTCGAGGAGGCGGCTGGCTCACTTGGTCAGCTCCTGACCAGCTTCCCCGGCATGCTGGAAGACGCGAGGCGCGCCACCAGCATGCTCTCGGACATGGCAGCCACAGGCGGCCTCAGGCTGGACCGGGAAACAACCGAACAGCTTGCCCTGTCGCAGTCCCACCACACCCGCTGGACGCGAATCTGGCTGGCGCTGGGCGCCATATCCCTGGCTGCAATCGCCATTAAGCTCGTCACCTGACGGCGGTTGGCAGGCCGCTGTCTTTGCTGGCATAATGCCGCCATGACATCGCTGGCAGGAAAATCCGTACTCTTGATCATCGGCGGCGGCATCGCGGCCTACAAGACGCATGAGCTGGTTCGCCTGCTGAAGACGAGGGGCGCGGTGGTGCGCATCATCCTGAGCAAGGCGGCAGAGCAGTTCGTCACGCCGCTGTCGCTTGCCTCGCTCTCTGGCGAGAAGGTCTACACCTCGCTGTTCAGCCTCACGGACGAGGTTGAGATGGGCCACATCCAGCTCTCGCGCGCGGCAGACCTGCTCATCGTGGCTCCCGCTACCGCAGACCTGATGGCCAAGATGGCCAATGGCCTCGCCGACGATCTGGCCTCAACGGCGCTCCTTGCCACGGACAAGCGCGTACTGATCGCGCCGGCAATGAACGTGCGCATGTGGCGGCATCCGGCTACGCAACGAAACGCCGAAACACTGCGGCGCGACGGCGTCAGCCTGGTGGGACCCAATGACGGTGAAATGGCTTGCGGTGAGTTCGGGCCTGGCCGCATGGCAGAGCCCAATGAAATTCTCGCCGCCATCATCGATCTGCTGAAACCGAGGTCGCAGCCACTCACCGGTAAAAAGGTGGTCATCACAGCAGGTCCCACGCGCGAGCCCATTGACCCGGTTAGGTTCATTTCCAATCACTCCTCCGGCAAGCAGGGCTATGCCATAGCGAAGGCAGCGGTTGAGCTCGGTGCGGAAACGATTCTGATCTCCGGTCCTGTTTCGCTGCCGATCCCATCCGGCGTGCAGGTGATGCCGGTTGAGACGGCGCAAGAAATGCTGGAGATCTGCGAAGGCGAAATGCCGGCCGACATCGCGATCTTCACCGCTGCAGTTGCCGACTGGCGCGTCGCATCGGAAGCCCCCGAAAAGCTCAAGAAGACGAGTGGCGCAGCACCCAGCCTGACGCTCACAGAAAATCCAGACATTCTCGCCACCATTTCGCGCAGCGCCAAGCGACCGCATGTCGTCGTTGGCTTCGCGGCGGAGACCGGCAATGTCACCGAAAATGCATCACAGAAGCTGAAGAAAAAAGGATGTGATCTGATCGTCGCCAATGACGTCAGCAAGGGTTCTGGGGTCTTTGGCGGTGAACGCAATACCGTTCAGCTCGTCTCGGCTGCGGGCGTCGAGGATTGGCCGCAGATGAGCAAGGACGAAGTCGCACGGAAGCTGATTGAGCGGCTTGCCCAGATGCTGGTGCCACAGAACAAGGTTTCAGAATGATCACCGTCGAAATCAAGCGGCTGCCAAGCAATCAGGATCTCCCACTCCCAGCCTATGAGACCGAAGGTGCAGCGGGAATGGATCTGCGGGCCGCGGAAGCTATAACGCTGAAGCCCGGTGCGCGTCACCTCGTTCCAACCGGTCTCTCGATTGCCTTGCCGCAAGGCTTTGAGGCGCAGGTTCGTCCACGCTCCGGGCTTGCGGTGAAGTACGGAGTGACAGTGCTGAATTCCCCCGGGACCATCGATTGTGACTATCGCGGCGAAGTGAAAGTGCCGCTCATCAACCACGGTCAGGAAGACTTCGTCATTGCCCGGGGTGACCGCATCGCCCAGATGGTGATCGCGTCCGTCACTCGTACCAACTGGTCGGAAGTGAGCACCCTTGGCGAAACGGAGCGCGGCGCAGGGGGCTTCGGTTCTTCAGGACAGCGCTGATGGCACTGTCTCAGGACGAGATCGAACGCTACGCTCGACACCTCGTGCTGCATGAGGTAGGCGGCCCCGGCCAGAACAGACTCAAGGACACGAAAGTGCTTGTTGTCGGTGCAGGCGGCCTAGGCGCGCCGCTGCTATACTATCTCGCGGCAGCGGGTTTCGGCACCATCGGCATTGTCGACCACGATACGGTTAGTCTTTCCAACCTGCAGCGCCAGATCATTCACTCCACGGCGCGAGTCGGCATGCTCAAGACATCGAGTGCCCGCGAGACCATGCAAGGCCTCAACCCGCATGTAAGCGTGGTGGAGCACGCACAGCGCATCACCGCCGAGAATGCCCTCGACATCATCGATGGCTATGACATCGTGGCCGACGGCTGCGACAACTTCCCGACACGCTACCTCGTCAGCGATGCGTGCTTCTTCGCAAGGAAGACACTGGTGACGGCGGCGGTTGGACAGTTCGATGGCCAACTCTCGACCTTCAAGCCACACGAATCATCGCCGGAGGGAAAGCCCTGGCCGACCTACCGCTGCCTGATGGGCGATCTGCCGCCGCGCGGGCTTTTTCCGGCTTGTGAGGAGGCGGGGATACTTGGCGCATTGCCTGGGATCCTGGGGTCCATGCAGGCCATGGAGGTCATCAAGGAGATCCTTGGCATCGGCGACAGTCTTGCCGGACGTCTGGTGATGTATGACGCCCTCGCCACTCGCTTCTACGAAACGAAGCTGGCCTGGAACCCCGACAATCCACTGACCGGCCGCAAGCCGACAATCATGTCGCTCGAACAGTCGAACTATCTCGATCGCTAGGGCGTCAGTTGGACTTGGTTTCGAGGGAACCGTTCTTGAGATCTTCCGGACGCGGCATCGAGATGATGTTGTAACCCGAGTCGACATAGTGGATCTCACCCGTCACGCCCCCGGAAAGCGGAGACAGCAGGTAGAGGCCTGCTCCACCAACCTCGTCAAGCGTGATCGTACGGCGAAGGGGAGCATGGTCCTGCTGAAAACTGAACATGGCTCGCGCATCGCCGATGCCAGCCCCAGCCAGCGTACGCATGGGACCAGCCGAGATGGCATTCACGCGAATGCCCTGGGGACCATAGTCAGCGGCAAGATACCGAACTGAAGATTCCAGCGCCGCCTTGGCAACGCCCATGACATTGTAGTTTGGCATGACCCGCACAGAGCCACCATAGGTGAGCGTGACCAGCGAGCCGCCGTTGGGCATGAGCGCAGCGGCGCGCTTGGCGATCTCAGTAAAGGAAAAACAGGAAATCACCATGGTGCGGATGAAGTTCTCGCGGGTGGTGTCGGCATACATGCCCTTGAGTTCGTTCTTGTCCGAGAATGCAATGGCGTGCACCACGAAATCGATGCTTCCCCATTTTTGCTTGAGCGTGTCGAAAACCGCATCGACTGTGCCGACGTCCTCGACGTCACAGGGCAGCAACGTGGATGAACCAACAGACTCCGCCAGTGGCTTCACACGCTTGCCGAAGGCTTCTCCCTGGTAGGTAAAGGCGAGTTCCGCTCCGTGCTTGTGGAGCTGCTGGGCGATGCCCCAGGCAATCGAGTGGTCGTTCGCGACACCCATAATGAGCCCGCGGCGACCCGCCATCAGAGAATTTGTCATGTGCTGATCAGCCGTTGTAGCGCTGGAAGACGAGGGTTGCGTTGGTGCCGCCGAAGCCGAAGCTGTTCGACATCACGGTGTTGAGTTTCGCATTGTCGATGCGCTTGAGAACGATCGGCACGTCGGCGAACTCGGGATCGAGCTCCTCGATGTTCGCGCTCTCACAGATGAAGTTGTTCTTCATCATCAGGAGTGCATAGATCGCCTCCTGCACGCCCACCGCACCCAGCGAATGGCCGGTCAGCGATTTGGTGCTGGAGATGGGCGGGATTCTGTCGCCGAAGACGGCGCGGATCGCCTCGATCTCCTTCTTGTCGCCAATCGGCGTCGAGGTGCCGTGCGGGTTGATGTAGTCAATGGTGCCGGCGCCGGCGATGGCCTGCTTCATGCAGCGGATGGCGCCTTCGCCCGAGGGCTGCACCATGTCGTAGCCGTCCGATGTTGCGCCATAACCGGTCAGCTCGGCGTAGATCTTGGCACCACGCGCCTTAGCGTGCTCGAGCTCCTCGAGCACCACGGTGCCAGCGCCGCCGGCGATCACGAAACCATCGCGGTTCCTGTCATAGGCGCGCGAGGCCTTGGCCGGCGTGTCATTGTATTTGGACGACATCGCACCCATGGCATCAAACAGCACGGAGAGTGTCCAATCCAGTTCCTCGCCGCCACCTGCAAACATCACGTCCTGCTTGCCCCACTGGATCAGCTCCGCCGCATTGCCAATGCAATGGGCTGAGGTGGCGCAGGCCGAAGAAATCGAATAGTTCACGCCGCGGATGCCAAAGGGTGTCGCGAGCGTTGCCGAATTGGTGCTCGACATGGCAGCTGGCACCGCGAAGGGGCCAACACGCTTCGGGCCCTTTTCGCGGGTCGTATCAGCCGCCTGAACGATGGTACGGGTCGAAGGGCCGCCGGAACCCATGATGATCCCGGTGCGGTCATTCTTGACGTCCGACTCCTCAAGACCGGAATCGATGATCGCCTGCTGCATGGCGGCGTAGTTCCAGGCAGCGCCATCGCCCATGAAGCGACGAACACGGCGGTCGACGCTTTCGAGATCGAAGGAGGGCGCGCCATGCACCTGACAACGGAAGCCAAGCCTCTCGTAGTCCGCCGCTTTCACGATGCCGGACTTTGCCTCGAACAGCGAATTGAGGACTTCCTGCACATTGTTGCCGATGCTCGACACGATGCCGAGGCCGGTTACGACCACACGCCGCATGCTGACTTCCTTTCTCAGGCCGTAGGCTGAAACAGCCCGACCTTCATATCGGTAACCTGATAGACCGTTTCACCATCGGCCCTCATGATGCCGTTCGCGACCGCCATCTTGAGCTTGCGAAGAATCAGCCTCGTGACCTCGACTTCATAAGTGACTTTCCTGACGGCAGGAGTAACCATGCCTGAGAGCTTTACCTCGCCTACGCCAAGGGCGCGGCCGCGGCCAGGTTCACCCAGCCAGCCAAGGAAAAAGCCTGTCATCTGCCACAACGCATCGAGACCAAGGCAGCCAGGCATCACGGGGTCACCCTGGAAGTGGCAGCCAAAAAACCACAGGTCTGGTTTGATGTCGAATTCGGCGACAACCTTGCCGAGGCCTTGGGCGCCGCCATCCTTGGAAATCTCAGTGATCCGATCGAACATTAGCATCGGAGGAAGCGGAAGCTGGGCATTTCCTGGCCCGAAGAGCTCGCCGCGCCCGCAGGCCAGAAGATCCTCGTAATCATAGCTCGACTTCGGTTGGTACATTCTGCCTCTGGTCCCAAGCTCCACCGGCCTGCACCGGTTCCGCCGTTCCTATCACATGGAAATATCTGGTCCAAGCCCGGTTTCAGGGACGTCCTTCTGCCCCACTGGCGCCAATATTGCCTTGCTTAAGGTCTTTGGCCTATAAGGACGGCAACATGCAATTGCAGGAAACAGATCTGGCTGAACGCCTGAGGCTGGCGGGGCTCCGCCCCACCCGGCAGCGTCTATCTTTGGCTGCCATCCTGTTTGGAGCAGGCGACCGCCACGTAAGCGCCGAAAGCCTCCACCATGAAGCGGTGGCGGCGCGTATCGATGTGTCCCTGGCGACGGTCTACAACACCCTGAACCAGTTCAAGGCTGCGGGACTCTTGCGCGAAGTGGCTTTCGAAGGCGACCGCACCTTCTTCGACACCAACACCTCGAACCATTTCCACTACTACCTTGAGGAAACCGATTCGCTGGTCGACATTGGCACGAGCGACCTTGAGGTCTTGGGGCTGCCCGCCTTGCCGCCGGGTACCGAAATCGACCGGGTCGACATCATCATCCGGTTGCGCAAGACGGCCGGCTGAGGGTCAGGCATCCGTGTTGCCGCTTTCTATCAGCCCGGCCTCCCAGCCGATAATGGCCTGCTTGCGGGTCAACCCCCAGTGGTAGCCGCAAAGCCCGCCGGACTTACCCAGCACCCGGTGGCACGGCACCACGAAAGAGATGGGGTTCTTGCCCACCGCGCTACCCACTGCGCGCGACGCCTTGGGGTTGCCAAGATGGCCTGCAATGTCGGAATAGGTCGTTGCCCGACCCATGGGAACTCTCAGTAGCGTTTCCCAAACCCTTGTCTCGAATTCCGTACCGATGAAAACGATGCGCAGCGGTTGTTCGGCCTTCCATCGTCCGGGGTTGAAAATGCGGGCAACGGGCCCAGCCGTTGCTGCTTGATCATGGAGATATTCAGCATCAGGCCACCGGTTCCGCATGTCGAGAAAGCTTGCTTCCTCCTGTCCCTCATCTGCAAAGGCAAGTCCACAGATGCCATGATCGGAGATCAGTAGCAGAGCCTTGCCGAAAGGGCAGTCATGAAAACCATAGCGAATGACGAGGCCTTTTCCGCGGGCCTTGTATGCGCCTGGCGTCATGCCCTCATGGGTCACAAATAGGTCATGGAGACGGCCGGGACCGGAAAGACCGACCTCGTAACTAGTATCGAGCACACTGGCTGAATCACGCAGCAGTTTGCGGGCATGGTCAATGGTGAGGGCCTGTACGAAGGCCTTTGGGCTCAGGCCGGCCCAGCGCATAAACAGGCGCTGAAGATGCGCGGCGCTGAGGCCATTCCGCTCAGCCAGCAATTCGAGGGATGGCTGTTCACGCCAGCGCTCTCGTAGAAAGTCGAGGTTATGACGCACAATCTCATAATCCCGAGCTGATTCCTTCAAATCGATCGCGTTGTCCATGAAGAAAACCTAGCCTTTGCGCAGCGCCATTCCCACCCGAAAGCTGATCAGATACGTGGAATGGCCAGGGCGGACTTGAGGGCCGTCGCCAAAGTCTTTCGTTCTTCCGGCGCCAGAAAATCGCCAATCGCAATACGTGTCCTGCCGCAAATGATCAGCAGTTGCCCGATGAGCTCCCGGTCATGGTCCTCTTCGAGTTCAACCCGCACCCAGCGACGGACAAATCGCTGCTGCTCAAGTGGGCGCTTTTCACTCATGCGGTCGAGGACCAGTTCGTGCTCGGTGATGGAGATGCGTTCCAGCTTGCGGGCATCGGCGAAATTGACACGGAATGCCCACCAAACAAGCAGCACGTCGAGCCCCGCGAAACCGGCAATGGGCCAGGCACCAAGTATGACGAACATTACGGCGACGACGAGGTTCACAGCACCCACCAGCCCCATGAGAATGAAGAAGCCGTTTCGGCTGAGACTGCGGTGTGGTGTCAGCGTTGCCTGCCAGACTTTGCTATTGCGATCATCCATCCGGCTGTTCTACCTCAAGTGAAGCAAGGGAACACCGGACACATGGCCAAAGCAAGCCGCCTCAAGCCGCCGGACGTGGAGGAGATGTTCCGCCGTTTTCAGGCCGCCAACCCTGAACCCAAGGGCGAACTTCATTTTGTGAACCCCTACACATTGCTCGTTGCCGTCGTACTTTCCGCGCAGGCGACGGACGAAGGTGTGAACAAGGCCACCAAGCCACTGTTCGCCATTGCCGATACCCCCCAGAAGATGGTGGCACTTGGCGAAGATACGGTCCGGGACGCGATCAAGACCATCGGATTGTTTCGCGGCAAAGCCAGAAACGTGATCCTGTTGTCGCAGCAGCTCATCAACAGCCACGACGGCCAGGTTCCCGACGACCGGGATGCGCTGGAAGCCCTTCCCGGAGTGGGGCGAAAGACCGCCAATGTGGTTCTGAACATCGCCTTCGGACACCCGACGATCGCAGTCGATACGCATTTGTTCCGACTCGGAAACCGCATGGGCCTCGCACCCGGCAAGACGCCGCTGGACGTGGAACTGAAGCTTCTGAAGGTGGTGCCCAAGGCCTACGGTCGCCACGCCCATCACTGGCTGATCCTGCACGGCCGCTATGTGTGCAAGGCCCGGCGTCCGGAGTGCTGGCACTGCCTGATCGCCGACATCTGCACGTTCAGGCCGAAGACGCCCGCACCGATTTGAAAAGATGGGTGAAATAGGCCGTTGAGAACAGCGGCGTGGTAAGGTTCACGAAGGGGATCAACGACATCAGGGCCGGAAGCAACGCGGCAACGAATATCGTCGGGCTGTTTTCCCGGCGGAGAATCTTCGCTTCTTCCATCGACATGTGTCGCATCGCTACCATCTCGAAATACTCGCGGCCGATGAGGTAGGCATTGGCGGCAACGAGCAGGAAGGCACCAAACCCGAAAAAGACCATCGGCAGCACCGCGAGATTCACCACCAGAACCACGATGAAGAACTGGATCGCCATCAGAATGGCGCGCCCCGCCGGTAGGGGCGTTCCACGCGGATCCCACGGATAGTGTCGTTCCTCGACCTTTTCCGCCACCTGATCAAGAAACAGGCCCGCGAAGGCGGCCGTCACCGGGGACATCAGGAAGAAGAAGGCCACCAATAACGCCAGACCGGTTCCCACCCCCACCAGCTGGTCTGCCCAAGGCCATGAAAAATGGGTGAAACTTGCGATCAGCACCTCGGCGATAATCAGCACGGCAATGAACAGCGCAATGGTCAGGCCCAGCGCCTTGACCAGAACGGAGCGGAATTCCGGCGACAGCAGGTCGCCAAAGGCCCTGAAGGCAGATTTGAACATGTTCACCACGTAATCACCCCTGCTTGCCAGCGCAAGCGCCCTTCGCTAGGCCGGGGGGCTAATTCAAGGAGAATGACATGACGGCTTCCGGCTTTGACGTCCTCTGCATCGGCAACGCGATCGTCGACGTCATCGCGCGGGTGGAAGACAATTTCGTATCCCGCCACGGACTGGTCAAGGGCTCAATGAACCTGATCGACGAGGCGCGAGCCGAGCAGCTGTACGGGGACATGGGCCAGGCGATCGAAGTGTCCGGTGGCTCGGCGGGCAACACGGCCGCGGGCGTTGCTTCCCTCGGCGGGAAGGCCGCCTATTTCGGCAAGGTGAAGGCCGATCAGCTCGGCTCCATCTTCCGGCATGATATGCGGGCACAGGGCGTCGCGTTTGATACTGCGCCGGCTACCGACGGCCCGGCCACCGCGCGCTCCTTCATCCTGGTGACGCCGGACAGCGAGCGCACCATGAACACCTATCTCGGCGCCTGCGTGAACTTCACTGTCGCGGACGTTGACAGGAAAGTCGTCGAGGCCGCGCAGGTCACCTACATGGAAGGTTACTTGTGGGACAGGCCAGAGGCCAAGGAAGCCTTCAAGCTGGCCGCCAAAATCGCACGGGCGGCGGGCCGGCGGACCTCGATCACCCTTTCAGATTCCTTTTGCGTTGAACGGCACCGTGACAGCTTCCTCGACCTCATTCGCAACGATATTGACATCGTCTTTGCCAACGAAACCGAAATAAAGTCGCTTTACCAGACCGAGGATTTCGGCGCGGCCACCAAAGCAGTTGCCGCAGATTGCCCCATTGCCGTCGTGACGCGTTCCGAGAAGGGCTGCGTGGTCGTGAAGGGAGGCGATATTCTTGAGAGCCCAGCCCATCCCGTGAACAAGGTAGTTGATGTCACCGGCGCGGGTGATCTTTTTGCGTCGGGCTTCCTGTACGGCTTCACCAATGGCAGGACGCTTTACGATTCAGCCCGGCTGGGATCAATGGCCGCGGCAGAAGTGATTTCACATATCGGTGCGAGACCCGAGGTGAAGCTGCGCACCCATGCGGAGACGCTTGGACTCCTATAGCTTCCTGAGGAAGACACTGCGGATGAAATGATCCGCGCCCTTGCGCAGCACCAGGTCGGCGCGCGGGCGGGTCGGCAGGATGTTCTCGCGTAGGTTCACCAGGTTTATCGTGTCCCAGATGCGGGTTGCCGTTTGCTGCGCCTCCTTGTCGGAAAGCGTCGCATAGCGATGAAAGTAGGACTTCGGATTGCGGAAGGCGCTGTCGCGCAGCGTCAGGAAGCGCTCGATATACCAGGTCTTCAGATCTGCGGTGTCGGCGTCGATATAGACCGAGAAATCGAAAAAGTCCGAACTGTTGGGAATGCCGCGCCCATCACGCGGCGGGCGTCCAGTTTGAAGCACGTTGACACCCTCGACGATCAGGATGTCGGGCTGATCGATGACGGCGCGTTCATCCTTCAACACATCATAGGTGAGGTGGGAATAGAGCGGGGCCGTCACATTGCGCTTGCCAGCCTTGATGTCCGACAGGAAGCGCAGGATCGCTGGCAGATCATAGCTCTCGGGGAACCCCTTGCGGGTCATCAAACCCTCCCGCTCGAGGATCGCATTGGGCAACAAGAAACCGTCAGTCGTCACAAGATCGACCTTCGGATGCTTGGGCCAGCGCGCGAGGAGGCGTTGCAGGATGCGAGCCGTGGTGCTCTTGCCCACCGCAACGCTTCCGGCCATGCCGATCACATAGGGCACCTTGCGCTCGGTGAGATGGAGGAAGTTGTTGGTGGCGCGGAACAGGCCCTGGGTCGCGGCCACATAGAGATTGAGCAGTCGTGACAGCGGCAAGTAGATGGTCTCGACCTCGTTGAGGTCGATCCTGTCATTGAGGCCGCGCAGCTCGTCCAGGTCTTTCTGGGTCAGCGTCATCGGCGTATCGGCGCGCAGGGCTGACCACTCCTCGCGGGCGAAGCGGCGGAAAGGCGAGACTTCCTTGACGAGTTCTTCCATGGGTCAATCCTTGGGCCGGGACGCCTTCTCGGCGATGCCGCTCACACCCTGGCGACAGGCGAGTTCGGCCATGACATCCGAGAGCTTCACGCCAGAGGCCGCGAGCAGCACGAAAAGGTGATAGAGAACGTCGGCGGCTTCCGCCTTGGTTTGCTCGGTGTTGCGAAGTACGGAAGCGAGTGCGAGCTCGACCGCTTCCTCGCCGAATTTCTTGGCGCATTTCTCCACGCCCTGCGAGAGGAGCTTCGCCGTGTAGGAGGTCTCGGGAGATGCAGTGCTCCGCATTGCGATCTCATCCGCAAGCATCGCCAGAACATCAAGCCGGTGATCAGTCATATGCCTCGTCCTAGCTGAGCCGCATGGGAATGCCAGCAGCCGAGAGATGCCGCTTGGCCTCGCCAATGGAATGGGTGCCGAAGTGAAAGATCGACGCGGCAAGCACCGCCGTGGCATGGCCATCGCGTATGCCGCCCACGAGATGATCAAGCGTGCCGACCCCGCCCGAGGCAATGACGGGCACGGACACGGCATCGGCGACAGTCCGCGTAAGCTCGATGTCAAAGCCGTTGCCGGTTCCATCGCGGTCCATTGAGGTAAGCAGGATCTCGCCGGCGCCCAGCGCAGTGACCTCGCAGGCGAATTCAACCGCGTCGATGCCCGTCGGCTTGCGGCCGCCATGGGTGAATATTTCCCACTTGCCTGGCGACACCGACTTGGCGTCGATGGCAACCACGACACATTGCGCACCGAATTTCTCGGCGGCCTGCCTTACAAAGTCACGATTGGCGACAGCCGCGGAATTGATCGAGACCTTGTCGGCACCGGCCAGCAGCAGCCGGCGAATGTCATCCAGTGTGCGCACACCACCACCGACGGTGAGCGGCATGAAGCAGGCTTCGGCGGTACGCTGAACCACGTCGAAGATGATGCCGCGGTTCTCATGCGTAGCGGTGATGTCAAGGAAGCAGAGTTCGTCGGCACCCGCCGCGTCATAGGCCTGAGCGATCTGCACCGGATCTCCGGCATCGCGGAGATCGACGAAGTTCACGCCCTTGACGACCCGGCCGTCCTTTACGTCGAGGCAGGGGATGAGCCGCGCCTTGAGCATCAGCGAGCTCCCCGAAGGAGGCGAAGTGCCTCCGGCACGTCGATGCGCCCATCATAGAGCGCCCGTCCGGAGATCGCGCCCTCCAGGATACTGCAGTCCGGATGCAGCATCCGGTGGATGTCATTCATCGAAGCAAGACCGCCACTGGCGATGACCGGAATCGGGACGGCCTGTGCGAGCTCAAGTGTTGACTCGATATTGAGCCCCTTCAGAATCCCGTCCCTGTCAACATCAGTAAAAATGATGGCGGAGACGCCAGCATCAGAGAAGCGCCTCGCCAGGTCCGTTGCCGCAAGGTCTGACGTTTCCGCCCAACCCTCGACGGCCACCCGTCCGCCCCTGGCGTCAATTCCAACCGCGATCCGGCCCGGAAACATTCGGCAGGCTTCGCGCACCAATGCCGGGTCGCGCAAGGCAACGGTACCGAGAATGACCCGGCGGATGCCCTGATTGAGCCATGACTCGATCTGGCCGAGATTGCGGATGCCGCCGCCAAGCTGGACCGGGATCTTCACAGCCCCAAGGATCGCCTCCACCGCTGTCTTGTTCACAGGCCTGCCGGCAAAGGCGCCATTGAGGTCCACCAAGTGCAGCCATTCGAAGCCTTGCGCTTCAAAGCTCAGCGCCTGCGCGGCGGGGTCATCGTTGAATACGGTGGCCTGGTCCATGTCGCCCAGCTTCAGGCGCACGCACTGGCCGTCCTTCAAGTCGATGGCGGGAAACAGGATCATGGCCGCCACCTCAGGAAATTGGCGAGAAGGTTGAGCCCCAGCGCCTGGCTCTTTTCCGGATGAAACTGGGTGCCTGCGAGATTATCGCGCCCGACCATCGCCGTCACCGTCTGACCGTGTTCTGTGGTGGCAATCACGTCTGATTGCCGTTCGGCGTCAAGATGATACGAATGGACGAAATAGGCATGGAGACCTGCATCGCCGAGCACCAGGCCCTGGAGCAATGGATGCGTGCGCCGGAGGTCCAGTGTGTTCCAGCCCATGTGAGGAACCTTCAGCGAGGGATCGCGCGGGGCGATCGGCTTCACGTCACCGGGGATCCAGCCAAAGCCTTCGGTGACATCATGCTCCAACCCGCGTGACGCCATGAGCTGCATGCCAACGCAGATGCCGAGGAATGGCTTTCCCTTGTTGAGGACCTCTTCTTCGAGCGTTTGCCACAGCCCCGGCACAGACATGAGCCCGTTGCGGCAATCCTTGAATGCGCCGACACCCGGAAGCACGAGGCGTTCCGCCCTGCGCAGCACGGCGGGATCTGCCGTGACCTCGACGGCAACGGCAAGGCCATTGTCACGCGCAGCGCGCTCGAAGGCTTTGGCAGCCGAATGGAGATTGCCCGATCCATAATCGATAATCGCGACGCTCACGGAACGGCCTCAAACATTGCCGAAAATGCCAAGCGTGTCGTCAGGCGTTGCACGAACTTGCAAGGGACGCGAAACAGGCCGGCGACCCGAGAAATAGACACGTTCTGCCGCCTCACCATTGCTCGCCTGGATCAGCGTAGCACGACGGAAACCAACACGCTCGAGCGACTTCGCCTGAAGGCTGCGCGCCTCGAACGCGAAAATCAGCCCGATGCCAAATTGTAGCAGGGCTGCAAAACCTGGCCCAAGCAATTCGAGATTGGTGGCAATGCTCAAGATCGCTGAGACAGCAAACAACAGCAAGGACACCACCCACATGCGGTGCCACAGCGCCCACAACAGGCCAAACACCAACGCACCCCAGGAAAATCCCTCGGGTACGAAGGCCACGCGCTCCGACTTGCCGTCCGGCGGCTCGAGAACAGTGTAGATTTTCATCAACCTGCCAGGGTTCCCTTGGTGGAGGGAATCCTGTCCTTCTGCCGTGCATCGATTTCGATGGCCTCGCGCAACGCCCGCGCCAGGGCCTTGAAGCAGGATTCCGCGACATGGTGGTTGTTGTCGGAATAGAGCGTTTCGACGTGCAACGTGATGCCGGCATTCATCGTGAAGGCCTGAAACCATTCACGTACCAGCTCGGTGTCGAAGTCACCGATCTTCGGAGCACTGAAGTCCACCTTCCAGACGAGGAAGGGCCGACCAGATACATCGATCGCGGCGCGGGTGAGGGTGCCGTCCATCGGCAGGTGCAGGCTGGCGTAGCGACGGATACCCTTGCGGTCCCCCAGCGCCTTGGCCACGGCCTGGCCGATGGCAATGCCGGAATCCTCGGCCGTGTGGTGAAAGTCGATGTGAAGGTCACCCTCCGCCTTCAACGTCAAATCGATCAGCGAATGGCGGGAGAGCTGTTCCAGCATATGGTCGAGGAAACCGACACCCGTTCTGACATCGTAGGACCCTGTGCCGTCGAGGTCCACGGAGGCGGAAATGCGGGTTTCGGTGGTCTTTCGGTCGATCGTGGCCTTGCGCATCGCGGGGTACGTCCAGCTGACAGAGTGCCGGGCGTCTTAGCAGATGCAGCAGGAATTGGCCAAGGCCGCCTTTTCTTTGGGGCCCGGGCGGCCTACATGAGGCGGCAGGCGTTCAGAAGGACATTACCCATGGCTGAGACCATCACCTGGCACGGAACTACCATCCTCTCAGTCCGAAAGGGGGGAAAGGTGGTGATCGCAGGCGACGGCCAGGTGAGCCTCGGGCAGACGGTGATCAAGGGCAATGCGCGCAAAGTGCGGCCGCTCGGCACCGGCCAGGTGATCGGCGGCTTTGCCGGCGCGACCGCAGACGCCATGACGCTTTTCGAGCGGCTCGAGTCGAAGCTGGAACAATATCCCAGCCAACTCACCCGTGCCTGCGTGGAAATGGCCAAGGACTGGCGCACCGACCGTTACCTCCGCCGCCTCGAAGCCATGATGATCGTCGCTGACAAGTCGGTGACCTTGGTTCTCACCGGCACCGGCGACGTGCTGGAGCCCGAAAAAGGCATCATCGCCATCGGCTCCGGAGGCAACTACGCGTTGGCCGCCGCGCGGGCCCTGGCTGACGGTGATCTTGACGCCGAGAGCATTGCCCGAAAGGCGATGGCAATTGCCGCCGAGATTTGCGTCTACACCAACAATAACCTGACGATTGAAACCCTGGCAACGGCCTGAGTGGAAGCGAAGACATGACCGACTTTTCCCCGCGTGAGATCGTTTCTGAACTCGATCGCCATATCATCGGACAGACCGAGGCCAAGCGCGCGGTTGCCATCGCCCTGCGAAACCGCTGGCGACGAAAGCAGCTGGAGGGCACGCTCAGGGACGAGGTGATGCCGAAGAACATTCTGATGATCGGACCTACGGGCGTCGGCAAGACAGAGATTGCCCGCAGGCTTGCCAGGCTCGCCAATGCGCCGTTCCTGAAAGTGGAGGCCACCAAGTTCACCGAAGTCGGTTATGTCGGCCGCGATGTCGATCAGATCGTGCGAGACCTTCTCGAGTCGGGAATCGCCATGACAAAGGTAGCGCGGCGCAAGGATGTCGAGGCACAGGCACAAGTCAATGCCGAGCGGCGGGTGATCGAGGCGCTGGTGGGTGCAAATGCCTCTGAAACGACCCGCGAGGCCTTCCGGCGCAAGCTGCGATCAGGTGAACTCGACGACAAGGAGATCGAGATCCAGATTGCAGACACGGGCGCTGCCAACTTCGAGATTCCTGGAATGCCGGGGGGCTCTGCAAGCGTGGTCAATCTTTCGGACATGCTGGGCAAGGCTTTCGGCGGCCGCACCAAGACGCGACACATGACAGTGAAGGCCAGCCACGACGTGTTGCTAGCCGAGGAATCCGACAAGTTGCTCGACCAGGACCAGATCGTTCAGGATGCCATCGAGGCGGTCGAACAGAATGGCATCGTCTTTCTCGATGAGATCGACAAGATCTGCGCCCGTTCGGAGCGTCAGGGTGCCGATGTCAGTCGCGAGGGCGTTCAGCGTGACCTGCTGCCGCTGATCGAGGGCACGACGGTGTCGACCAAGCATGGACCGGTGAAGACAGACCACATCCTGTTCATTGCATCTGGCGCATTCCACATTGCAAAGCCATCGGACCTGCTGCCCGAACTCCAGGGACGTCTGCCGATCCGCGTCGAACTCAAGGCGCTTGACCGGCATGACCTCGAACGCATTCTGACGGAACCGGAGGCAAGCCTCATAAGGCAGTATTGCGCATTGCTCCTGACTGAGGGCGTCACCCTCGATTTCACTTCCGACGGCATTGCTGCGATCGCACAGATCGCGGCCGACACCAATGCCAGTGTCGAGAACATCGGCGCCAGACGACTGCAGACGGTAATGGAGCGCTTGCTCGATGACGTGAGCTACGCTGCGCCAGACCGTTCAGGTGAGAAAGTGGTAATCGACAGCGCTTATGTCGAGGCCCAGGTTGGTGTGCTGGCCAAGAACGCCGATCTCTCGAAATTTATCCTCTAGCCCTCTGCCGCTTGCGGCCGAGTGTCGACAGAAGCTCATCGAGGGTGGTCGCGTCGAGCTTGCCAATCTCGTCAGCGAGGCGGTTGGCAAGTTCTGTGGCCTTGGGGTCAAGACCGGACGTGTCGATCGTGATACGAGGGTGAGAGATGCGGGCGAGGCGCACCACCTCGTCGGCTTCATCCCAGATGATGTTGAAGTAGGCAAGGATGCGCTGAATCAGGTGCCAGCCAGGGCGGCCACGCTTGCCATGCTCAAGCGCAGAGAGATAGGCAGATGAAACGCCGAGCGCCTCCGCCATCTCCTTCAGCGTGATGCCACGCTCAGAGCGCAGCTTTCGCATCCTGTCACCGAACGGCGTCACCGCTCCTCCCGAATGCGGCGAATGCGGACGTAATAGGCACCGCCTCCACCATGTTTCGGATGAGCTGGCTGGAAGCCGGCAACCAGGCTTCGGAACTCAGCCTCATGGAACCACTCCGTCACCAGCTTGCGCAGTCGTCCGGCACGTTCAGGCGCATGGAAATGCCCGGCACCATGCAGCGTGTGCCGCGAGAAAGGCGAGGCACCCTTGCCGGTGATGACCAGTACGTTGCGCGCACCCATCGCTTGTGCGTCGCGCAGGAAGCCCAGCAGATTAATGCGAGCCATTTCGATGCCCGTGCCGTGAAGGTCGAAGCGGCGCTCGATTTCGATCTGACCGCGCGTCAGGCGTTGCGTTGTACGCCGGTCAAGGCCGGTGATCTGCGGCGGCGGCTTGTGCAAGGGCGAGGGCACATGCACGTGCGGTGCCGATGGAAGGCTGCTGGACCTTCTGGCAACCAGTGACATGCCGGGGAGCTTCGGTGCCGTTCCGCGTGGGCGTGAGCGCAGCGGCTTCACTGTCTTGGTGGTTTCCAGCCAGAGCTCATAGTCGGGAGGCTTGCGGGTCATGTCGGAAGGCCCAACTCGTCTGCCACCGCGTTGGGAAGAAGTACGGTCATTGTCCCGCTGCTCTTCATCGGGCCTGCAATCTGCGCCGCACCATCGCCGAAGCCCCAGTAAACATCGCCGCGGGCAAGGCCCGTGATGGCGCTACCGGTATCCTGCGCGATGAGAAGCTGCCGGAACGGCGTCATGGCATTGTCCACTCCCGACGGGGCCAGCGTGTCCAGCCACACCGGCGTTCCGAGCATCCAAAAGCTGCGGTCCACGGCCAGGCTGTGCCGGGGCGTGAGCTGCACATGCTGGGCACCAAGCGCGCCGCGCTCAGGATCTTCCAGGTCAATCTCGCGGAAAAACACAAAGGAGCGGTTCTCCCACATCAATTCGCGCGCGTCCTCCGGGTTTGACGCCATCCAGGCGCGGATCGCCTGCATGGACATGGCCTTCTCGCTGACCAGGCCGCGTTGCACGAGAAGCCCGCCGATGGCGGTATAGGCATGGCCCGATTTGGCGGCGTAGGACAAACGCATGGTGCCACCTTCCGCCAGGCGCACCCGACCTGATCCCTGGATCTGGATGAAGAAGGCGTCGGCCCAGTCCCTGAGCCACACGATCTCCAACTCCTGTCCCGCCAGGGCGCCCTCCTCAATTTCGCGGCGCGTGAGGTAGGGTGCCGGTGCGCCCGCTGTGAAGCGGCCATAGGCGAGGCCGCCTCGTGACCTGTCCTCAGCCCCAAAGGTGACGAGATCGGCCGGGCGGCGATAAACTGGGACGTGGAACGCGTCGCTGCGGCTGCGGCTTCCGTCTACCTCCGGCTCGAAATATCCGGTGAAAAGTCCGGCCGGGCGTTCCCCATCATGGACCCGATAGGCCCGGAACATGCGCTCGAAGTAACCACGGGCAGGCCCCGACTCGAAGGCGGAGAGGCAGGCGCAACGCCAGGATGACGGGCTGCCGCCAAAGCGAACCAACCGCTTGAAACCCGAGCCCTGCTCCAGCATTTCGCGGCAGGACAGCCGGAACACGTCGCGTGATGTATCGTGGTCGTGGCCACCCCAGCCCTCAAGATCGGCCAGGTCAGAAAGAGTGAGTTGACCGTCCATGCCGCGTAGCCGGCGGTTATGCCGGTGCTTCGGTGGCCACCAGCTTCCAATTCGGATCACGAGAGCCAACATCGCGCTCGAAGGTCCAGACATCGGTCACCTGGCGGATCTCCTTCGGATCTCCGTCGATCACCTCTCCGGCCTTGTCATAGGTGGCCGAGATGAGCTCGCTTACGAACTCCATCGTGATCGTGGCCTTGCGGCCATTGAGGCTCGCCTGCTGGATCTTCGCCTTGTCGATGCCGACAAAACGGGACTCAACCCGCTGGCCCAGGGCCAGCCGTGAGTCTATCGCACCGGCAAAGCCATCAAAGACATCCTTGGAGAGGAGGTTCTTGAGAGCCGGCTTGTCACCCTTGGCGAACGCCTCAATGATCATCTCATAGGCCAGCTTTGCGCCGTCCACAAAAGAACGGGGCGTAAAGGAAGGGTCGTTTTCGGCCACGCGGTCGAGCGCCGCGGCAAGCGGCGAGCCGTCCTCGGCAAAGCCTTTCCATACGGGCGGCGGGGGATCGCGGTCGCCAGCGTCATTGGCGGGCACCGGAACGGTCTCGGGAAGGCGCGTAACGGTCCCGCTGGGATCCTGAGCCGGCCCACGTTTCGATCCGAAGAGGTCAAAGGGCGGCTTTTCGGCACCCGTCCTCGTACCGAGCACGGATCTGAGCCGCCAGAAGACCACCAAGGCCACGGCAAGGAGAAGGATGTTCAGCGGATCAAAACTCATTCCATCAACCAGTTCGTGGCGCCCAAGGTTTGCGTGTTGCGGCCGGGTGACGCCGCAGCCGTGCAGCACTATATATAGTCCCAACCTTCCGGGTCCAAGGCCAAAGGACGAACCCAAACTCGATGACGCGCTTCCTTCCGCTCCTGTTCCTTGCAGCCGCAGCTGCCGAAATCGCGTCCATCATCTGGGTGGGCAGCCTGATAGGGGTGTTTCCCACCCTGCTTCTAATGCTGCTCGGGGGAACAATCGGGGTCAGGCTCATCAAAACCGCAGGGATGAGCCTCGCGGAAGCGATACGCTCACCGGTGCAGAAGGCCACGCCCCTGAAGGGCATCGGCGGGCAGGCAGCTGCGCGGGCGGTCTCGGGATTGCTGTTCCTTCTCCCCGGCTTTTTCAGCGACGCCCTTGGTTTGTTGCTTTTCCTGCCCCTAGTGAGGCGCTGGCTAGGTTCACAGTTCCGAGTCGATACCTACAGTACGGTGCGTCCAACAGATGACGGCCGCTTTGGCCCTGTGATCGACGCCGAGGCTGTGGAAATCGCCGGCGAGGTTGAGGTGCGTGGTCGCGAAGGCGGCTGAGGTCCGTATCCCTTCCCGGCTTGCAGCCCCCGAGTGCCCATGTTAGCGAGGGCAAATTCCAGAAAGAGGCCCATGATGTCCAATACCCCGAAGTCCGACGCTGCTCCGGAAGTCACTGAAGATGGAGGCGCGGCTGCCGGCAACGCGGACCAGACAACGCAGGAGCAGCCCTCGCTGCGCATCCTCGGACAGTATCTCAAGGATCTGAGTTTCGAGAGCCCGAACGCTCCGCAGTCGCTTGGCCAGGACGCACAGCCCGAGATCAGCATATCGGTCAACGTCAACGCCAGGCCCCTGGCAACAACGGATTTCGAGGTAGAGCTTCACCTCGACGCCAAGGCGACAGCGCAGGACAAGGTCGCCTTTGCCGCGGAACTGATCTATGCTGGAACCTTCCGGCTCGAGAACTTTCCCCAGCAGATGTTGCACCCCGCGGTCCTCATCGAATGCCCCCGCCTGCTCTTTCCATTTGCCCGACAGATCCTCGCCGAGGCCACGCGCAATGGTGGCTTCCCGCCCCTGATGCTGGATCCGATCGACTTTGCCTCCATGTATCAGCGCCGCATGCAGCAGCAGACGGTGGGTCAGGCCTGATTCAGTCAGCCTGCTTCCACAAGGCGTGCTCGCCGAGGTCTGCCACGAAAGCCGAGTGAGCTGCTCGCTCCTCGTCTGTCAGGCGTGATGGTAATGGAGCGGGCCGTTGATAGGAAATCTGCTGGGCCGCAACCGTGGTTGCGGCCCTCCTTGTAACCGATGCCTCGAGGATAAGAGCCGTTTGCCGACCTCCGATCAGCTCTAGATAGACCTCCGCCAGAAGCTCTGAATCAAGAAGTGCCCCGTGTTTTGTGCGTCTGCTGTTGTCGATGCCATAGCGGCGGCACAACGCATCGAGGCTGTTGGCGGCTCCAGGGTGCTTCTGTCGGGCGATATGAAGCGTGTCGACCACCCGCTCCGGCGGAATTGACGGCATTCGCAGGAAGCCAAGCTCAGCATTGATGAAAGCCATATCGAAGCTTGCATTGTGGATAATCAGCACGTCTTCGGCGAGGAATTCCAAGAAGTCCTGCGCGATTGAGGCAAAGACCGGCTTGTCCTTAAGGAAGGTGCTGGACAGGCCATGTACTGCCTCCGCTTCTTTCGGCATGTCGCGCTCGGGATTTATGTAGACATGAAAGGTACGCCCGGTCGGCAGATGGTTGAGCAGTTCCACCGCGCCGATTTCAACGATGCGGTCACCCTTTGCCGGATCGAGCCCGGTGGTTTCCGTATCGAGGATGATTTCACGCACCATATTCAGGGTCTTCCCTTCACTCTGATATCAGCGATCACGCGTTCAACATGCCGTGCCGTGTCAGCAAGGCTCACCGACGTATCTATCACATAATCGGCCTTCGCCCGCTTCACCGCATCGGGCACTTGCCGCGACAGGATGAAGTCCAGTTTTTCGGTGGTCATCCCCGGCCGTGTTAGGGCGCGCTTCCTCTGCTGTTCCTGATCGGCAGACACGACAATGACAACGTCGACCTCTTTCTCGCGGCCGGTTTCGAACAGCAGTGGAATGTCAAGCACAGCCAGCTCCGCATGGCGTGCAGCATCAGCTAGAAACGTTGCCTGCCGCGCCCGCACCAGCGGATGAACAATCGCCTCGATGCGCTTCAGCAATGCCGGATCTGCCTGCACGAGCGAAGCCAGCTTGCGGCGATCAACACCGTCATGGCCGATCGCATCCGGCACCACAGCACGAAGCGGTTCGACCGCTTCACCACCCGCTGAATACATGTCATGCACGGCAGCATCGCTATCGAACACTGGGATGCCCCTAGCTGCGATCATCTTCGCCGTTTCGCTCTTGCCCATGGCAATGGAGCCAGTGAGTCCCGCGACGATCATCGTCTGTAGTCCGGATCGATATCACGCGCGACAAGATCATGCAGTTCATCAGTCACCTGCGGCGTTGCGCCAAACCAAAGCGAGAAACCACGGACCGCCTGATGAAGCAGCATGCCCAGGCCGTCAACCGTCCGGTTCCCACGCGCCGCTGCATCCGCCAGGAGCTTGGTGCGCAACGGCGTGTAGACGATGTCTGTGACAACTGCTTCGACCGGTAGTCGCGACATGTTGAGACCGACTTCAGGCTGACCCTTCATGCCGAGGGATGTGGTGTTCACCAGCAATGCACACTCAGTGAGTTGGTCACCGGCCTTATCCCACTCCAGCGGCAACACCTTTGGACCAAAGCGCTGACGGAGCTGTTCGGCCTTTTCGAGGGTCCGATTGGCCACAACGACTTCCGAGGCACCTTGCTCCAGTATTGCGTTCACAACGGCAAGTGATGCGCCGCCTGCGCCAAGGACCATGACCCGGCCATTCGCAATGTTGATGTCTGGCACGGAAGACCGAAGGCTGTTGATGAAGCCCTCGCCATCGGTATTGGTCCCCACCGCGCGTCCGTCACGCAAGAACAAGGTGTTCACGGCACCCAGTCGTTCGGTCGACTCATCAGCGTGCTTCACGAGGCCGAAGACGGCTTCCTTGTGCGGCAAGGTGACATTGCACCCGGCAAGCCCAGATTGAGGTAGCTTGGCAATGAATTCAGCAAGGAGCGCGGGTTCTACGGGTCGGCTTGTGTAGCTTCCGTCGATGCCATACTGCTTGAGCCAGTAACCGTGTATGAGTGGCGATCGCGAATGGGCGATTGGCCAACCAATGACACAGGCATTTATCATGCGTCAACTTCCCCCGCTTCTCGCAGCCGAACCAGCAGCGGCACCAGCGGCAGGCCAAGTATGGTGAAGTGATCCCCCGAGATGGACTGAAACAGCTGCACGCCGCGCCCTTCGATCTTGTAGCCCCCGACGGACGTTTTGCAGTCATCCCCAATCGCATCGAGGTAGGCGTCGAGGAACTCGTCGCTGAAGTCGCGCATGACGAGTTGCGCTTCGTCTACGTGTGTCCATGTGATCGTGCCGTCCGTGGCAAGGACCACAGCCGATATCAGAACATGCATCTGGCCACGCAGCTCTTGAAGCTGGGTGCGGCAATGAGCCCGGTCGCGCGGCTTGCCATAGATTTTGTTCTCCAAGGCCAGAACCTGGTCGGCGCCGATGACATGGGCACCAGGCTCGCGACGCGACACATCCATCGCCTTTGCCTCGGCAAGCTTGAGGGCTGTTTCACGCGGCATCCACTGCGGGTTCGCGGCAACTAGAGCCCCTTCGTCTACCAATGGCGCTGCTGCCGTGAAGTCCAATCCGGCGTGTTTCAGCATGGATTGTCGTGTGGCGCTGGTGGAAGCGAGAACAAGCATTTTACCTGTCTGATCGTTTGTTGTCTGAGAGCATGTTGAGAATCGTAGCCGCAATCTCTTCCACTGAGCGGCGTGTGACGTCAATCATTGGCCAGTCATTGTTCGAACACAGTGTCTTCATCAGCATCAGCTCATCTGTGATCTGGCGAGGGTCGACATAGTCGGTCCACCGGCTCTCCTTCAAGGAGAGAAGCCGGTGCCGCCTGATCTGCGCAATGCGCTCGGCGCTGGCGATCAGTCCCACCAGAAGGGGCCCCTTCAGATCGATCAGCTTCTGGGGTACCGGAATACCTGGCACGATCGGTATATTTGCCGTTCGGATGCCACGTTGCGCGAGATAGATCGAGGTGGGTGTCTTTGATGTGCGGCTGACGCCAAGAATGACGACATCCGCTTTTTCAAGGTCGTCGATGCTCTGCCCATCGTCATGCGACATCGTATAGTTCAGGGCGTCGATGCGGCGGAAGTAATCTGAGTTCAATGCATGCTGCCCACCCACCTGCGGTCGCGAGGTGGCATTGAGATACTGAGACAGAATCGAGATAATCGGATCAAGTATGGAAAGGCAGGGAACCCCCATGGCGTCGCACTGTTCTTCAAGGTGGCGCCTGATGTCCGGGTTGATAAGGGTGAAGAGGACGATTCCGGGCTGCTCCTCGATCTCGCGCAGGGCCCGATTGAGCTGGGAGGGTGTCCTTACGAGAGCATAAATATGGGCAATGGGCCGGAAGTCGGAATACTGTGCAGCAGCGGCCTTGGCGACAGTATTCAGCGTCTCACCCGTGGCGTCCGACACCAGATGAAGATGAAAGTAACGCTGTGAACCGGCTTGTGACATGGTGTTGATGATTTGTGGACGATGTGGATATCAGATGGTGTGAAAGTGATTGTCGCCAGCTTGTCCTGCACTCCGTCCACATGTCGGCCTGACGTTAGAATGGCAGAACGGCCATGTGGACAAAGGCTGCAAGAGAGCACTGCAAGAGATGGTTCCGGTCTTTGGTTCTAGTTCATTAACGGTCTGTTAACACGTCTTAATTTTCCCTTAACGGGAGATATGTGGGTGGGTTTCTTCAACGATCCACTTGACCTGTGGGCGATCATTGGATTGGGATGTATCCCGCTTCCCGTGGTCCAAACAAAAGAGACAAGAAGAGTCAGAATGATAGAGACAGGGCAAGGTACCAGGCCAACCCGCAGTGCATTGCTTGATGTTCTGACTCGGAAAACCGCGCAGCGGCGACCGATGTGGTTCATGCGCCAGGCGGGACGGTACTTGCCTGAATACCGAGCGGTTCGTGAGAAGGCGGGATCTTTCGTGGATCTCTGTTACAATCCTGAACTTGCCGCTGAGGTAACTATTCAGCCATTAAGGCGATATGACCTTGACGCTGCCATCCTGTTTGCCGACATCTTGGTGGTCCCCCATGCCATGGGCTTGCCACTGAAGTTTGCCGAGGGTGAGGGTCCGATCTTGGGGACCGTCCGCAGCATGGAGGACTTGCAGCGGCTCAAGCCGGTAGCTGGGACATTCGAAGTGAGGCAAGTGTGCCGCACGGTCGGCCTGACGCGGGCCCAGCTTCCGTCCCATCAGGCTCTTATCGGCTTCTGCGGAGCGCCGTGGACGGTTGCCAGTTACATGGTGGCTGGCGGTAGTTCGGACCGTGTCATGGCCAAGGTCGCGGCCTATCAGCGGCAGCCCTGGTTTTGTGCCCTGATCGAGCGACTGGTGACGGAATCCATCGATTATCTCAGCGCCCAGGCCGATGCAGGGGCCGAGGTGGTTCAGATATTCGACTCTTGGGCAGGTGACCTGGTGGGGACTGAACTGGAGGATTTCGTGATGAGGCCGCTCGCAGCCATTGTGGCTGGGGTGAAGTCTCGTCACCCGGATTTGCCGGTTATCGTGTTTGCGCGTGGGGTGGGCATGGCGCAGCGCCGGGCTGCCGCGATTCCGGGCGCTAACGCGATTGGTGTGGAAACGGAGTTCGAACTGGCCGATCTCCCCAAGGATGTGGTTGTGCAGGGCAACCTGGATCCGGTTGCTCTTCTGGCTGGGAAAGACGTGGTGGCCTCGGAGGTTCAGCGGATTTGCACATCGGTTGATCGCCAGCGGCATGTCTTCAACCTTGGTCATGGCATCAGGCTGGGGACTGATCCAGAGGTTGTAGGCTCGGTTGTCGATGCCGTCAGGCGACATGATGGGTGACGCTTATGGCTGGTTGAAAGTTGTCCATATTCTGGCCGTCATCTCGTGGATGGCCGGGCTTTTCTACCTGCCAAGGCTCTTTGTTTATCATGTTGAAAATAAAGAAAAAAATGACTTAATCGAAGTCTTTAAGGTCATGGAGAGGCGGCTTCTGCGGGCGATCATGCGGCCCGCCGCGGCAGTGTCGATTGTGGCCGGTGTGCTGTTGATACATCTGGGTGGGTGGGATCAGTCGATGCCGGTCTGGCTTTGGCTGAAGATTCTTCTCGTGTTGGCCATGTTGGCGTTTCACGGGTTGCTGGAACGACATGCGGTCAGCCTTCGCGAGGGCCGTGAAACAAAGAATGGTCGGTATTTTCGTATCATCAACGAAGTTCCGACGGTCTTGTTGATCGGGATTGTGATTCTGGTGATTATCAAGCCGTTCTGAGTTTGTTGTTGGCTGAAGTGATGGGAGCGGCTATATTGCTGTTGCTTCGCATCGCCTCCGGCTTGATGCGCCCCCGCCTCAACGTTCCCGCCGCTGCGCCGGAACCCCCCATAGTGAAAAGATAATGACTGCCATTGACGAGTTGAAAGAGATCAAGCTCCAGGATCTCAAACTGAAGACGCCGGCCGAGCTCGTCTCGCTTGCGGAGGAACTTGAAGTTGAGAATGCGAGTGCATTGCGCAAGCAAGAGTTGCTGTTCGCAATCCTCAAGAACCTTGCCGTCCGAGATGTCGAGATCATCGGCGAAGGCGTGGTCGAGGTTCTGCAGGACGGCTTCGGCTTCTTGCGTTCCCCCGATGCCAATTATCTGGCTGGTCCGGACGACATCTACATCAGTCCCAGCCAGATCCGGAAGTTTACGCTTCGCACCGGCGACACGGTGGAGGGCCAGATCCGCAGCCCGAAGGAAGGCGAGCGGTACTTTGCTTTGGTCAAGGTCAACAGGATCAACTTCGAGGATCCCGAAAAAACGCGCCACAAGGTGCATTTTGACAATCTCACACCGCTCTATCCCGATGAGCGCCTGGAAATGGAAACGGGTGACCCGACCAAGAAGGACTACTCATCTCGTGTGATCGACATCGTCTCCCCGCTTGGAAAAGGCCAGCGCGGATTGATTGTCGCCCCTCCGCGTACCGGCAAGACGGTGCTGTTGCAGAACATCGCACATGCCATCACGGCAAATCATCCGGAATGCTATCTGATCGTTCTGTTGATCGATGAGCGGCCTGAGGAAGTCACCGACATGCAGCGCTCCGTGAAGGGCGAGGTGATCAGTTCGACCTTCGACGAGCCTGCCTCCCGCCACGTGCAAGTGGCCGAGATGGTGATCGAGAAGGCCAAGCGGTTGGTGGAGCATGGCCGCGACGTGGTGATCCTGCTCGACTCGATCACCCGCCTTGGCCGCGCCTACAACACTGTCGTGCCGTCCTCTGGCAAGGTGCTCACCGGCGGTGTCGATGCCAATGCGTTGCAGCGCCCCAAGCGGTTCTTCGGTGCTGCCCGGAATATCGAGGAAGGTGGCTCACTGACGATCATTGCCACTGCACTGATCGATACCGGCAGCCGCATGGACGAAGTGATCTTTGAAGAGTTCAAGGGAACCGGCAATTCGGAAATCATCCTTGACCGCAAGGTAGCAGACAAGCGTGTGTTCCCGGCCATCGACATTCTGCGCTCGGGCACCCGCAAGGAAGAATTGCTGGTCAAGCCAGATATTCTGAAGAAGACCTATGTGCTCCGGCGCATCCTCAATCCCATGGGCACTGTCGATGCGGTCGAGTTCCTGCTCGACAAGCTTCGCCAGACCAAGGGCAACAGCGACTTCTTCGACTCCATGAACGCCTGACCAGGCGCACGCGTCGTTCGATTCGAGGTCGAAATGACGAGTATTGACACAGTTTTCGCCTTGTCCTCCGGGGCTGGGCGCTCCGCCGTCTCAGTCATCCGCGTCTCCGGGCCTGCCTGCGGTTCCCTTCTTTGCAGCCTGATTGGCAAGATGCCGAAGCCAAGAGAGCTCGCCCTTCGAGTGGTGCGGCATCCCCGCACTGGCGAGCAACTCGACAAGGCGCTCGCGGTATGGCTGCCTGCGCCCGGATCCTTCACCGGGGAGGACTGCGCGGAACTGCATCTCCATGGCAGCACGGCGGTTGTCAGTGCCGTGATGGCTGCCATGAGTGATCATCCATCCGTTCGCCCGGCGGAAGCGGGTGAATTCACCAAGCGCGCCTTTCTCAACGGAAAGATGGATCTTGTCGAAGCCGAGGGGATGGCGGACCTTCTGGAAGCCCGCACGGCCGCGCAGCGACGGCAGGCCCTGCGACAAATGTCAGGCATGCCCAGCTTCACCTTCGATGATTGGCGACAACAGTTGCTGCTCATCCGTGCCGATATCGAGGCGGTCGTGGATTTCGCAGACGAACCCGGTGTGGCAGAGGAGGCTGCGGCCGGCATAGATGCACGTATCCTCAATGTGTTGGCGCAAATGACCAGCGCCGTGGAACGTGCCGCGGTGGGCGAGGCGGTGCGGCAGGGCATCAACGTGGTTCTTGCCGGACTGCCGAATACCGGAAAATCGAGTTTGCTCAATGCCATAGCGCGCAGAGACGCGGCGATCGTCTCCGATGTTCCCGGCACGACCCGGGATGCGATCGAGGTGTCTCTCGACATCAGGGGCATTCCTGTGACCCTGACCGACACTGCTGGCTTGCGCGAAGATGTTGCCGACAAGGTGGAACGCGAGGGAGTTCGTCGGTCCGAGCTTCGGATCAGGGATGCGGACATACTCGTTTGGGTGTGGTCCAGTGATGTCCCTGGCAGCGCAACCCCGGTTGGGGAACCTAGCCTTGTTGTTCAGAACAAGTGTGACCTTGAATCGGGACTCCTACGAAACGAAAGCACAAGCGCCTTGTTTCTCTCAACCCGCTCCGGGGACGGAATTCAGGAATTTATCGAACAATTGTCGACACTACTGCAATTACGTTTCGGTGACGTAGAGTCATCGCTTCTGGTAAGTGCCCGGCAGATCAAGGCGGCTCGCAATTCGATTCGGTTGCTCAACGAAGCTCTGGCGGTATCGCCGGGCAGGCTGGAGCTAAAGGCTGAGGAGATCCGCCTCGCTTCGGAAGAAATTGGCAGATTGACGGGCAAGGTGGGTGTTGAAGAATGGCTCGGAGCGATATTCAGCCGCTTCTGCATCGGAAAGTGACCATGTTTCACGTGAAACGCTGACGTGTTTTGACCTGTTGATGAGCTTGGCGTAGAGAAGCGCGCATGGACACCCATTTTGATGTCATTGTCATTGGTGGCGGCCATGCCGGCACTGAGGCTGCTGCAGCGGCTGCCCGCCTTGGCGCCCGCACGGCACTTCTGACGCACCGCGCCGACACCATTGGTGAAATGTCGTGCAATCCGGCCATCGGTGGGCTTGGCAAGGGCCATCTTGTTCGCGAGATCGATGCGCTGGATGGTTTGATGGGCCGGGTGGCAGACCGGGCTGGAATTCAGTTCCGGCTGCTTAATCGATCCAAGGGCCCTGCTGTTCGCGGCCCGCGCGCGCAAGCAGATCGCAAGCTCTATCGCCAGGCCATGCAGGCTGCAATCTCCAGCCAGCCAAACCTGACAGTCATTCCCGGGGCCGCGCATGGCTTTCAACTCTTGGATGGAAAGCTGGCGGGGGTTACCTGCGAGGATGGCCGAATACTCGGCTGCTCCGCCGTTGTTCTCACCACGGGCACCTTCTTGAACGGGTTGATCCATATCGGGGATCGTCGGATTCCTGCCGGGCGCCACGGAGAGCCGCCCAGCAGAGGATTTTCCGAGCAGTTGTCCATGTTTGGGCTTAAACTGGGCCGGCTGAAGACAGGCACGCCCGCCCGCCTGGACGGACGCACCATTGCCTGGAACCGGCTCGAGGAACAGAAGGGCGATGCGGAGCCAGTTCCCTTCTCCTTCTTGACCCATCGGATCGAGACGCCTCAGATCTCTTGCCATATCACGGCGACCACCGCCGAAGGCCACCGCCTGATCCGAGACAACATGCATCGTTCACCCCTTTACTCCGGCCAAATCGAAGGGGTGGGACCGCGCTATTGTCCTTCCATCGAAGACAAGGTGCAGCGCTTCCGCGACAAGGACAGCCATCAGGTTTTCCTTGAGCCAGAAGGGCTTGACGATGACACCGTCTATCCGAATGGCATTTCCACATCGCTCCCGGAAGACGTCCAGGAGGGCTTCATCCGGAGCATGCCGGGATTGGAAAGCGTTACAATCAAGCGCTGGGGTTATGCCATTGAGTATGACTACGTTGACCCACGTGAACTGACGGCTTCCCTTGAGGTCAAGAAAATGCAGGGCCTATTCCTGGCGGGTCAAATCAATGGCACCACCGGCTATGAGGAGGCTGCTGCACAGGGATTGGTCGCAGGAGCCAATGCCGCGCGCCAGGCAGCCGGGCTGCAACCCCTGATCATGGACCGATCGCAGGCCTATATCGGCGTTATGATTGACGATTTGGTCACACGCGGAGTTGCCGAGCCCTACCGCATGTTCACATCTCGGGCCGAATATCGGCTGTCATTGCGCGCCGATAATGCTGATCTCCGGCTGACCTCCTGGGGTATCGAGGCTGGTCTGGTGGGGCGGGAGCGTCAATTTCACTTCAGAACCCGAGAGGCCGCGATAAGGGACGGGCTGGACATGGCACATTCGCTTACCATGACCTCTGGCGAAGCTGCCCGCAGGGGGCTGAAAGTCAATCAGGATGGCCTGCGGCGATCCGCCGTCGACCTGATCGGCATGCCGGATATCGGTTGGGCGGGAGTGGTGGCACTTTGGCCGCAACTGGCTGGACTTCGCTCGGATGTCATCGAAGCGATTGAAGCGGAAGCCCTCTATTCCGGTTATCTGGAGCGTCAGGAGTTGGACATTGCAGCACTTCGGCGGGAGGAAAAAATGGCCCTACCGGGAGGGCTCGACTATGCCGCGATGCCCAGCCTGTCGGCTGAATTACGTCAAAAGCTGATCGCCGTGCAGCCGGCAACCCTTGGACAGGCGGCCCGGATAGACGGCATGACACCAGCGGCCCTTGCGGTCATTCTGGGTCATGTAAAGCGCAGAGACCGGCAGAACGCGGCATGACACCACCCGGGGTCATCGAACTGCTTGATCGCTACAATGTTTCACGTGAGTCACGGCAGAAGATCGAGACGTATGTGAAACTGCTGCTGACCTGGCAGCAACGCATCAACCTGATTGGTCCGGCCACCGTTGCCTACGTCTGGGACCGGCACATTTGCGACTCGCTGCAGCTTTTGCCGCTCCTGCCCAAAGATGTTCGCACCATTGCCGAATTGGGCTCAGGCGCAGGAATTCCTGGCCTGGTTCTCGCCATGGCGGCAGACCTGCAGGCACATCTCTACGAAAGCAACGGAAAGAAGGCCGCCTTTCTTCGCGAGGCAGCGCGCCAAACCGGTACCCAGGCCATCGTCCACAATGTCCGCCTGGAGACGTTGTCGACCAAGACCGACCTCCCGAAAGTCCAGTGCGTGGTTGCGCGGGCGCTGGCTCCGCTGCCCCTGCTGCTCGATTATGCCGAGCCATTTCTCTCCGAAGGAGCCCTAGGGCTCTTTCACAAGGGACAAGATGTAGACGCTGAATTGACCGAAGCCACAAAATACTGGAGAATAGGGTTGACCAAGCATGCGAGCCAGTGCGACTCGCGCGGCGTCATTCTTGAAATCCGAGAGGCCACCCGTGTCTGATCACATCCCTGGCAGTTCGCCTGCTTCGGCTCCGCGCATTCTCGCCGTTGCCAACCAGAAGGGCGGGGTGGGCAAGACCACGACGGCCATAAACCTCGGAACGGCACTTGCCGCCGTCGGCGAAAGGGTCCTGATCGTCGATCTCGATCCGCAGGGCAATGCCAGCACCGGCCTCGGCGTACACCGTCGCCAGGGGCAGAAATCGACCTATCATGTTCTGATGGGCGAAGCGTCTCTTCGCAACGTGATCATCGACTCCGGCATTCCCCGGCTGCATTGCGCGCCATCCACGATGGACTTGCTTGGCGCCGAACTTGAACTGGCCAACATTGACCGCAAGACCTACCGGCTCGCCGATGCCATCGCGCAGCTATGCCGGGAGAACGATCCCGAGCGCAGTTACAGCTATGTGCTGGTCGACTGCCCGCCCTCCTTGAACCTGCTGACGATCAACTCGCTGTCCGCTGCAGACGCGATCCTGGTGCCGCTCCAGTGTGAATTCTTCGCCCTCGAGGGCTTGAGCCAACTGATCAAGACTGTTGAGCGTGTCAGGAGTAATTTGAACCCTCGGCTCACCATCCAGGGCGTGGTGTTGACCATGTTCGACCGCCGGAACAATCTTTCGGAACAGGTTGCGGACGACGTGCGCAGCGTGCTGGGCGACAAGGTTTACCAGACGGTCATACCGCGCAACGTACGCATTTCCGAGGCGCCGTCCCACGGCAAGCCGGTGCTGCTCTACGACAATGCCTGTGTTGGTTCACAGGCCTATATTCGGTTGGCGTCGGAGATCATCCGGCGTGAGCGCGAGTTGCGCGCAGCCTAGATTCGATTCCGTAACGATCCACGACTGACAGAGTAGGACGAAACATGGACATGGGCAGCCCCCCCAAGAAGCGGCTTGGCCGCGGACTTGCCGCGCTGATTGGTGAAGACACCAGCGAAGAGACGGTGGTGCAGGATGTGCGCTCGCTTCGCCACATGCCCATCGACCTGTTAAAGGCGAGCCCCAACAACCCGCGCAAGAGCTTCGCCGAAGGCGAACTCGATGATCTGGCGAAGTCGATCCGGGAAAAGGGACTTCTGCAGCCGATCGTGGTGCGCCCCGTTGCCAACGGCGACTACGAAATCGTCGCCGGCGAGCGCCGCTGGCGCGCCGCGCAGCGGGCCGGCATTCATGACGTGCCTGTCCTCATTCGTGACCTGACTGATGGTGAAGCGCTGGAGATCGCGCTGATCGAAAACATCCAGCGATCTGACCTCAACGCGCTGGAAGAGGCGCGAGCCTATGCCTTGCTGCTCGAGCAGTTCAGCTACACCCAGCAGCAACTTGCGGATTCGATCGGCAAGAGCCGGAGCCACATCGCCAATACCTTGCGCCTGATGAACCTGCCGGAGGCCGTGCGCGCCGAGATCGAGCAGGGGCGTCTGACCGCGGGCCATGCGCGAGCTCTTGTTGCAACCGGTTCGCCGGCAGAACTTGCCGCGAAGATCATCAAGCTTGGTCTCTCTGTGCGTGAGGCCGAGAACCTCGCCCGCGAAGCCGCATCACCAAAGAAGCCCAGGGCGAAACTCGACAAGGATGCGGATACCCGCGCGCTCGAGAGGCTCGTCTCTGAGGCGATTGGCCTCAAGTTGGAAATCACCCACAAGGGCGATGGCAGCGGAACGATGTTGATCACCTACAAGACACTGGACCAGCTCGAGGACGTCTGCCGCCGCCTGCAGACGTGAGTTTCAGTGCCGGAAGTGCCTGACGCCCGTGAACACCATGGCAAGGCCCCTCTCGTCAGCGGCACCAATGACCTCGTCGTCCTTCATGGAACCCCCCGGCTGAATAACGGCCGTGGCGCCCGCCTCAGCGGCCTGCAGCAGGCCGTCGGGGAATGGGAAGAATGCATCCGAGGCAACGACCGAGCCAAGGATCGATGGGCGCTCCAGGCCGGCCTCGCGCGACACATCCTCGTTCTTGCGCGCGGCGATGCGGGCCGAATCAACACGCGACATCTGGCCAGCTCCGATGCCGACCGTGGCACCCCCCTTGGCATAGACGATGGCGTTGGACTTCACATGTTTGGCGACGCGAAAGGCAAATCTCAGATCGCTGAGTTCGGACGCGGTCGGCTGGCGCTTCGTCACAACCTTCAGATCCATCGCATCGACGGACATGGTGTCACGTGTTTGCACAAGCAATCCACCACCAACTGATTTCACGGAGAGACCCGAACCCGAGATCGGGCGTCCTTCGAGAAGAAGCAGACGCAGGTTTTTTTTCCTTGCTACGATCTCGATTGCCATTTCGTCTGCATACGGAGCAACAATCACCTCCGTGAACAGCTCGGTGATCACGGAAGCTGTCGCCGCGTCGAGAGGCTCGCTCAGGGAGATGATGCCGCCGAATGCGCTCACCGGATCGCAGGCCAATGCCTTGCGATAGGCCTCGATCGAACTGGAGCCCACCGCCACGCCGCAGGGATTGGCATGCTTAACGATCACGCAGGCCGCCTGCGATCCGTGCGCAAACTCGCTGAGGCACTCCAGGGCTGCGTCGGTATCGTTGATGTTGTTGTAGGACAGTTCCTTTCCCTGCAGCTGGCGTGCCGCGGCGATACCGAACGCCTGCCCGGGCGCCGCATAGAATGCGGCTGTCTGATGAGGGTTCTCGCCATAGCGAAGCGCCTGCAGCTTGCCACCACCTGTCGCAAAATAGCTGCCAAGGGGATCGCTCGAATGGCTGCCAAACCACTGGCTGATTGCTGCATCATAGCTCGCCGTCCGCGCAAAGGCCTTGGCAGCCAAGTTGCGCCGCGTTGCCAGTGTCGTCGTCCTTCCAGCGGCAAGCTCTGCTGCTACAACATCATAGTCCGCCGGATCGACGACAACGGTGACATCGCCATGGTTCTTGGCTGCAGCGCGGATCATCGCGGGACCACCCACATCGATGTTCTCAACCGTATCCTGCCAAGACGCACCGCGCGCCACCGTCGCCTCGAAGGGATAGAGGTTGACCACGAGCAGGCCGATCGGACCGATGCCGTGGCTTGCCATGGCCGCCGCGTGTTCGGCGTTTGCCCGTACTCCCAGCAACCCACCGTGAATGGCGGGGTGCAGCGTCTTGACCCGCCCATCCATGATCTCCGGAAAGCCAGTGATGCTCGACACCTCGATCACAGGGAGCCCTGCTTCAGCCAGGCTCCTTGCCGTACCTCCCGTCGACACCAACTCGATACCAAGGGAGACCAACCTCTGGGCAAAGGGTATGAGCCCGGTCTTGTCAGAAACGGAAAGCAGCGCGCGGCTAACGGGTTCAGTCATCGGAGCCTCGGAACGGATTTAGACTGCCGACCGCATAGCACTTTCGAGCGCTCGCACAAGCTCAGGCGCGTCGACGCATCGCCACGGCAAAGAACCCGTCCATACCCTGGCATCCGCCATAACTCATGAACGGGAGTGTCCTCACCCAGCCTTCCGGCTGAGCAGCACCCTCCGGCAACCAGGAACCCTCGGCCGGCACAATCTCGAAATCCGGCTGGTCTGCCAGAAAGCCCCGTGCCCGCATCTCCCCTTCTTCCGGCTCGAGCGAGCAGGTGCAGTAGACGACAACCCCGCCGGGCTTCACCAAACTTGCCGCCTTGCGCAGCAACCGACGCTGCAGTCCAGCCAGCTCCCGAACTTGCGCCTCATCCTTCAGGTATGGCAGTTCGGGATGGCGCCTGATCGTCCCCGTCGCGGAGCATGGGGCGTCCAGCAACACCGCATCCCACTCACCCGAAAGGTCTGAGCTCAGCACATCCCTGGCAACAAGCGTGGCGTCGAGGCCGGTCCGCCGCAAATTCTCCTGCACCCGAACGAGCCGTACCTCGGACATATCCACTGCCGTAACCCTTGCACCGGAAGCGGCCAGCTGCAGGGTCTTCCCGCCTGGCGCCGCACAAAGGTCGAGCACTGCACGGCCCCGCACATCGCCAAGCAGGCGAGCGGGAATGGTGGCGGCGGCATCCTGAATCCACCACGCCCCCTCGGAGAAGCCAGCCAGGTCCGGTACAGCCTCATGACCCGATGACAGGCGAAGCTGACCATTCGGAAGCAGCACGCCACCCAGAGCTTCGATCCAAGGACCAGCCTCAACCTTGAAGGCAATGTCGAGAGCGGGGCGCTCGCCGTTTGCCAGCGCGACTTGACGAGTGGTGTCCTCGCCATAGGTCTTTACCCAGCGGTCCCAGAGCCAAGTTGGCGTGTTCAAGCGGGGGGCGTCGAGCCCCTCGAGCAGGGTCAGGCCGCCAGTCGAAACCTTGCGCAGCACGGCATTGACCAAGCCGGAAAAATGCAGCGCAAAGCGATCTTGCTTTGCGGTTCTAACTGCAAGATCGATTACCGCATGCGGTGCCATACCGAGAAACAGCAGTTGAGAAACGCCAAGAACCAAGATCTCACGCGTCACACCAGACTTGCGGGGCAGGGGCCGGTCAACGAGCCTCGCGAGGATGGCATCGATCTCACCACCGTGCCGAAAAGTCGTAAGAAGGAGTGTCGAGAGAAAGGCGCGATCCCGCTGATCCAGCGCCTGCGCCTCCCGACTGCCCGATACGACGTCTTCGACCGTCAGCTTGCGATCCAAGCAGACACGCAGGAGCGTCGCTGCAAGCCGCCGGACCTCGAGGCCCTGCGCATGGGAAACCTGTGTCGTCATCCCCAGGGGCCGGACTGGCGGCGCTGGACAGTTTCCCACGGACCAAAGTCAACAGTATTCGCCTCACCCATCTCGGCGGCCAACCTCTGCAGCTCGGCAATACGCTTGCCGGGGTCCGGATGGGTGGAGAACAAATTGTCCATCCGCATGCCCGACAGTGGATTGATGATGAACATGTGGGCCGTGGCGGGATTTGCCTCCGCCGCGGGATTGACGATCTGACGGGCGGCGCCGGAAATCTTGGCCAGCGCTGAGGCGAGCGCCATGGGTTGTCCGGAAATCTCGGCACCACCGCGGTCCGCGCCATACTCGCGTGTGCGGCTGATCGCCATCTGCACGAGCATGGCGGCGAGCGGAGCGAGAACGACCATCAGGATGACGCCGACAACACCGAACGGGTTGTTGCGGTCGCGATTGCCACCAAACAGCATGCCGAAATTGGCCAGCATGGAAATCGCACCGGCGATGGTGGCAGTCATGGTCATCACCAGCGTATCGCGGTTGCGCACATGCGCCAATTCATGGGCCATCACTCCCGCGATCTCATCCGGGGTGAGCAGGCCCAACAGGCCGGTGGTTGCAGCGACAGCGGCATTCTCAGGATTGCGGCCCGTCGCAAAGGCATTGGGCTGCGGATTGTCCATGATGTAAACCTTGGGCATGGGCAGGCCGGCACGCTGCGAGAGGTCTTCGATCAACTGATAGAATTCGGGGGCTGTCTGCCGGTCCACCTGGCGGGCCCCATGCATGCGCAACACCATCTTGTCGGCGTTCCAGTAGGCGAAGATGTTCATGCCCGCCGCCATAAGGAAGGCTATGAACATGCCCTGCTCGCGGCCCAGCAGATAGCCGACCGCAAGAAACAGGCCCATCAGGGCCGCCATCAGCAAACCGGTGCGCATGGTATTCATGCCGCCAACTCCTCCTTGCCAAACCGCTTGGCCCGCCCTCATATGAGGGCAATGACGATGAACCACAAGACCATGAGCGACAGGCCACTTTCACCCGAAGCCCGGCGGGCGCTTGCCGAGGCTGAGGAACGCCGCAAGGCAAAGCCCGAGGTGAAGCTGCCCAAGGAAGTGAATGGCCGCGACGGCCCTGAACCCACCCGCTTCGGCGACTGGGAGAAAAAGGGCATCACCTCCGACTTCTGATCAGCCGAAGCCCAGCCTGCGGCGGATGTTATTCGCCGTTGCGCCATCGCCGCGCAGCTCACGAAGCGCGGTACTGGAGAGGCTCTTGGACAGCTTGTGGCCTTCGGCATCACGGATGAGATCGTGGTGGAGGTAGACAGGCGTAGGAAGGCCGAGCAGACCTTGCAGCAGCCTATGCAAAGGCGTTGCCGGCTCGATGTCCAGTCCACGCACCACATGCGTCACCCCCTGCAGCGCGTCGTCTGTCACCACAGCGATGTGATAGCTTGAGCCCACATGGCGCTTGGCGATCATGGCGTCACCCCACACCGCCGCCTCTGGGTCACCCGCCTGCGCCATATCGATCCGCCAGCCATGCGTGCCGCCGTGGGCAATGCGCTCCTCAGCATCCGCGCGCGACAGTGCGCGGCAAGAGCCGCCGTAGTGTGGTTGTCCGTCGGGATCACGGATCTGCAAACCATCTGCATGCGCCCTCTTGCGCGAGCAGAAGCAGGGATAGATGGCACCCATGTCCCACAATCTTACGAGATTGGCCTGATAATCCGCGAAGTGTTCGCTCTGGATGCGCACCGGCATCTCCCAGGAAATGCCAAGCCACTCCAAATCCTCGAAAATAGCTGAAACGAATTCCGGTCGGGACCGGCTCTCGTCGGTGTCTTCAATGCGCAGCAGAAGGCGGCCGTCCGCTTGTGCAGCCATTTGGGCGTTGAGAAGGGCAGAGTAGGCGTGGCCCAGATGCAGCAGGCCATTCGGGCTTGGTGCAAAGCGGAATACAGGTCGGCTCATGGAGCGGTCTTGCGGTCAAATCAGTGAAACGTCAAACAGGGTCATGCACAGGCTCCATACCATGGGGGATTTCGAAGCGGCGGTCGCCCGGCTCAGCGCCATAGAGCCGCGCTTTTCAGCTGTCGTTGAATGCCACGGCATGCCACCACTCCGCCATGTCGAACCCGGCCTGCAAAGCCTTCTGAGGATTGTGACCGACCAGCTGATTTCCCTCAAGGCCGGTGAGGCGATTTGGGCGCGACTTGCGGCGCGGTTGGGCCGGTTCACGCCCGATCTCGTTCTGGCGGCGAGCCAGGAGGAGCTTCGGTCCCTTGGACTTTCCGGCGCCAAGGCCCGTACCTTTCACGCCGCCGCACTGGCCTTCGGCCAGGGCAGCCTGTCGGACGCGGACGGGCTCGGTGACGCTGAGGTTCAGCGACGGCTGTTGGCCATTCCGGGTGTGGGTCCATGGACGGCCAGCATCTATCTGCTGATGGCGCTGCGGTCGGCTGATGCCTGGCCCGCCGCCGATCTGGCCTTGCAGGTTGCGGCGCAGGACCTGTTTTGCCTCCAGGAGCGCCCGTCATCCCGCAGGATGGCAGAACTGGGGGAGGCTTGGCGTCCATATCGCTCGGCAGCGGCACTGCTTCTGTGGCGGCATTATCGTGGCCTTCGGGACATGTCCCCGGCGTGAAGAGGGGTCTTCACAGGATTGCCACACTAGATATAGTAGGCTCTCAAGGATTCGATCCGAGAGGTGTACTTGCAGTTCGTGCCGGTTGCGCCGGAAGCCTGTCCTGCCCTGGTCCTCAACGCGGACTTCCGCCCGTTGAGCTACTATCCGTTGTCGCTCTGGAGTTGGCAGGACACCATCAAGGCGGTCTTTCTTGACCGCGTGAATATCGTATCCGAATACGACAAGGTGGTGCGCAGCCCGAGCTTCGAATTCCGGCTGCCCAGCGTGGTGTCGCTGAAGACTTATGTAAAGCCGTCACGCACCCCTGCCTTCACCCGTTTCAACGTCTTCCTGCGTGACCGCTTCACCTGCCAGTACTGCGGCGGCCATGATGACCTGACATTCGACCATGTCATCCCGCGCTCCAAGGGAGGTCAGACCACCTGGGAAAATGTCGTGGCCGCGTGTTCGCCCTGCAACCTGCTGAAAGGCGGCTACCTGCCGCAGCAGATCCACATGTTTCCGGCCCAGAAGCCGGTGCGGCCAAGCGTGGCCCAGTTGCATCGCAACGGTCGTTTCTTCCCGCCCAACTACCTGCACGACAGTTGGCAGGACTACCTCTACTGGGATACCGAGCTCGACCCCTGAGGGCGGCGCAATCCGGCCATGGCCAGAAGCGCCAGCCCGAGCGAGATCACCGCATTCCACCCCGCCAGCGACAGGCCGAAGATCCGGATGGCGGGCGCGTCACACAGCACGGCCGGCTTTGAAAGGTCGGGAAGACCGCCGGAGAAGCCGGCCTGAGCGGTGCAGGTGGCCGGGCCTGGCCACCACTTCCATTCAACGCCCGAATGATAGATGCCGAACACCATGCTGCCGAGCCACACGACGGCGAGCAACGCCAGCCCGGCTCTTGCGAGGCTCGGATTGCGTGGCGCAAGCAGCGCCACCAACAGCGCCAGCGGTATGGCTAGGTAATAGGCCCAGCGCTGCTTGAGGCAGAGCTCGCAGGGTGCAAAGCCGTAATGCTCGAAGATCCATGCGCCAGAGATGGTCGCAAAGGCCACCAGGAAGATCAGCAGCGCTGTGCGCTGCGGGGTGAGGCTGGTCAACATGTGGTTATGCTTCCGGCAATGCCTGAGTATTTGATGACGATATAGAGCAGGATGATGATGCCCGCCACAATGGCCGCCAGAAGCCCCAGACGGCGCTCGATGAACTCCCGGATCGGATCGCCATAGCGGCGCAGTGCCCAGGCCAGTGCAAAGAAGCGCGCACCACGTGCCACGATGCAGGAGACGACAAAGAACACGAAGCTCACCTGGGCGACCCCTGCGAGGATCGTCACCACCTTGATGGGCGGCAGGTGCGAGAGCCCTGAGGTAACGAGCAGCAGCATCAGCGTGTCCTCGCCTGTGCACTGGCGGAGGTGCTCGAAATCGTCGAGCTTGCCGTAGAAGCTTAACACCGGCTTGGCCAGTGCCGCAAAGGCATAGTGGCCGAGCATGTAACCGGCAATACCGCCCAGGACGGAGGCAACAGTGGCGATGAGCGCAAACCGATAAGCGCGGCTGGGCCGCGCCAGCGCCATCGGCAGAAACAGCACGTCGGCAGGAATGAGGAAGACCGAGCTTTCGACGAAGGCGATGACCGCGAGCCAAACCTCAGCAGTTTTCCGTGCGGCGAGCGCCAGCGTCCAATCGTAGAGTCGTTTCAGCATGAAAATGTCAATCCGTGTCGTGTCGGGAGCTGCGCAGCCGTTTGGTCTTTGCGTGCTTCGACTTGGAGTCGAGGCGCCGGGTTTTGGAAGCGCGGGTTGGTTTCGTAGCGATACGTCGTTTCGGCCGGTGGGCGGCCTTGCGCAGCAGATCCACCAGCTTCTGCAAGGCGATCTCCCGGTTGCGTTCCTGCGAGCGGGTTTCCTGGGCGGTGATCACGAGGACACCATCCTGGGTGAGTTGGCGGCCGGCGAGTGGCCGCAACCTGGCCTTGAGGTCGTCGGGCAGGAGTGCCTTGCCAACGTCGAAGCGCAGTTCAACGGCAGTCGAGACCTTGTTCACGTTCTGGCCGCCTGGCCCTGAGGCGCGCATGGCAGACCAGGTGACCTCGTCCTCGTCGATGGCCAGTGAGTCGGTGATCCGGATCATGGAAAGTGCTTCTCGCCCTTTACGGTTGACGGCGCAAGGGCAGGCAATTATGCGAGTTTCGGCTTGCCTCTGTGGCGGAATGGTAGACGCGGCAGACTCAAAATCTGTTGCTCGAAAGGGCGTGGGGGTTCGAGTCCCTCCAGGGGCACCAAAGACCGCGCGTGTCTGCCGCAGATTGGACCGATTCCTGTGTTTTCAGAGGGGTTTGGCCATATCAGCCTGACTTGGAGCCGACCCTTCTTGCCGATCCTGCATCGCATCATCATGGTTTTCCTCGTGCTGGCGGCGGCATCCCCGGCCTTGGCTGCCGGGCCGTCTCTGCTGTTTGATCCGGCGACCGACGAGGTCATCTCGCAGGACCGTTCGGGCGACCCGTGGTACCCCGCCTCGCTTACCAAGCTGATGACGGCCTACATCGTGTTCCAGAAGCTGAAGTCGGGTCAGCTGAAGCTCGATCAGAAACTGCCTGTTTCCGAGCTTGCCCACTCTCAACCACCCAGCAAGATCGGCGTGCCAATTGGCCAGACGGTGAGTGTCGATTTTGCGCTTCAGGCCCTGCTCGTCTATTCCGCCAATGACATGGCCTATGTCCTGGCTGAAGGCTCCGACGGAAGCCTTCAGGCATTCTCTGCTCAGATGAACGCACAAGCCCGCAAGCTCGGCATGACGGGCAGCCACTTCGTCAATCCCAATGGTCTGTTCGACCACCGCCATATCACCACGGCGCGCGACATCGCCATTCTGGCGTCCGCAATCCTGCGCGAGTTTCCCGAATACGATCATTATTTCTCGCAGCCGTTCATCTCTATTGGCAAGCGCCGCCTCTCGAACCGCAATTCGCTGCTTCGCCAGATGAAGGAGGCGGACGGCATGAAGACCGGGTTCGTGTGCAGTTCGGGCTTCAACCTTGTTGCCACCGCCACGCATGATGGCCGTCGTCTCGCCGCCGTGATCTTAGGCGCCAACAGCGGCAAGCACCGCGTGGACCTTGCCGAGATGCTGCTGACCGACGGGTTCTCCCGCGGGGCCGCACCACGCCCCAAGCTGCAGTCCATCCCCAATGTGCGGACAGGCGAAATCGTGCCGACCGACATGACGAAGCAGGTGTGCAAACAGAAGCCCGTGGCGCTGGCGCTTTCGAAGAGCCTTGGCGGCTGGGGCATTTCGTTTGGAAACTACGAGAATTCGCAAACCGCAGACATGGCGCTGCGCGGTCGCATGCTGAGCCAGTCCGGCATGGAGCTTCCGGGCATGCCGGGCATCATCCGCCTGCCGGAAAAGCGCGGCTATGCCGCTGCCATGTGGAACCTCGACCAGCCAACCAGTGAAATGGCGTGTGTGCGGTACCGTGCTGAAAAGGCGCCTTGCGAAGTGATCCCGCCCGAGACCTTCGCCAAGATCGCAGCATTGGTCCCTGATCCGGCTCCACCACAAACAGTGGGTGATCCGGAAGGCAACGACATCGCGAAGCCCAAGAAGAAGAAACCGCCCCAGAAGAAGAAAAAGAAGAAGAACTGATTGGCATGATCAACAGGGCGGGACTGGGCATTGCCTGCGCACTTGGCGCAGCTGGACTTTACGGTCTTGTGCCGAACTTCGTGCGTGCCGCGATTGGCAACGGCATTCCTGCAATCGAAAGCACCCTGTTCCGCACCTTCATGATTGCCGTTGTCTTCTCGATGATCGCGGTCGTTCAGGGCGAGCGCTTGGCGGTCCCTCGGCCAGCACTTCCAAGTTTCATTGGCCAATCGGTTGCAACTCTATTTGTCTCTGTTGCCTATCTGGGGTCGGTGCAGTTCATACCGGTTGGGCTTGCGGTCATCATCTTCTACCTTTTTCCTGTGCTGATCATGGTGCTGGCCCCCGTGGTCGAAGGGCGCAATCCCGGCATCCTCCGCATCCTGATTGCTGTCGTCGCCTTCTTCGGGCTGGCAATTGCCGTGGGGCCGAGTTTCGACAGTCTGGATATCCGCGGCATCCTTCTGGCAGCCCTGGCTTCGGCGGGCGCAACCTTGCAGTTCTTTTCCGGTCGCGCCATCTCGCGTTACATGTCGCCCGCCGCGTTCGGCAGCCTCGTGCACATGGTCATTCTGCCACCGGTTCTGCTCATTGCGTTCTATGCCGGGTCGGGTACCCTGCGCTTCCTGCCGGGTGGGCCTGCCACGGGAACCGGGATTCTTTTCATGTCCGCCGTGGCCCTGGTCTATATCATTGCCTACATGGCGCAGATGTTGTCGCTTCGCTTCGCACCCGCGTCCACGATCGCTCCCTTCTACAATCTGGAACCCGTGGTTGCCACGGTTACGGCGGCGATCATCCTCAACGAACGCATGCAGATCAACCAATATGCCGGAGGCGGCCTTGTTCTCGCCGCTCTCGTCGCATCAAGCCTTGTTGGAAAATGGAAGAAATAGCCTCATGGTCAACGCTCCCATTCCTGTCGCCATCCTCACCGGCTTTCTCGGCGCCGGCAAGACCACGCTGCTCAATTTTCTGCTGAAGGATCCGTTTCTGTCCGATGCAGCCGTGATCATCAACGAGTTCGGCGATGTCGGAATCGATCACCTGCTGGTCGAAAGGGCTGATGAGAACATTATCGAGATGGCGTCTGGCTGCCTGTGCTGCACCATTCGCGGCGATCTCATCGATACAATTCATGATCTCCTTGCCCGGCGCGGTCGCGGCGAGATCAAGTCGTTCAACCGCATCGTCATCGAGACCACCGGCCTTGCCGACCCGGCTCCCGTTCTGCATGCCGTGATGAGCGAGCCGGGACTGCTCGCCGCCTGCCGGCTGGAGGGCGTGATCACGGTGGTGGATGCCTTCAACGGCATGGCGACGCTTGATGCCCATTCCGAAGCGGTAAAGCAGGTCGCTGTTGCAGACCGTATTGTGCTGACCAAGGTCGACCTGCTGGTCGGCCGCGAGGGCGAGGATATGCTCTTCGCCATCATCGGGCGTCTCCGCAAGCTCAATCCTGCCGCACGCCTTCTCACCACCCATCGGAACGAGGCGACGGCCGAACGGCTGTTCACCATGGGACTGTTCGATCCCAAGACCAAGACGGCGGATGTCCAGGGCTGGCTGGCGGCGGAAGCCTATGCAACCGGCGAAAAGCGCGGGCGGCGCAATCGCCGCGGACCTTCCCATGACCATGACCACGCGCATGGCCATGACCACCATCACCATGATGTGTCCCGTCACGATGAGCACATCCGTGCCTTCAGCTTCAGCGAGGACAATGCCATCAGCCCGCAGGGGCTGGAACTCTTCATGGAGCTTCTGAAGTCCTATCACGGCGCCAATCTTCTGCGCATGAAAGGCATCGTGAAAGTGTCGGACGATCCTGCCCGCCCGGTGGTCCTGCACGGCGTTCAGCACGTATTCCATCCACCCGTTAGGCTTTCCGCCTGGCCGGACAAGGATGAGCGGACCCGTCTTGTGTTCATCGTGAAGGACATCGAGAAACCGATGATCGAGGGTCTGTTCCGTGCCTTCACCGACCAGATTACCGGCGGGGCGGATGCCTTCATGGACAGGACGCTCTCGATCAATAGGTAACAGCCAACATGTCTCTCAAGCTTTACGGACTCTCCAAGTGCTCAACCTGCCAGAAGGCCATCGACTGGCTCGATGAGCACAAGATCAAGCACAGTTTTTCCGATGTGAAGGAAGACCCCGTTACCAAGGATCAGGTGGCGCAATGGTCCAAGGCCCTCGGTGGCTGGGAGAAGATGGTCAACAGGGCAGGTTACACCTGGCGTGGCTTGCCGCCCGAGAAGACGGCGAACCTTACCGAAGCCAAGGCGGTCGCGCTGGCCGTTGCCAACCCCTCGCTCATTCGCCGCCCGCTGATCGAGCACAAGGACGGTAGCGTGACGGTTGGCTTCTCAAAGAAGATCCAGGACCTTCTGGCGTAAGGAACCTGGCCGGGGAAGATCCCCGGCCCTCTTGCCTCAGGCGCGGACCAGCGGCCTTGTCATGCAGGTTGGCCCGCCTTCGCCCTTGCGGCAGATGTCATAGCCCTTGATGACCTCAACCTTGACACCCGCAGCCTTCATGCGGCGTTCGGTTTCGGGATTTCCCTCCACCATCAGCGCATGGCGCGGCCCGAGCGCCAGCACGTTGCAGCCCATGGTGTCGAACTCCTCCGCCGGCACTTCCACGAATTTGATGCTGCGGGATTCGAGGAACTCGATCTGCCGGGCTGCCATCAGGGGCGGGTAGACGACTGCGAGGTCGTGGTCCAGCGGCGAGAGGCAGGACATGAGGTGGAATACATCCGAGCGGCCCTTGTAGTGCGGCATGTCGAACCACAGGATTTCCACGTCGGAGCCAGCCATTTCGCCCAGTTGCCGCAGTCCCTCGAGGTTGGTGCGGTAGCCCACGCCTGCCAGCAGGGTGTAGCGGTCGATCCATACGAGGTCGCCACCTTCGACCTTGCCCTCGCCAGTGATTTCGCCCGCGATGGGGAAGCCCAGGGACTCAAGCGCTCCGCCATTTACTTCCGACTCCATGCGGCGCTGCGGCTTGCCCATCCGCGGCTTGACCAGGCCGCGCGGCGTGACGATCAGCGCGTCATGGGTGTAGATCGAGTCGAGCGTCAGGCCCGGCGCTGCCGGCAGCCTGATGACCTCGGCGCCAGAGGCGGCAAGGATGTCCTCCACTGCCTTGTATTCCCTGCGGGCGTTGGCCAGGTCCGGGCGCGAGTGGAAGTTGAGGTCCTTCCATTCTGCGTCGATCTTGGCATCGCTGATGAAGGCCTGGTCCACATCGCGGATCGCGACCTTCTTCAAGGTGCCCCAGTTGTTGAATGCGCCGAAATCGAAGGTCATTTTCGTCTGATCCTGAATTAGATTGTTGTCGGGTTCCGGGGTCGTGTGATTCCCGGCACTTAACTTGGTTCTTTCCGTAAGCCTTTGATACTGGTATGCAATCTCAGTTATCGCAGCATCTCAGGCCTCATCATCATTCATCGTCGTTGGTCGCCGCCCAGTCACCCAGCAGTCACCCAGCGCTTGTTGTGGCATCGTCCGGCTGTTACATAACGCGGAGGCCCCACCGCTCGCAACGGTGAGGCCCCTATCGGCAACACGAAGGTTCTGGCTCCATGTCGCCTACCCCTACATCTAGGACAAACATCGCCCGCCTGCCAGTATCAGGCAGCAATTTCAATTTCACCCACGAGCGCCTCAAGAAGGCCATCGCCCGCGTGCAGCGGTTCAAGTCGGTCATCCTGTTACGGGACGACCGGCAGCAGGGCCTGTGCCTCAAGGTCCGGCCCACCGGCGGCACCACCTTCCTTGTGGAGAAGCGGCACCAGCGTCGCCTGTACCACGTCAAACTGGGTGACTTCACCGCCAGCACGGACATCGACGCAATGCGGGCCGCCGCGTCTGCCGTGCTGCTCGACATC
>JBEARP010000110.1:0-7869 GCA_041163105.1 Pseudomonadota bacterium
GCCTGTGGTTCTCCGACAAGGTGGTGGCCCCGGTGGTTCGCCTGCTCGATGCGGCACGCCGGGTGTCCGGCGGCGAGCTTGACGCCAAGGTCACGGTGGTCGAGGGCCCGAAGGATTTGCAAACCCTGTCCAACACCTTCAACCTGATGACTGATCACCTGAAGCAGCAACGCGATGACCTGGTCGCCGCAAGCGATGCCATCGACGAGCGCCGCCGCTTCACCGAGGCCATGTTGGCAGGCGTCAGCGCCGGCGTCGTCGGCATCGACCCATCAGGCCGGATCTCGCTGGTCAACCGCTCGGGCATCACGCTGCTTGGTCGCAGCGAGAGCGAGCTGATCGGCGAGCCGGCGGAAATCGCGCTCGAGCCCTTCCTTCCGATTTTCGAGCAGGCGCTCAGCCGCCCCTCGGGTTTCGCCGAGGGTCAGGTCGACATCGAGCGAAAGGGCGAAAGCCGCAGCCTCTTCGCGCGTGTCACCACCGAAAGCTCGGAAGATGCCGAGCATGGCCACGTGCTGACCTTTGATGACATCACCGACCTTGTCTCGGCGCAACGCAACTCGGCCTGGGCTGACATTGCGCGCCGCATCGCGCATGAGATCAAGAACCCACTGACCCCGATCCAGCTTTCAGCCGAGCGGCTGAAGCGCAAATACGGCGGCCAGATCCACACCGACAAGCACGTCTTCGACCAGTGCACCGACACCATCATCCGCCAGGTGGGCGATATCGGTCGCATGGTGGACGAGTTCTCCTCCTTCGCTCGCATGCCCAAGGCCATCCCGGAGCCGCAGGAGCTTGCCTCCATTGTGCGCGAGGCCACCGTTCTGCAGCGCGTTTCATCTTCCGACATCGACATCGAGCTCGACGTCAGCCATGGTGAGTTCGTTTTCCCCTTCGATCGCCGCCTCATCACTCAGGCCATCACCAACCTGGTGAAGAACGCTCGCGAGTCGATCGAGACCCGTCTTCAGTCACAGGATAGTCCGCGCGGTCACATCGAAGTCGTGGCGGGCGTGGCGGATTGCCATCCCTTCATCCGCGTCACCGACAATGGCATCGGCCTGCCGCGCGAAAACCGTCACCGGTTGGCCGAACCCTACATGACGACGCGCGAGAAGGGCACCGGGCTCGGGCTCGCCATCGTCAAGCGCATCATGGAAGAACACGGCGGCCGCCTGGTGCTCGAGGATGCACCCGCCGCGGACGGCGTCCAGGGCGCCCGCGTCACCCTTCTCTTTGACAAGTTAGCCGCCCAATCGAGCGCGGCCGAATGAAAGTGCGGAAAAGCTAAATGGCTGCAGACATCCTCATCATCGACGACGAGGCCGACATCCGCGAACTCATCGCTGGCATTCTCGAGGACGAAGGCTACGAGACCCGCCTGGCGCATAATTCCGATGCGGCCCTGGCGGAGGTGGCGCAGCGCCGTCCCTCGCTCATCATCCTCGACATCTGGCTGATGGGCTCCAAGCTCGACGGCCTCGATCTGCTGAACATCATCAAGGAGAAGCACCCGGAGGTGCCGGTCATCATCATCTCCGGCCATGGCAACATCGAAACCGCGGTCGCCGCCATCAAGCGCGGCGCCTATGAATACATCGAGAAGCCCTTCAAGGCGGACCGGCTGATCCTCGTGGTCGGCCGCGCCCTCGAAACCTCGCGCCTGAAGCGCGAGAACGAGGAGCTGAAGGGACGCTCGGGTGCCGAGACGGAGCTGCTCGGAAACTCCGCGGCCATGCGCCAGCTGCGCCAGCTGCTGAAGAAGATCGCGCCTTCCAACAGCCGTGTGCTGATCACCGGCCCCATGGGTGCGGGCAAGGAACTTGCCGCGCGCACGCTTCATGCCATGTCGCTGCGCGCCGCGGGCCCCTTTGTCACGCTGAGTGCCGCCGCCATGGCGCCCGAGCGCATGGAGGAGGAACTGTTCGGTGTCGAGGACGGCACCGGCGCCACCCGCCGCGTGGGCGCTCTCGAAGAAGCCCATGGCGGCACGCTCTACATCGACGAGCTGGCCGACATGCCGACCGAGACGCAAGGCAAGGTGCTGCGCGTGCTGGTGGACCAGACCTTCCTGCGCGTCGGTGGCGCCAAGAAGGTGAAGGTCGACATTCGCGTTGTCTCCTCCACCAGTCGCGACCTGCCCTCGCTCATCTCGATTGGCCGCTTCCGCGAGGACCTCTACCATCGCCTCGGTGTCGTCCCCATCGATGTGCCGGGTCTGGGCGAGCGCCGGGAGGACATCCCGGACCTCATCCACCATTTCACCAAGAGCTATTCCGCAGCCTCCGGACAGCCGATGCGCAAGTTCGCCGATGATGCCATCGCCGTGCTGCAGACGCGGGAATGGGCGGGCAACGTCCGCGAGCTGCGCAACAACGTCGAGCGTATCCTCATTCTCGCCAGTGGCGAGGGGTCCTCCGAGATCTCGGCCGCCATGCTTCCCTCGGACACCGGCGGAGCGGGGGCGGCAACGGCAACCTTCGGCATCGAACACCTTCTAGTGCACCCGCTGCGAGACGCCCGCGAGGTGTTCGAGCGGGACTACATCACCGCCCAGCTCGGCCGCTTCGGCGGCAACATTTCGCGCACCGCCCAGTTCATCGGCATGGAACGCTCGGCTCTCCACCGCAAGATCAAGCTCCTCGGCCTCACCGGCCGCAGCGAGGAAGACACAGAACTGTGAAATTTTCCAAGTTGCAGTTTCGTGATAGGCTCACTGCCGCCGCCAAGGCCCAATAGAGAACAGGATAAAAAAAGATGGCCCAAGAAAAACAGCAAAACCTGCAGGACACCTTCCTCAACCACGTCCGCAAGCAGAAGATCCCCGTGACGGTGTTCCTCGTCAACGGCGTCAAGTTGCAAGGCGTTATCACCTGGTTCGACAACTTCTGCGTTCTTCTCCGGCGCGACGGCATGTCCCAGCTGGTCTACAAGCACGCCATTTCCACCATCATGCCGGGCGGCCCGATCAGCCTGTTCGACGAAGAGCAGGCCGCCGGTTGACCACACGTAGCAAGAGCGGGAGCGGCGCTGGCGTCGACTTCCAGATCGAAGGCAAGGCCGCGACCCGCGCCGTCGTCCTCCACGTTGACCGCCGCGACCGCGGCGCGCCACCCACCTCCGACCGCGCCGTGGAAGCGCGGCTCGAGGAGGCCGTGGGCCTCGCCCTCGCCATCGACCTCGAGGTCGAGGCCGCCATCGTTGCTCCCGTCACGGCGCCCAAGCCTGCCACATTGCTCGGCTCCGGCAAGGTGGCCGAAATCGCCGAGGTGGTGAAGGAGACGGAGGCCGAGCTCGTTGTCGTCAACGCCCAGCTCTCGCCCATCCAGCAGCGCAACCTCGAGAAGGAATGGGGTGCCAAGGTGCTGGACCGCACCGGCCTCATCCTCGAGATCTTCGGCAGGCGTGCTTCCACGCGCGAGGGTACGCTGCAGGTCGAACTGGCCCATCTGCAGTACCAGAAGAGCCGTTTGGTACGGTCCTGGACCCACCTTGAACGTCAGCGCGGCGGCTTCGGCTTCCTCGGCGGCCCGGGTGAAAGCCAGCTCGAAGCCGACCGTCGCTTGATTCAGGAACGCATCGCCCGCATCGAAGGCCAGCTCGAAAGTGTCAAGAAAACCCGCGCGCTGCACCGCAAGGGCAGGGCGCGCGTGCCATATCCCGTGGTGGCGCTGGTGGGCTACACCAACGCCGGCAAGTCCACGCTGTTCAATCGATTGAGCGGCGCCGAGGTCCTCGCCAAGGATCTGCTCTTCGCGACACTCGATCCCACCATGCGGGTGATCCAGCTGCCGCATGGCCGCAAGATCATCCTGTCGGACACGGTGGGTTTCATTTCCGACCTTCCCACCTCGCTCATCGCCGCCTTCCGCGCGACCTTGGAAGAGGTGCTCTCGGCAGACATCATCCTGCACGTCCGCGACATTGCCCATGATGACTCGGAAGCGCAGGCCGAGGACGTTGACCGGGTGCTGGAGGAATTGGGCATCGACGAGCTGCGCCGGGGTTCCATCATCGAGGTCTGGAACAAGCTCGACCTGCTGCCCCCCGCCGAGCGTGCCGGTCGCGAGGCCCAGGCCCTCAGGAAACCTGGCTGCGTTCTGGTCTCCGCCGTCACAGGCGAAGGCGTGGGCCCGCTGCTCGAACTCGTCGAAGGCCGCCTTGGCGCCGACGACACCATCTACGAGGTGATGCTCGACGCCGAGGACGGCAAGGGCCAGGCATGGCTCCATGACCGGGGTGAGGTATTGAGTCGACGCAATTACCAGGACGGCCGCGTGCTGATGAAGGTTCGACTCACGACTGACAAGGCCGGTCAGGCGCAGGCCCGCTTCGGCACCGCCATGAAGCTGCTCGGCCAGAAGAAAGCGGCCGCGGAGTAGGGTTCCAGAATGCGAAAGCCGGAACCCAGCTTCGGGGTGCATCCAAAAGCAACCGTTTTGCAACATCCAGCAACGATTTTCGCAACGTCCAGCAACGCGAAAACAACGCCGCAAACATCTCCCAATTCTCACCTTGCCCCGGCTTGACCGGGGCATCCTTTCAAACGCCCAAAAAGGATCGCCCGGTCAAGCCGGGCGAAGGTGAACAGAGGCATGTGGGGAGCAGGGCTCACCTCCCCATCCGCTTCGCCTCATCCCACAACCCGTCCATCTCCTCGAGGCTGGACTGCTTTGGTTCCCTGCCCATCTCCGCCAACCGCGCCTCGATATGCGCGAAACGGCGCTCGAACTTGGCGTTGGTGCCTCGAAGTGCCGCTTCAGGATCTATCCCTAAGTGTCTGGCAACATTGGCTATTGCAAAAAGCAGGTCGCCAAATTCCTCGGGCTTTTTGACATCCGGCGCAGCGCGGAACTCCGCCACTTCCTCGGCGATCTTGTCATAGACATCGTCTACCGAGGGCCAGTCGAAGCCCACCTTGGCCGCCTTGGACTGCAGCTTCACGGCACGCGTAAGACCGGGCAGGGCGAGGGGAATGCCCGCCAGCGTGCCCTGCTTCGGCTTGTCCTTCCGCTCCTCCGCCTTGCGCTCCTCCCAGAAGCCCTTGGCCAGCGTCGCCGAGCGCGCCTCGTCGTCGCCGAACACATGCGGGTGGCGGCGGATCATCTTCTTGTTCACCGCCTCGATCACGTCCTCGAAGGTGAAACTGCCTTCCTCATCAGCCATTTGCGCGTGGTAGACCGACTGCAGCAACAGGTCGCCCAGCTCCTCGCACAGCTCCGCGCGGGTGCCGGTGGCGATGGCATCCGCCACCTCATAGGCTTCCTCGATGGTGTAGGGCGCAATGGTCTCGAAATTCTGCTCGAGGTCCCACGGGCAGCCGGTCACCGGCGTCCGCAGCGCCTTCATGATGGCGCGCAGCGTCTCGATCTTGCGGGGGTCCATGTTGGCAGGGTTGTCGGCGGGGTTCTGGCTCATGGGCATGGGGACTAGCCGATTTGGCGCAAAAGGGCTACCCGGAGAACATGCAGGACCGGCTCTTCGAGGACCCCGAACTCGTCAAGTTCTACGATGCCGAGAACGGCTGGGCTGACGATACACGCTACTGCCTCGGCCTGGCGAAACAGGCAGAAAGCGTGCTGGACCTCGGCTGCGGCACAGGACTTCTCGCAGCGGCGCTGGGCGCAGGCCGGGAGGTCTGGGGCGTGGATCCTGCGGGCGCCATGCTGGATGTTGCACGCAAGCGTCCAGGAGGCTCCGCCGTGACCTGGGTCGAGGCCGACGGTCGCAGCGTGCGTCTCGGACGGCGTTTCGACCTCGTCGTCATGACCGGCCACGCCTTCCAGTGCCTGCTGACCGATGCCGACCAGCGCGCGCTCTGTAAAACAATTGCAGCGCATCTCGCACCAGGCGGCACCTTCATCTTCGACTCGCGCAACCCGGCACGGCAGGAGTGGCGAGAGTGGGTGCCAGGGCTTTCGGGGAGGGTGCTCCACGATCCCGACCTTGGCCGCATCACCGCCTGGAACGACGTCAGCATGGATTGGGCGACACACATCGTCACCTATGAAACCATCTACCGCAGCGACAACGGCGACATCCAAAAAGCAACATCCCGCATCCGGTTTGCAACCCATGACGACATCGCCGCACGCATCGCCGAAGCCGGCCTCAAGGTCGAACGCTGGCTCGGCGATTGGACCGGCAGGCCGTGGACACCGCAGGCCGCCGAGATCATTCCGGTCGGCCGGTTGGCCTGACTGAGCGTCGCGAGTAGGCAAGCAGGGATGCAGTTGGGACACGAGCCAAGTGCCCGTTGTCGGGCCTTGGGCAACTCCGCAACGCTCGAACCATCATTCGCATAATATATATTATGGAATATATATGGTTCTCGTGGAAATGGAAGAAATCATCCCCCGTCAATTGTTTAGGCTGATCTCCGCACGCACTACTTCAGTGGAGCCTGCTTTGGCCACGTCATCGGTTCGCAGGTCGTTACCTTCTCGGTGAACTCCTTGTTCCACATGGTGCGCCGGCAGTCGAACCAGTATGGCGTCTGCTGCTGCCAAGGCGTTCCAGCGAATTTGGTTGCTAGCAATTGCTGCGCCGGCTTCGAATATGCGGCGTGCCCGCCGTGCCAGTTGCAGCCATAGCGCGTCGTCCGCACGGCCAGCGCCAGAGCCTCCGCGGCGCCGTCCTTGCCCTTGGAGGCCTTGCCCCAATCGATCGCAGCCTTGGTCAGCCGCTCCGGTCCTTGCGGCATTCGCGACAGCGCCCGCAGCTCCTTCCAGTCGACAGCCTTGATCATCGGGTGCGCCTTGAGCACAGCATCGCGATTGGCATCGAGCGCGCTGCGCATCGCCGGGTCGTAGACATCGGCGATGCGCTTGGCAATCCAGTCAAAGTAGTCCGGGAACCCGGCCACATTGTCAGCCTGCTTGCGCAAGGCGCCCAGTTGCCGGTCCGGCTCATAAGGGCACCACCAGTTCTTGTCATTGGGGTTCCAGCCGTCGATTTCGGTAAAGCTGTCGGGCTTGATGGATTCGCTCTGCCAGCCTCCAGGCATCGACACCAGGATGTTGTGTGGCGGGCTCCGCAATATGGTTAACAGCCGTTGGTTCCGGGGTGAGATGTCGGGGTAATCCACCTTGACCTTGTCGAAAATCTCTTTGATTTCAGAGTTCAAGCTGTGGAGCGTGGTGAGGTGCTCGCCATCGACCTTGCGCACCAGGCCATAGTCCCTGGTCCATGCGGCACGGGCGAACAATGCCCGGTCGCGCGGCGTGAAGCTCTGGTCATCAGCGAGGTCCCACAGTGTCTTCGTGGGCAGGAAGTTGAAAGTGATATCGGAGCCCGGATCACTCTTCTGGAGAACCGCATCCTTCCACTTGGCCTTGTCTTCGGCGACGAGCGCCAGAAGCGCTGCGTAACGATTGCGATCGTCTGCCCTCTGTTCCGTCGCAAGGCTTCCCTGCAATTCCGGCGCGATCAGCGTGTCGCGCAGCTTGCGGGCCTCAGTGGTATTGCCCTGGGAGGCAAGATATTGCGCCAGATTGTAAAGGGCCGTACCGGAGTAGGCCCGAGCCGCCTTGAATGGGACGGCTGCAAGCCCCTGCTCCGCCTCCTCATATTTGCCGGCCAATGCAGAGAGCCTCACCGCGTGGTTCAGCAGGAAACCCGCTGCGGCTGTTTCCGGGGCCGTGCCGCAACTCTTGTCTGCGGCGGCCATGGCCTGCCTTGCCTGTTCCCAAAGCTCGGCGCGCGAAGCGTCATCAGGCCTGGCGGCCAACGCCTTGAGCATGGCCAACGCCGGACCGTTGAGCTTGGCGCCGGTGGGCTGCACGGCCAATGCCTTACCCACATATTCCGACATGCGAGCCTGCCACTTGTCTCCAATGAGGCTCCAGGGCGCCAGCTGGTATTTCT
>JBEARP010000111.1:0-37449 GCA_041163105.1 Pseudomonadota bacterium
GAGGAATATAGGGGTGCGGGCAGGTGGGGGGAAGGGCGGGCGTTCGGAAACCACCCTCTGCGGGTGAGATATTTCTCGCTCAGCGATTGTCCCCGGTTGTGCTGAGATGCGCGGGGGAGGCGACGATTCATGACCATCAACACGGCCGGCAAGACGCCGAAGACCATCACTGCGGCCGAGGCCGCCGCATTGGTGAAGTCCGGCATGTGGCTCGACTATGGCGCGGTGCTGGGCCAGACCGATGCCTTCGATGCCGCACTGGGGCCGCGGGTGACGAGCCTCGAGGGCCTGAAGATCAGGAGCTGCATCACGCTGAAGCCGCGCGCCGTGCTGGAGGCCGACCCCGAGGCGCGGCACCTTATGTATCTCAACCTGCATTTCTCCGCCTATGACCGGCGCATGCATGATGCCGGGCGCTGCTGGTACATCCCCGTCAACCTGGGCGAGATCCCCGACTATTACCGCCGCTTCATGGAGCCGGTGGACATCGCGGTGTTCCGCACCGCGCCGATGGACGCCGATGGCTATTTCAACTTCGGCCTCTCCAACCTGTGGATGCGCGCCGTGGTGGAGCGGGCGCGGGTGGTGATCGTCGAGGTGACGGAGACGCTTCCGCATGTGCAGGGCCCGCGCAACGGCGTGCATGTGAGCGAGGTGGACTACATCATCGATGGCGGCAGCGACCCGCTGCCGGAACTCCCCAACAGTGAGCCCAACGAGGTGGACCGCGCGGTGGGCCGCCGCATCGCATCAGCGATCGAGGACGGCGCCTGCCTGCAGATCGGCATCGGCGCCATGCCCAACGCGGTTTGCAGCGAGTTGCTGGCAAGCGGCCTCAAGGATTTAGGGGTGCAGACCGAGATGCTGACCGACGGCATCATCGACCTCTACAAGTCGGGCCAGATCACCAACACGCGCAAGCAGCTGCATCCGGGCAAGACGGTGTTCACCTTCGGGCTGGGCCGCAAGACGCTCTATGACACGGTGCATCGCAACGCCGATTTCCTCAGCCTGCCGGTGGATGAAACCAACCTGCCGGTCCACATCATGCAGAACGACAATGTGGTGTCGATCAACAACACGACGAGCATCGACCTTGCCGGGCAGGCGGCCTCGGAGTCCGATGGTCACCGGCACATCTCCGGCACCGGGGGCCAGGCGCAGTTCGTGCGCGGGGCCTATGCCTCCAGGGGCGGCAAGTCCTTCGTGTGCCTTGCATCGACCTATGAGCGCAAGGGCCACCGCAAGAGCCGCATCGTGCTGGCGCATCCGTCCGGCACCACGGTGACCACCACGCGCGCCGACACCATGTATGTGGTGACCGAGTTCGGCACGGTGAACCTCAAGGGCATGTCCATCCCGGAACGCGCCAGGGCGCTGATCTCCATCGCGCATCCGGATTTCCGGGAGGAGCTGGCCCGGCAGGCGCGCGAGGCGAACCTGGTGCCGAGGTTCGGGTTCCTTTGAGGTGTCAGACAGGCCGGATGAGAGCTCTTCCTGCCTCCACGCCGCCTCAACTGCACCGATGCTTCCACGAATAGCCAAAGTGCGCGGCTTCTGGCATGAGTCCGGCTCATGAAAAACGCTCTCCCCGCCATGCTTGCTCTGTTCGGCCTCGCCGCGCCCACCATGGCGGACGGCACGCTGGTGCCCGCCGCCCAGGCGCTGCCCGAGCTGCGCGCGGCACTCGGCAAGCAGATCGACGTGCGGTTTTCCGACGGCTTCGCAAAGGACCGGCTGGAGAAGACCGACATCGATGGGGTGATCGTCTATGGCCTGCCCGAGGGCAAGCTGTGCCTCTATGGCCAGGGCAAGGGGCTGGAGGTGACGAACCCGGCACTCGCTACCTTCGTCTCGCCCGATGGCGGCGGCGACATTTGCGTACCGCTGGCCGACGTGAGCATCCGGGTTGCGGCGCATGAGCCGGTGGCGGACGCCTCGCCGGTGCCGTTCTATGCGACCGACCGTAAGGCCTGCAGCTGGGTGTGGCGGCAGGGCAAGGACCTGGGCCTGTGGACCGAGGCCTGCACCTTCGATACCGGGACGTGGGGCGTCACCTATGACGAGGGCAGAGACCGCTTCTCCCTGCGCGTCAACGACGGCGCGCCCTACACGGTTCTCCAGCAGTTCCGCGAGGCGGGCGGCCCGCCCGCGCTGCTCGCCACGCTGCAGCAGCAGGGCCTCGTCCTCGACAGTCCGGACTGCGTGATGGCCAAGGTGGCGGACCAGCCCGCGCCCGCCGGATGGTCGGCCTGGCAGGTGGTGCCCACCGGCAAGCTTAAGGAAGCCTTCGACAAGGAAGTGCAGGAGCAGATTCCTGAGCCGCCCTGCGGCAAGCTGGGCTTCGCTGTGGACTCGGTCGGCTTCTTCATGGTGAAGGACGACGCGCCGGACCGCGTGCTCTATGCCAATCTCGGCCAGGACGGCACGATGATCGACCTTGCCTCCATCCGCCTCAAGTGATCAGAAAAAGCTCATGCCCGCATTGACGTCGCCTTACGTGCTGCCCATCCTGATGCTCATCGCATCAAACGTGTTCATGACCTTCGCGTGGTATGGCCACCTCAACTACACCAGCAAGCCCTTGTGGATGGCGGTGATGGCCAGCTGGGGCATCGCCTTCTTCGAATACTGGCTCGCGGTGCCGGCCAACCGCATCGGCTTCGAGGTCTACAACGCGGCCGAGCTCAAGACCATGCAGGAGGTCATCACCTTCGTCGTGTTCTCGATCTTCTCGGTGTTTTACCTCGGCCAGGCCATCACCGTGAACCACGCGATCGGCTTCGCGCTGATCTGTGCCGGCGCCTTCTTCGTGTTCCGCGGATGAACTATCGCCACGCCTATCATGCCGGGAACCATGCCGATGTGCTGAAGCATGCGGTGCTGGCGCGGCTCATCGAGCACATGAAGAAGAAGGACAAGCCGTTCCGCGTGATCGACGCGCATGCCGGCATCGGGCTCTATGATCTCTCTGGCATCGAGGCGGGCAAGACCGGCGAATGGGAAGGCGGCATCGGAAAGCTGGCCGAACCCTTCAGCGCCGAAATCGAGGCGCTGCTTGCGCCCTATCGCGTGGTGATCGCCGCGCTCAATCCTGACGGGGCCTTGCGCCACTATCCCGGATCGCCGGAACTGGCGCTGCGGCTGATGCGCCCCAATGACCGGATGATCGCCAACGAGCTGCACCCGCAGGATGCCGTTGCGCTCGAGCGGCAGTACCTGCACGACCCGCGCTGCGACGTCATCTCGATGGATGCCGAGACCTGCCTCAAGGCCAAGCTGCCGCCACCGGAGCGGCGCGGCGTGGTCCTCGTCGACCCACCCTATGAGGAGAAGAACGAGGCGGAGAAAACAGTGCGCATGCTGGAGCACGGCGTGCGGCGCTTCGCGCAGGGCGTGTTCGTGGTGTGGTATCCCATGAAGGCCGATCAGACGGCCGAGACGGTGCTGGCAGGCGCCAAGGACATCGGCCTGCCCGGCACGCTGAAGGTCGAGATGCGGGTGCGCGAGGCCTTCAAGGGCGGCGGGCTGGCGGGCTCCGGCCTCATCATCCTCAACGCGCCATGGAAACTCGACGAGGAGCTGAAGCTGCTGGTGCCCGCCCTTGCCGGGCGGCTCGGCATCGGCAGCTGGGGCCTCTCCGAGGTCTCATGGCTCAATAAGCCAACTTGAGATTGCTGGCCTCGCCGAAACAGGATGAGCTGGTTGCCATATCGTACTGGTCGGGTTTTGGCCGCCATGCTTATCTGCGTCACAATTCAAGGCCGCCGCAGAGTGGTCGGTTCCAGGGTGAGTGACTGATGGCGAAGCGGCCAGGCAATCTGCAGTACGCGAATGACGAAGTCCCGCCGCCCCTGTCGATCGGCATCCTTGCCTTCCAGCACTCGGCCATTGTCCTCATCAACCTCGTCTATGTGGTGATCATCACCAAGGCGCTGAACCTTTCGGCGGCCGACCAGTTCGCCATGCTGTCGACCACGCTGCTGGTGCTCGGCATCGGCACGGCGCTGCAGGCGAAGTTAGGCAGCGGCCTGCTGATCGTGTTCCATCCCAACCCGATCTACATCCCGCTCATCGTCGCGGCGGGGCTGACGCAGGGGGCGGGCGGCATCGCCTTTCTGCTGGTTTGCGCCGGCGTGGTTCAGTTCGTGTTCGGTTCTCTGGTGCGCAGGTTGCGCGTCTTCTTTCCGCCGGAGGTGTGCGGCGTCGTCGTCATCATGCTTGGCGTTTCGCTGCTGCCCGGCACGCTGCGCGGCATCGTCACCCAGTCGGTGGACAAGACCTTCCTGCATGTCGAGTCCGCCGGGCTCGTCGTGGCGCTGGTGACGCTGGCCGTCGCCTCGGCTGGTTCCGTCTGGCTCAGGGGCATGGCGCGCTTCTTCTCGCTGCTGCTGGGCTGCCTGGCCGGCATGATCCTCGCCTGGGCGCTCGGCATCTGGCATTTCGGCATGATAAACGCCGGCTCCGATCTTCCCGCCATCGCGCTGCCCAGCATTCATCTGCCGGGCATCACCTTTGACGCCGGGCTCATCTACCTCGCTGTCGTGGCAGCGCTGGTGAACGTGGTCGACGAACTCGGCGTGCTGATCGGCACCGAACGGCTGGACGACGCTGACTGGCGGCGCCCGGACTTCCGCAAGATGTCGCTGGGCCTGCAGGCCTCGGGCCTCGCCACCGCCGTTTCCGGCGCGCTCGGCGGCGTGGCTGCGGGCATGTCGTCGGCCAATCTGAGCCTTGCCTATGCCACGGGTGTCACCTCGCGCATTGTCGCCATGGCGGCAGGCGCCATCCTCGTCGCGGTCGCCTTCGTGCCGGCCGCCCTTGGTCATGTGCTGTCGCTGCCCGACGCAGTGGTGGCGGGCATCCTGTTCTACGCCGCGTGCTACTTCATCGTGTCGGGCGCGGAGCTCGCGCTGTCGCGCATGCTGTCTCCGCGACGCGCGCTGGTGATCGGGCTTTCGGTGGGGGCGGGCGTCCTGATGCAGTCCGTACCGGCACTGACCACGAGCTTTTCGGGAACCTCGCTCGAGCATGTTCTGGCACCGATGACCTTCGCCACGATCGTGGCCATCTTGCTGAACATCATCATGCGCATCGGCATTCGCCAGAAGGAGACGATGCGCTTCGTGGATGGCGCCGACAGCGTGGACACAACGCAGATTCTCGGCGATCTCGGCGAGAGATGGGGCATGCATCGCCAGACGGGTGCGCGCGCCGCCGCCACCATGAGCGAGATGCTGGAAGTGCTCGGCGCCGTTGCCACCGGACCGATCGACTGCACCATCGCATACAATGAGCTGGCCCTCACCTTGACCTTCTCATATGACGGTCCGCCGCTGGTCGTTCCGACGACGGCGCCCACCGCAGAAGATCTCGTCGACGCGCCAGGCGGTGTCATGCAGATGGGTGCATGGATCGTGCGCAAGCTGACGGACTACATGAGGGTCACGACCTCCGGTGGCCGACAACAGGTTCACATGGCCTTCGAGTGCTGAGCCGGAGCCCAGCACCCGGCGTGGTTACTGCGCGGCGCTGATCGCGGCGCTCAGCTCGCGGTATTCCTCGCAGGTCGTGCCGCAGCTATTGGCGATAGCCTCCAGCTGGGCCATGGCGAGGTCAACGCGGCCCGCCGCAAGGTAGCCTTCGCCCAGATACTCGCGTGCGAGGTTGAAGTTGGGGTCGATGGCCAGCGCCTTCTGGTAATAGACGATGCCGGTTTCGAGGCGGCCCGCCTTGCGGTTGGAATAGCCCAGGTAGTTGAGGACGCGCGGGTCTTCCTGGTCCTGGATGGCCGAGAGCACCTCGATGGCCCAGTCATACTGCGCTTCCTTGGCCAGTGCGCGGCCCTGCTGGTAAAGCTCCTCATCGGTCAGGACGCCAGACTGAACCTTCACGCACTTCTTGGTCTTCTTGTTCCAGACCGTGCCCTTCTTGCACTGCTGCGCGGTGGGCGAGTCATTGCCGCCACCGGAGCCGCCTGAGCCACCGCTTCCCCCGCCGCCATCGCTGCCCCCGGCGGCAAGGGCAGGCGCTGCGAAGGCGAGCATGAAGGCGAGTGCAACCGGAATGAGACGTGACATGATTTCCTCCCGAGGAATGGATGCTGATGATGATACGCAGCGCAGGGCCGCCCTATTCCACACGATTTGGTGATCAGCCCGGTGCCTCCGGTGTCCAGCGGTAGATCCAATCCAGCTGACGGAGCGCGAAGGAGGGGCCGGCGAGGCGCAGGGTGAGGTTGCGCGCCGCCGCCATGACCCCCCCGGCGTGGTAGATTTGGCTTTGCCGGCGCGACCGCTCCTGCACTTTTGTGGTGCGTTCGCGGCGCTGGCGCTCATAGGCGCTAAAGGCGGCGGCGAGGTCTGGCGTGCGCGCAGTCTCGCGGGAGAGCACGGCGGCGTCCTCCAGCGCCATGACGGCGCCCTGCGCGAGGAAGGGCAGGGTGGCGTGGGCGGCATCGCCAAGCAGCGCCACCCGGCCGGACGACCAGCGTGGCAGTGCAGGCAGGTCCGCCCCCGGCCAGCGCATCCAGGAGGCGGGGGCGGCCAGCAGCAGCGCCAGTTCCTCGCACACGCCTGCGAGGCGCCGCGTCACCTCGCCAGCAGGGGCAGGGGTTTTCCAGCCCTCGTCTGGCAGCGCGCCATCGACCGCCACCACGATGTTGAAGGTGCGCCAGTTGGAAACCGGGTAATGCACCACGTGCGCGCCTGGGCAGACCCACAGGGTCACGCAGTCGGCCTCGATCTCCGCCGGCACACGTTGCAGCGGCATCAGGCTGCGATAGAGCATCACGCCGCGGGGCGTTGGGCGCACCTCGCCCGCCACAGTGGTGCGCAGCGCCGAGCCAATGCCGTCGGCCGCCACCACGCCCGCACCTTTGGCGAAGGTGCCGTCGGCGAAGTCGAGGCGTGCGGCCTCGCCGCTGTCATCGAGGCCGGCGACGCGCCTGCCGGTGTTGAGTTCAATGGCGAAGTTGCGCCGGGCGGAGGCGACCAGGCCTGCCAGCAGGTCTGCCCGGTGGCAGACGCGGTAGGGGGCGCCGAAACGTTCCTCGAAGGTCTTGCCCAGCCGGATGCGCTGCAGCAGCGCGCCTGACCGGCCGTCACGCATGTGGATCTCGGAGGGGATGACGCAAGCCGGTTCGACCGCCTCCCATGCACCCAGTGCCTTCAGCGCGCGCACCCCGTTGGGCGACATTTGCAACCCCGCGCCAACCTCCTCGAAGGCAGGTGCCTGCTCGAACAGGCGCACCGGCATGCCCTGCCGTGCCAGCCCCAGGGCTGCCGCCAGTCCGCCGATGCCGCCGCCGACAATGAGCATGGGGTGGTCGTTCATGGGGTGGCCTTCTAGCGCATTTTGCCCCGCTGGTTGATGCGGCGGATTGTGGCTTGCCCCGGCACCCGCTTCTCGCCTATTCAGCCCGCAAAATCGAAAGGTTATCGCCATGGGCTTCATTTCCGATTCGCTGAACCGCATCCAGCCGTCCGCCACCATCGCCATCTCCAACAAGGCGATGCAGCTGAAGGCCGAAGGCAAGAACGTGATCGGCCTCGCGGCGGGCGAGCCTGACTTCGACACGCCGCAGAACATCAAGGACGCAGCCATCAAGGCGATCCAGGCGGGCAAGACCAAGTATACCGCCGTCGACGGCATCCCCGAACTCAAGAAGGCGATCGTCGACAAGTTCAAGCGTGAGAACAACCTCGACTACAAGCCCTCCCAGGTTTCCGTCGGCACCGGCGGCAAGCAGGTGCTGTTCAACGCGCTGATGGCCACCGTGAATCCCGGCGACGAGGTGATCGTGCCCGCGCCCTACTGGGTGAGCTACCCCGACATCGTGATGCTGGCGGGCGGCACGCCGGTGTTCGTGGAGGGCAAGCTCGAGAACGGCTTCAAGCTGCAGGCCGCCGACCTGGAGAAGGCGATTAGCCCCAAGACCAAGTGGCTGATCCTCAACTCGCCGTCGAACCCCTCGGGCGCGGCCTACTCGCGCGCGGAACTCAAGGCACTGACTGACGTGCTGCTGAAGCACCCCCATGTCTGGGTGCTGTCGGACGACATGTACGAGCACCTCGTCTATGACGACTTCGAATTCACCACGCCTGCACAGGTGGAGCCCAAGCTCTATGACCGCACGCTCACCATGAACGGCGTGTCCAAGTCCTATTGCATGACCGGCTGGCGCATTGGCTATGGTGCGGGGCCGGAGCAGCTCATCAAGGCGATGAGCAAGCTGCAGTCGCAGTCGACGTCGAACCCGTCGTCGATCGCGCAGTGGGCCGCCGTCGAGGCGCTCAACGGGCCGCAGGGCTTCATCGACGACAACAACAAGGTCTTCAAGGAGCGCCGCGACCTGGTGGTTTCGATGCTGAACCAGGCCAAGGGGCTGTCCTGCCCAACGCCGGAGGGCGCATTCTACGTCTATCCCTCATGCGCTGGCGCCATCGGCAAGACCGCGCCGTCGGGCAATGTCATCGGCACCGACGAGGACTTCGTGACCGAGCTGTTGGCGGCTGAAGGTGTTGCCGCCGTGCAAGGCGGTGCGTTTGGCATGTCGCCCTTCTTCCGAATTTCATATGCAACGGCTACCGAGACACTCGAAGACGCATGCAAGCGCATTCAGCGCTTCTGCGGCAACCTGCGCTGAAGGAGTAACGGCCATGAACATGTATGATGCTTCGGTACCGGTCCTGGTTCACTTCCTCGGCTCGCTCTCCGTGATCCTGAAGAAGGCTGAGTCGCATTGCGCGGCAAAAAAGATCGACCCGTCGATCATCCTCAATGCCCGACTTTTCCCTGACATGTTCGCGCTCACCCGTCAGGTGCAGATCGCTTCGGACGCCGCCAAGGGAGCAGGTGCACGCCTGGCCGGCATCGCCGTGCCGAGCTGGCCGGATGAGGAAAAGAGCTTCGACGAGCTGCAGTCCCGAATCAGCAAGACCGTGACGTTCCTCGCGGCACTCAAGCCGGAGCAGTTCGAAGGGTCCGAAATCCGGGACATCGCCATCAAGGCGGGCGGCAGGGAGTTGAATTTCAAGGGTTTTGCCTATCTGGAGACGTGGGCCAAACCCAACTTCTTCTTTCACCTGACAACCGCCTATGCCATCCTCCGCCACAATGGAATTGAGTTGGGCAAGCCGGATTTCCTGGCAGGCGGTCAGTAAGTGTAGCTGCTGAAGAACCAAACCGAAAAAGGACGTTACCTCATGAAGAAAATCGCTGCATCGATCCTGGCCCTCGGCCTCCTCGCACTGCCGGCCCAGGCCAATACGGGCGTCAAGCTCGGCATGCTGGTCTGTGACGTTTCGGGCTCCATCGGCCTGATCCTCGGCGGCACGGAATCGGCGAGCTGCACCTTCCAGGGCCCGAATGGCGCTGAAAACTACAAGGGCCGCATCACCCAGGTCGGCATCGACATCGGCGTGACGTCGGGCGCCGTCATGTCCTGGGCGGTGTTCTCTCCGGGTCAGGTGGGCAAGGGCGCACTGGCCGGAACCTATGCGGGTGCCACCGCCAGCGCCGCCTTCGCCGTTGGCCTCGGCGCCAATGTGCTGGTCGGCGGTTCGCAGAATACCATCGCGCTGCAGCCGGTCAGCGTGCAGGGCGAAGCGGGCGTAAACGTTGCCGCGGGCCTCGCGTCCTTCCAGCTCGAATACGTTCCCTGATCCGGCGCCTGACGATTAACCCTGCGGGTTAACCGCCATGGCGATCCCTGCTATCGAACAGGTCCAATTGCTGACACAATACGGGCCTCTAGCCTAGTCCGTGAAATAGGAGACACAGTCACATGAAGAAACTCGCCCTCGCGGCTCTCGTTACCCTTGGCCTCGCGGCCTCCCCGGCCCTCGCCAAGCAGGGCGGCGTGAAGATCGGCGTTCTCAACTGCGACGTGTCGGCCGGCGTCGGCATGATCCTCGCCTCGTCCAAGACGGTGAAGTGCAAGTTCGACCGCGCCGTCGGTGGCACCGAGTACTACAAGGGCACGATCGAGAAGCTGGGCATCGACATCGGCTTCACCGGCAAGGGTGTCATGAGCTGGGTCGTCTTTGCCCCGGGCCAGATTTCCAAGGGTGCGCTGCAGGGCCGCTATGCCGGCGCTTCAGCCGAAGCCACCGTTGCTGTCGGCCTCGGCGCCAACGTGCTGGTCGGCGGCGGCAACAAGTCGATCGCGCTGCAGCCGCTCAGCGTCCAGGCCCAGACCGGCCTGAACGTGGCTGCCGGCGTCGCCGCGCTGCGCCTCAAGGCCGTCAAGAAGTAATCCTCCGGGATCATTTTCCGAAAGGGCCCGGCGGCAGCGCCGGGCCCTTTCGCGTTTTGGAATTCGCTTGCCGGGAGTCCTGAACGGAGTCAGTCTCGACCCCGTGGAACCGCCCCGGAGTGGCGACACTGGTATTCGAGAAGGGCGGTCCTTCGCTGCACTGAGTTTCAGCAGTCAAAGGAGCATTGTCCATGGATACCCAAACCGGCAGAAAACCCGTGGGCTCGCGGTGCGTGGCACTGGTGGGCCCCTACCTCAGCGGCAAGACCACACTCCTCGAAGCCATCCTGTTCCGCACCGGCGCCATCGCGCGCCAGGGCAGGGTGTCTGACAAGTCCACCATCGGCGACGCAGCACCCGAGGCGCGCGCCCACGGCATGAGTATCGAACTCAACGCCGCGACCGCCACCTACCTCGGCGACAGTTACACCTTCATCGATTGCCCGGGCTCCATCGAATTCGCGCAGGACCAGCGCGCCGCGCTCAGCGGTGCTGATGTCGCCATCGTCGTCTGCGAGGCGGACGACAAGAAGGCACCGGCCCTGCAGCTGATCCTCAAGCAACTGGACGAGATCAACCTGCCGCGCATCCTGTTCATCAACAAGGTGGACAAGACCGACTCTTCGCCGCGCAACGTTCTCGAGTGGCTGCAGCCCGCCTCCTCGAAGCCACTGATCCTGCGTCAGTTGCCCATCATGAAGAGCTCGATCGTGACGGGCTTCGTGGACCTCGCGCTGGAGCGCGCCTTCGTCTACCAGGAGCATCTCGAGAGCAAGCTCATCGACATGCCCGCCGACATGGCGGAGCTGGAGAAGTCGCAGCGCTTCGCCATGCTGGAGCGCCTTGCCGATCATGACGATGAGTTGATGGAACAGCTGCTCTCCGACATGGAACCGCCGCGCGACCGCATCTTCAGCGACCTCGCCAGCGAGTTGGCGGACGGCTTCATTACGCCCGTGCTGTTTGGCTCGGCCGAGCATGGTACGGGTATCGAACGCCTGCTGAAGGCCCTGCGCCACGAGGCGCCGGGGATCGCCGAGACGGCGAAGCGGCTGGGCCTGAAGCCCAATGGTGCCACGGTGCAGGTGCTCAAGACCTTTCACACCGCGCATGGCGGCAAGCTGTCGTTGTCGCGCGTGCTGTCGGGCGAGGTAGCGGATGGCACCGTGCTGCATGGCGCACAAGGCCAGGATAGCCGCGTGGCCGGCGTCTTCACGCTGATGGGCTCGACACCGACCAAGATGCAGAAGGCCGTGGCCGGCGACACTGTCGCCCTCGGCCGCCTCGAGGGTGCCCGCACCGGTGAAACGCTGTCGACCTCGAAGGGCAATGCCCCGCAGCTGGTGACGCTCGAAGCCGCGCCCGGCGTCTATGGTTTCGCCATCTCGGTCAACGACCGCAAGGACGAGGTGAAGCTGACCAGCGCCATCAGCAAGTTGGTTGAGGAGGACCCTTCACTTTCCCTCGAGCATAACCATGACACGCATGAAATGGTGCTGTGGGGCCAGGGCGAGATGCACCTGCGCGTGGCACTCGAAAAGCTGCAGGGCAAGTTCGGCGTTCATGCCAATGCCAAGCCCCGCCGCATCGCCTACAAGGAGACGATCCGCAAGCCGGTGCAGATTCGTGGCCGTCACAAGAAGCAGTCGGGTGGGCACGGCCAATATGGCGACGTGGTGGTCGAGATTGCCCCCTTGCCGCGCGGCTCCGGCTTCCAATTCACCGACAGCATCACGGGCGGCGTGGTGCCAAAGCAGTATATTCCGGCAGTGGAGCTGGGCGTGCGCGAATGGATGGGTCACGGGCCGTTGGGCTTCTCCGTGGTCGACTTCGCGGTGAACCTGTCGGATGGCTCGTACCATGACGTCGACAGCTCCGAAATGGCGTTCAAGACGGCAGCCCGCATCGCCATGAGCGAGGGCATGCCGCAGTGTTCGCCAGTGTTGCTTGAGCCCATCGTGGCGGTGGAGATCCACAGCCCGAGCGAAGCCACGTCGCGCATCAACCAGATCGTGACCGGCCACCGCGGCCAGCTGCTGGGCTTTGACGGACGCGACGGATGGCCCGGCTGGGACACGGTGAAGGCTCACATGCCCGAATCCGAGATGGCCTCGCTGATCATCGAGCTTCGCTCAGCCACGGCGGGTGTTGGTACCTTCACCTTCACCCTCGACCACATGGCCGAACTCACCGGCCGCGCGGCCGAGCAGGTGGTGGCGGGGCGGAAGGCCGAGGCGGCATAGGGCGCGGCCATCGCATCGGGTGAAAGCGGCGTCCGGGCCTGATCAGGAACGAAGAAACGGCTGCTCGCCATCCCGGGAAAGTGATCGGGGCTTGATTGGCCTTCGTTATGGGGGTGGGCCTATGGTGCGCCCAGTTTACAGGAGACGAAAGAGATGTTGATCAAGCGCAATCGGGGCTGGGAAATTCCGGAGGCGCGCGTCACCCCGGAGCATGTGTTTCTAAACCGCCGGAGCTTCATGGCCGCTGGCGCCGGCGCCATGGCGCTTGCCGCCGTGCGTCCGGCACATGCGGCGGAGGACCCCTCGGCATCTCTCTATCCTGCCAAGTTGAACCCTAACTATTCCGACCCGGGCCGCCCGGTGACCGGGGCGGAATACACCACCACCTTCAACAACTACTATGAGTTCGGCTCATCCAAGCGCATCGCCGACGCGTCGAAGGCGTTGCCAATTCGCCCATGGGCGATCGTGATCGACGGCGAAGTTGAGAAACCCACGACCATCGCGATCGATGACCTGTTTGCCCAGGTGACGTTCGAGGAGCGCGTCTACCGTCATCGCTGCGTCGAGGCCTGGTCGATGGTGGTGCCGTGGACGGGTTTCCCGCTCAAGAGACTGGTGGAGCTTGCGAAGCCGACATCGAACGCCAAGTACCTGCGCTTCGAGACCTTCAACAAGCCGGAGGTGGCGCCGGGGCAGAAGGACGGCCTGTTCACCAGCTATCCCTGGCCCTATGTCGAGGGCGTCACCATGGCAGAGGCGATGAACGATCTCCCGCTCATGGTGACGGGCGCCTATGGCAAGCCGCTGCCCACCTCGATGGGGGCACCGCTGCGCCTGCATCTGCCGTGGAAGTATGGCTTCAAGTCGATCAAGGGCATCGTGCGCGTGAGTTTCACGGCGGAGCGCCCGGTGAGCTTCTGGGAACAGCTGGGGCCTCAGGAATACGGCTTCTGGGCCAATGTGAACCCGGAGGTGTCGCATCCGCGCTGGAGCCAGGCCTCGGAAGAGGTGCTGGGGGCCGGCGAGCGCGTGCCGACCCTGCTCTACAACGGCTACGGCGCGCAGGTGGCCGACCTCTACAGGGGCCTCGAGAGCGAGAAGCTGTTCATGTGAAAGAAAAAGGCCAGTCGACGGACTGGCCTTTGAAGTTTCCGTTTTCCCCTCGTTGCCGAGGGTTTGATCCTGACCGCCCGATCAGGGGTGAGGGGGCGAGGACCCGTCGGCCGCTCCGCAAGGGGAGACAGAAGAGCGGCTCATTCCGCACCGGACTGCGCGGCAAGGGCAAGGATGGCTTTGCCGCGCCTGATCGGCAAGCAGCCCCAGTACATGGGAGCCATGACGCTGGGGTATGCGCGCTACTTGCCTTCGCCGGGATGACGGCACGTTGCGTGGTGGCGACGGAGCCCCTAGAAGCTCCACTCCTTCGCCTTGGCGACGAGGAAGTCGCGGAACACCGTCACGCGCTTGGTGTCCTTCAGTTCTTCCGGATAGACGAAGTAGGTGTCGAACTCCGGGGTTTCCACCGGCACGTCGATCTGCACCAGGCCTGAATCTTCCGGCACGATGTAGTCGGCCAGCGAGGCGATGCCCATGCCCGCCTGCACCGCGCGGCGCATGCCATAGGCATTGTTGACGCGCAGCGCCACCGGGCGCGGATCGCCTTCGGGGCGGCCGACATGTTCCAGCCAGTTGATGGGCGTCAGGTAATTGGGCGCCTGTCCGAAGGTGAGGATCTTGTGCTTGTCGAGGTCCTCCAGCGATTTCGGTATGCCGTGCTTCTTGAGGTAGTCGGCAGACGCATAAAGATGGTGGTGCACCGTGAACAGCTTCCTCTGGATGAGGTCGGGCTGCGTGGGGCGCCTTAGCCGCACAGCCACGTCTGCTTCGCGCATCGACAGGTCGAGCTCGCGGTCGTCGAGCAGCAGCGTCACCGCGATCTCCGGATAGAGTTCGGAAAACTCCTTGAGCCGCGGCGTGAGCCACACGGAGCCCAGGCCCACCGTGGTGGTGATGCGGAGCTCGCCTGACGGCTTCTCCTTCGAGTCCATCAGGCGGGTCTGCGCGGCGGTGAGCTTGGTGAACACCTCATGTGCCGTGCGATAGAGCATCTCGCCCTGCTCGGTGAGGATGAGGCCGCGCGCATGGCGGTGGAAGAGGGGCACGTTCAGCGCATCCTCCAGTGCCGAGATCTGGCGGCTCACCGCTGATTGCGAGAGGCCGAGCTCGTGGCCGGCATGGGTGAAGCTTCCGGCATCCGCCACAGCGTGGAAGATCCTGAGCTTATCCCAATCCATCACCGAGTTATTCAGCGGCATGACGAACCTCCTTCTGCGTGTGCAGCCAGCGCTCTGCCTCCAGTGCCGCCATGCAACCCATGCCTGCCGCGGTGACCGCCTGCCGGTAGACGTCGTCCGTCACGTCGCCCGCCGCATAGACGCCGGGAATGGCCGTCTGGGTGGAACGCGCCTCGGTGACAAGGTAGCCGCCCTGCTTGAAGGGCAGCTGGCCCACGAACAGCTCGGTTGCCGGTGTATGGCCAATGGCGATGAAGATGCCGTCGACGGCGACGTCCTCCGTCTCGCCGGTCTTGACGTTCTTGATGCGGGCGTGGGTCACGCCCTTCGGATTGTCCGTACCCAGAACATCGGCAAGGGCGGAGTCCCACATCACCTTGATCTTGGGGTGCTCGAACAGCCGGTTTTGCAGGATGCGTTCTGCCTTGAACTCGTTGCGGCGGTGCACGACGATCACTTCCGAGGCGAAATTCGTGAGGAACAGTGCTTCCTCCACGGCGGTGTTGCCGCCGCCCACCACCACCACGCGCTTGTTGCGGTAGAAGAAGCCGTCGCAGGTCGCGCAGGCGGATACGCCGAAGCCGCGGAAGGCCTGCTCGGAGGGCAGGTCCAGCCACTTGGCCTGGGCACCCGTGCAGATGATCAACGCATCGCAGGTATACTCCGTGCCGGAGTCGCCCTTGAGCCAGATCGGCTTGTCCTTGAGCCGCACCTCGGTGATGGTGTCCGAGACGATTTCGGTGCCCACGTGCTCGGCCTGCGCCTTCATCTGCTCCATTAGCCAGGGCCCCTGGACCACGTCGGCGAAACCCGGATAGTTCTCGACGTCGGTGGTGATGGTGAGCTGGCCCCCTGGCTGGATGCCTTGCACGAGGATCGGCTTCAGCATTGCGCGGGCGGCATAGATGGCGGCGGTATAACCGGCGGGTCCCGATCCCAGGATCAACACGCGGGCGTGACGGGCGGACATGAGGATCTCCAAATTGCTATGAGAAAACAGCATAGCTCAATAGGGTGCAACGGCAAAGCGACGACTAGCTGTTGTGAACATCTGCCAGAGGCGAACGCCCGGGCATGGCGCGCTGACAGGAATTTCCGTTCTTCTTCCGCAGGTTGTGTGCAGTTTTGTGCTGCCATGCAGCAATGGTGCTGTGGCACTGCAACATCGGAGCAATGCGGAATTCGAGTGGTCTGATCTCTGTCCCCCGCAGACGGGCCGCGGGTCAGGAGTGGTGCATCCTTCCTTGCGATGAGCTACAGCGGCTTTCATGGAGCTCGATGCCACCGACTGGAAAATCCTGCGCGAACTGCAGCGCCACGGACGGGTGACGAATGTCGAACTCGCGAGCCGCGTCGGGCTGTCGCCACCGCCCTGCCTCCGCCGGGTGCAAGCGCTGGAGAGGGCGGGCGTGATCGTGGGCTATCGTGCGCTGCTTGATGCCGCGGCACTTGGCTTCGACGTCACGCTCTTCGCCTTCGTCGGGCTGAAGAGCCAGGCCGAGGCTGAACTGCGCGCCTTCACCGACCGCGTCGCGGCGTGGCCGCTGGTGCGCGAGGCCTATGCGATTTCCGGCGAAGCGGATTTCCTGCTCAAATGCGTGGCGCGCGATCTTCCCGCGCTGCAGGACTTCATCATCCGCGACCTGAGCGGCGCTCCCAATGTCTCGAACGTCAAGACCACGCTCATGTTGCGCGTGGCGAAATACGAGCCCGGAGTTCCCATCCCGTGACCGAGACTGCGCTGCCTTCTGACCGCTCCGGCTGGTTCAGCATCTTTTCCTCCACGCTCACTGCCGTGGTGGTGGGCTTCGCCTCGACCATCCTGGTCATCATGGAGGCGGCGCGCAATGTCGGTGCCTCGCCAACCCAACAGGCATCATGGGCGGCCGCGCTGTGCTTCGGCATGGCCATCACCTCCTTGATCCTGTCATGGCGCTACAAGATGCCGATGATCACCGCGTGGTCGACGCCGGGCGCGGTGCTGATCGCCACGAGCGGAGGCGGCATCACCTATGCCAATGCGCTCGGCGCCTTCGTGGTTGCAGGGCTGCTCATGGTGGTGGCGGGCCTCATCAAGCCGCTGGAAAAGGCCATCGAGAAGATCCCGGCCCCTGTCGCTGCGGCCATGCTTGCAGGGGTACTGCTACGCTACACACTGGGCGTTCCGGGTGCAGCCATGGCCATGCCCTGGGCGGTGCTGCCACTCATCATCGTGTTCTTCGGGCTGAGGCTCTCCTATCCACTCTATGCCGTGCCGGTTGTCGTGGTGCTGGGCGTCGCGCTGGCGGCCTTCGGCGGTGGCTTCGCAGGAGATTGCTGCAGCTTCGGAATCACGACACTCGAATGGACCACGCCGAGCTTCGACTGGCAGACGATCCTGTCGATCGGCGTGCCGCTGTTCCTCGTCACCATGGCGTCGCAGAACCTGCCGGGCTTCGCGGTGCTCAGGGCCAACGGCTACCAACCACCGGTGCAGCCGGCACTTCTGGTCACAGGCATCGGCTCCACGCTGCTCGCACCCTTCGGCAGTCATGCCATCAACATGGCAGCCATCACCGCCTCCATCGTCACCGGCCCGGACTGCCACCCGGACCCGAAGAAGCGCTGGCTCGTGGCGTGGCCCTATCTCGTGCTCTATGGCCTCATCGGGCTCATGGCGGCGAGCTTCGTCCATGTGCTGGGTGCGCTGCCCAAGGACGTGATCACCGCCATCGCGGGCCTCGCCCTGTTCTCGCCATTGATGGGGGGCGTCACCGCCATGATGAAGGAGCCGCGCGACATCGAGAGTGCCCTGGTCACCTTCCTCGTCACGGCGAGCGGTCTCACCATCATGGGCGTGGGCTCCGCCTTCTGGGGGCTTGTCGCCGGGCTGGTGCTGTTCGGGGCGCGCCACCTCATCCAGCAAAAGCGGGTCTGAGCCGCCAATCCGCCGGGCGCTTGCGCACGTTATACAAGCATGAGACAGATCTTCCTCACCCTCTTTGCCCTCATTTTCGCGAGCACCGCCGCCATGGCCGAAACCACCGCCCACGACTTCTCCCTGACCGGCATCGACGGCAAGCCGATGCCGCTGTCACAGTTCAAGGGTCATCCGGTGCTGGTCGTCAACACAGCTTCCGAGTGCGGCTATACCCCGCAATATGAGGATCTTGAGAAGCTGTGGCTGGCCTACAAGGACAAGGGCCTCGTCATCATCGGCGTTCCGTCCAATGACTTCGGCGGCCAGGAGCCAGGCACGGCGACCGAAATCGCCACATTCTGCAAGCTCAACTATGGCGTGACGTTCCCGCTGGCCGACAAGACGGTGGTGAAGGGCGACAAGGCAGACCCGTTCTACAAATGGGCCGGAGAGCAGGCGGGCGCGCTGGGTCGGCCCAAGTGGAACTTTCATAAATATCTGATCGGCGCCGACGGGCGCTTCGTTGACTGGTTCTCGACGCCGACCAAGCCCATGAACCCGAAGATCATCGCCGCCGTCGACAAGGCACTCGCCGCCCGCTGAGGCTGGGGCGCATGGTTGCGAAACCCCTGCAACTTGACTCACTTACATGCATGTGTCATGCATTTGCGAAAGGTCTAGTCGTGGAGCAGGGCGTGCCTTCATCACAGCATGCGGCAAACCTTATCGGCGCCTTGTCGCTCGGGTTGGCTGACAGGATCGTCGCAGAAACCGAGGCGCTGATCGGTGCGGGCGCCAATGCCTCCGCTGCCCTCATCCTGATCGGCAGCCGCCCGGACATGACCATCGATGACTTGCGTCATGGCGTGAAGCTCACCCATTCTGCCACGGTGCGAACCGTGATGCGCCTGAAGGCTGCCGGATTGGTGGAGAAGCATTCCGGCGAGGACGGGCGGTCCGTCTATCTTCGGCTGAGCCCCAAGGGACGGCGTGACATGGCGCGTGTCCAAAAGTTGCGGGAACGTATCCTTGAGGCTGCGCTGGCGGACCTTTCGCAGGCGGAGCTCAGGCAGTTCGGCGCCATTGCGGCGCGGGTGCTGCCGAACATCGTTCCGGCAAATGTCTCGGTCGATGCCATCTGCCGCCTGTGCGATGGCAAGGTCTGCCCCGATGCGATCTGCCCCCTCACGCCCGAGCGCGATGCGCGCGATGGCGTGGAGTCGCGCCGCAGGAGTGCCGTTCCGGCGTGAGCCAGCCTCAGTAGTAGATCATGAAGCTTCGCCACGGCGCCTCGTCCGCGACGCGTTCGTAAAGCGCGATGGCCGGCGCGTCGGTTTCGGGCACCAGCCAGCGCAGATGCGTCCAGTTTTCCTGCTGGCCGTGGCGGAAGATTGTTTCGAGAAGGTTGCGCGCCAGTCCCTTGCGGCGAGCCTCCGGCGCCACGTAAAGATCATCCAGCAACCCGCACCAGCGGCCCGAGATCGCCTCCGGCAGGTTGAAGACGACGGCAAAAGCCACCAGCTCTGCACTCATGAAGGCGCCCCAGCACAGCACATTGGGGTGCGACAGCAGGGCAGGGGCGAAGCCGCTGCAGTTGGTGCCGTCTTCGCTGTCGGACATTTCCGCGGAATAGGCGCGGCGAAGATCTTCAAGGCGAGGGCAGTCTTCCGCTGTGAGACGCCGAATGTGGTGCTTCATGTTGGTTCCCATTGAGTGGAGGCTTTGTTGCGTCCCCTGCGCCACTGGCGACGGGCGGCGCCCGCCAGCAGGCAGGCGGCGAAGACCCCGATGACGGCGGTGCCCAGCGCGGGCAGTCCGGCCGCGCCGGCGAACTCGACGCTGCCGCCGCCCATGAGCCCGCCGAAAGTGCTGCCCAGCGCGTAGGCCATGGCATAGCACGCAGCCACCGATGCCAGTGCCTTGTGGGCATAGCGCTCGCCCAGGATTACGAGCGAAACGCTGTACATGCCAATGATCGTTCCGCCTGCGAGGTAGCACGCGGCCAGCGCCACCGGGTAGGACAGCGTTCCCGCAAACAGAAGCAGCATGCTGACGAGTGCTCCCCCCGAGACACCGGCAAGCAGCCACGTGCGGCGGTAGCGGTCGCTGGCCAGCCCGATCGGCAGGGCCATGGTGATTGCGCCCACCGACAGTGCGATGAGCAACGACAACGCACCTTGTTCGCCGAAACCGGCCTTCTGCCCGAAGATCGGAAGCATGGTGTAGAGCGCTGTTTCCACCAGGCCGGTGACGAAGGCCACGGAGATCAGCGGCAGCGCTTCGCGTGCCACACGGAGGTCAAGTCGCCCGGCATCCGCAGTGGGTGCTGCGGGTTGTGGCAGGAACAGGGTTGCAACGCACCCGGCAAGGGCCATCACGACCATGAAGGCGATGGGCAGGCCGCCTGCAAACCCCACCGCCATCACCAGTCCCGGCCCGGCCATGAAGCCAACTGAATAGCAAAACTGGAAAACCGAGTTGGCCCGGCCACGCGCTGTGTCGGGCACAATCTCGTTGAGCCACGCCTCGGTCAGGATCCACAGGCTGCCAAGCGCCATGCCCAGCAGCAATCGTGACACGCACCAGCCGATGAAGCCGGGCCCCGCGGCCAGTGCGCCGATGGACGCCGCCGCTGCCAGGAAGCAGAAGACGGTGTAGTTGCGGTAGCCCGCCCGCGCGATGAGCCATGGCACGAACGGTCCCACCAGAAAGACGCCGAGACCGCCCAGCGTGGCGTTGAAACCGATCTCGCTTTCGCTGAAGCCCTGCTGCTGCAGGTTCAGCGCATAGATCGGGTGGGTGAGCCCGAACACCATCGCCTCGAAAAGGCCAATGGCCGAGAGCAGGGCCATGCGCAGGCCAAGGGGCCTCTGCGCACCGGGCAGGGTGCTCATATGATGCACTTCGGCTCGTCGCACCAGCAGGGAATGCCTTCAAGCACAATGTCCCATGCGCGGTAGTCTGCAGTCAGTGCTTCGCCTGCGGCGATGTGGCGGCTCGCGACCACCACGATCTGGTTTTCGATCCGGACATTGGGCCGACACGAGTGGTTGATGAGGCCTATGCCGGTGCGCTCGCTGCGGATGAAGCCAAACAGATAGTCGCCGTCGCGGGCGATCTGCACGAGGTTGATGTGCTTGTCGGGCTCGGCAAGTCGGTCTTCGCGGATCTCGATACGTTCCAGTTCGCCCTGGAAGATGCCAAGCAGCGTGCCTGCCGCTATGTCGCGCTTGGCGATGGCGCCGCGGCTGCCATTGGGCAGGGGTGTCTCGGCGACAAGGCTCCAGTTCGTGTAGGTCATGGCTGCTCCGCCCACCAGCGGATAATTATATGCATGCAGCATGCATGTCAATGAAGATGCATCGGGAACATAAAATACATTGTTGCAACCACAAGTACATGCAATACGCATATAAACATTCCGCATGCAGTTGACGTGCCGCGCCAGAGGAGGAAAACGCATGGCCGCTCCAATGTTCGATGAAGCCCACGAGCATCCCGCCACGGCGCGGATGGCCCATTGGATGTCCACGGGCCTTGCCTGCATCGCCGGACGTCGCGAGTTCGCAAAGGGACGTTATTCCATAGCCGACCTTGCGGAGGAGAGCATGCCTGCCGCGGTGATGCGCTTCGAGGAGGAGGTGCGGCAGTTGCGCAAGGTGGCGTTGCTGTGCCTCATCCCGCGCCGTGCTGCAAACATGGATCCGCATGCTCCGTCGATCGAGGTGCTGCGCGAGATCAGCACATTTGGCGCCAGCGTCTGCGCCGTTGGTGCGGAGGCGTTGCTGCGCAGCGCGGTTCTTGAGCGCCCGGTCCGGCTGGATTGCCCGGTAACGGGCATGCCCACCACCTACTCCTTCTTCGGTGTTGCCTTCTGTCCACAGGCGGCGAACGCGGCCGACGATCTGTATGACTTGCCGCTGAGCGCGCCATTCCCCTGCATCAACATCACGTCAGACGGTTTTGCCTTCGCCATGTTCGTGCGCGACATGTCTGTTGCGCGGCACGGCGTGGCGCCGCATGGCATCGCCAGCCGGGCGGAACGCCTGGCGCTGTTCGCCGATTGCGTGGGACGCTGGCAGAAATTCTCGCTGCACACGCTCTCCGCCTTCGTCGAGCGCACGCGCGGCACGCGCTGCCCGGTGCGGGTCAGCGACGACGGTCTGAGCTGGCAGGCGATGCACAATGATCCTGTCTTCGCCGAGACGCGCAAGGAGCTTCACAGCCACGAAATGCCACGGGTCTATGCCGCCGACCTCGCGGGGCGATGGAACGCCGTGCTCGACTGTCAAGAATCGCATTTCCATGCCCGTTCCGGGCAGAGCGGCGGATTACGGATGGGCACTCAGCCGCTTGGCGGCGGGTGTCCCAATGCGGCAGCGAACGCGCGCGACTGTGCGCCGCCCGCCGCCTGAACCAGGCTTCAGCGCCAGGCGACCTTGGCGATCTCGTAGGACTTGCCGCCGCCGGGCGTATTGACCTCGACGCTGTCACCCTTCTTCTTGCCGATGATGGCCCGCGCGATGGGCGAGGAGACCGAGATCTTGCCCTTCTTCACGTCGGCTTCGAACTCACCGACGATCTGGTAGGCGGTCTTCTCGTCGGTTTCCTCGTCGATCAGCGTCACTTTGGCGCCGAACATGACGGTGTCGCCGGAGAGTTTCGAGATGTCGATGATCTCGGCACGCGAGAGCTTGTCCTCAAGCTCCGCGACGCGCGCCTCGGTCCAGCCCTGCTGCTCCTTGGCGGCATGGTATTCGGCGTTCTCGGAGAGATCGCCGTGTGCGCGGGCTTCCTCGATGGCCTTGATGATGCGCGGGCGCTCCACGGTCTTGAGGTGCTTCACCTCAATCATCATGGCGGAGTGGCCTTCGGCGGTCATGGGCACTTTGTCCATCGGTCTCGTCCAATCTATTCCAGTTTCTTCAAGCCCCCGGGATGGCCCGGAGGCGAAATTCCATCCGTATCTGGGAAAAACGACACCCGGCGATACGGAGTGAACCGTATCCTGCCGGGCGAAGCAGAAACATGGCGCAACTCGGCCCAAAATTCAAGGGGAGCGGGTGCCTGCCAGATAACCCATTGATTAATATAGACCCTATCCCCGGAGATTGCTGGAGCCGAGCTTTGCTTTGCGACGCTGACGCTGGATCCGCGCCTGTGCCGGGATGACGGCTCGGGGGGAGGATGGTAGCATTCCCCCATGCGCAGATTTCTGAAGACCATGGCCTCCCTCGCTGCCTTCCTGATCGTCCTCGCCATCGCCGGCTTTCTCACCCTGGGTCCGGAGCGGCTGTGGGCCGAATTCGGGCCGCCCGACTTGGGCGCGGTGGACTTCGCCACCCTCGAGCGGAGCACAACCCCGAGCGATGCCCTGGCCTGCCTGCCTGAATTCTGCGCGGCGAAGGCCGACTTGCCCGCCCCGGTGATTGCGCGACCGGTGAACGAGGTGTTCCTCGCCGTGCAGGAGGCTGTGGCACGCGAGCCCCGTCTCGAGCAGGTGGAAGCTGACGCAACCCGGGGCACGCTGCGCTATGTCCAGCGCAGCAAGATCATGGGCTTTCCGGATACCATCAACGTCAGGGTGGCGCCGACGGCCAATGGCGCTTCGGCGGCGCTGATCTATTCCCGCTCGCAGATCGGCAAGGGCGACATGGGAGTGAACCTCGCCCGCGTGAAGCGCTGGTCGGAATTGATCGTGGCGGCGGCGCAGAAGGACGCGCCATAACCGAAGTTACGTGACCCCGGTCTAAGCCGGGATGGTGCCGTCACGGGTCAGAAATAATCCTGCAGCGGCTTCACGTCGAGGCGGCCTTCCTTCTGCGCGGCGATCGCCTTGGTCACCGAGAGGATGCCGGGCAACGTCGTGTAGTAGGGCACCTTCTGCATCAGCGCCGTCTGGCGGATGGGCTTCGAGTCCGACTGCGAGGAGCGCGTCTCGGTGGTGTTGAGCACCAGCTGGATGTCGCCGTTCTTGATGGCGTCCACCACATGCGGGCGGCCTTCCAGGATCTTGTTGATCTTGGTGGAGGGAACGCCCTTGTCCTCGAAATAGCGCTGCGTGCCGCCGGTGGCCACCAGCTTGAAGCCCATCTCGACGAGCTTCTTCATCGCCGGCAGAATCTTGGGCTTGTCGGCATCCTTCACCGAGATGAACACGGTTCCCGCCTGCGGCATGCGCATGCCGGCACCAAGCTGGGATTTGGCGAAGGCCATGTCATAGGTCATGTCCAGGCCCATCACCTCGCCGGTCGAACGCATCTCGGGTCCCAGCAGCACGTCGACGCCGGGGAAGCGGTTGAACGGGAACACGGCTTCCTTCACCGCCACGTGTGCGAGCTTCTTCGACTTCAGCTTGAAGCTTGCCAGGCTCTCGCCCGCCATCACGCGCGCGGCGATCTTGGCCACCGGCACGCCGATCACCTTGGCCACGAAGGGCACGGTGCGGGACGCGCGCGGGTTCACTTCCAGCACATAGACCTCGCCGTCCTTGATGGCGAACTGCACGTTCATCAGGCCCACCACGTTGAGGGCCAGCGCCATCACCTTGGCCTGGCGCTCGAGCTCGGCAATCACCGGCGCCTTGAGCGAGTAGGGCGGCAGCGAGCAGGCTGAGTCGCCCGAATGGATGCCCGCTTCCTCGATGTGCTCCATCACGCCGGCGATGAACACGTCCTTGCCGTCGCAGATGGCGTCGACGTCCACCTCGATGGCGTTGGAGAGATAGCTGTCGATCAGCACGGGTGAGTCACCCGAGACGACCACCGCCTCGGTGATGTAGCGCTCGAGCTGCGCATCGTCCTTGACGATTTCCATGGCACGTCCGCCCAGCACGTAGGACGGACGAATGACCACGGGGAAGCCGATCCTCTTGGCGATTTTCTTGGCTTCGGCGCCGGAATAGGCCATGCCGTTTTCCGGCTGGCGCAGCTTCAGCTTCTTGAGCAGCTTGGAGAACCGGTCGCGATCCTCGGCCAGGTCGATGGCGTCGGGCGTGGTGCCGAGGATCGGCACGCCAGCTTTCTCGAGCGCATCTGCCAGCTTCAGCGGTGTCTGCCCGCCGAACTGCACGATCACGCCTTTCAGCGTTCCGTTGGACTGTTCCTTGTGGATGATCTCGAGAACGTCCTCGGCCGTCAGCGGTTCGAAATAGAGGCGGTCCGAGGTGTCGTAGTCGGTCGACACGGTCTCGGGGTTGCAGTTGACCATGATCGATTCATAGCCCGCGTCATGCAGCGCGAAGCAGGCATGGCAGCAGCAATAGTCGAACTCGATGCCCTGGCCGATGCGGTTGGGCCCGCCGCCGAGGATGATGATCTTCTGCCGGTCGGAGGGGCGCGCCTCGTCCTCGGCGTCATAGCTCGAATACATGTAGGCGGTGGGCGAGGCGAACTCGGCCGCACAGGTGTCGATGCGCTTGAACACCGGTCGCACGGCGAGCTTGTGGCGATAGCTGCGCACCTTGTCTTCCGACAGCTTCACCAGTTCGCCCAGCCGCTGGTCGGAGAAGCCCATGGCCTTCAGCTTCTTCAGGTTCACGGCATCCTTCGGCAGGCCGCGTTGCCTGATCTTTTCCTCCGTCTGCACGATCTCCTCGATCTGGCGCAGGAACCACGGCTCGTATTTGCACGAGGCGAAGATCTGGTCGACGGTGGCACCCATGCGGAAGGCCTGGGCAATCTTCAGCAGCCGGTCGGGCGTCGGCGTGCCGAGAGCGGCGCGAATGGCGTTCTTGTCGTCGCCTTCGCCGGCACCTGGAATTTCGACCTCGTTGAAGCCGGTCAGGCCCGTCTCGAGGCCGCGCAGCGCCTTCTGCATCGACTCCTGGAAGGAGCGGCCGATGGCCATCACCTCGCCCACCGACTTCATGGCGGTGGTGAGGTTGTTGGAGGCGCCGGGGAACTTCTCGAAGGCGAAGCGCGGGATCTTGGTGACCACGTAGTCGATTGTGGGCTCGAAGGCAGCGGGTGTTGCACCCCCCGTGATGTCGTTGGCGAGCTCGTCCAGCGTGTAGCCGACGGCGAGCTTGGCCGCGATCTTGGCAATCGGGAAACCGGTGGCCTTCGATGCGAGCGCGGATGAGCGCGACACGCGCGGGTTCATCTCGATGACGACGAGGCGACCATCGGCGGGGTTCACGCCGAACTGCACGTTCGATCCGCCGGTCTCGATGCCGATCTCGCGCAGCACCGCAATCGAGGCGTTGCGCATGATCTGGTATTCCTTGTCGGTCAGCGTCAGCGCGGGCGCCACGGTGATCGAGTCGCCGGTGTGCACGCCCATCGGGTCGACGTTCTCGATCGAGCAGATGATGATGCAGTTGTCCGCCGTGTCGCGGACCACTTCCATCTCATATTCCTTCCAGCCCAGCACCGATTCCTCGATCAGCACTTCCGCCGTGGGCGAGGCGTCGAGGCCCTTTTCCACGATGTCGAAGAATTCCTCGCGGTTGTAAGCAATGCCGCCGCCGGTGCCGCCCAGCGTGAAGGACGGGCGGATGATGCAGGGCAGGCCCACTTCGAGCATGGCCTCGAAGGCTTCCACCATGGCACGGTTGCGGTAGTTCCTCTGGCGCTCCGGCTCTGCTGCGGCCCATGTCTTCTCGAAGGCCTCGATGTCGCCGCCGGACTCCATCAACCGCGCCATTTCGGCGGCGTAGAAGTCCTTGTCGGCATCCTTGGCGTCGGAGGCGTTGGCCAGCATCGACTTTGGCGTGTCGAGGCCGATCTTCTTCATCGCCTCGCGGAACAGCTCGCGGTCTTCCGCCTTGTCGATGGCGTCCGCCTTGGCGCCGATCAGCTCGACGCCATACTTCTCCAGCACGCCCATCTTGTTCAGCGACAGGGCGGTGTTCAGTGCCGTCTGGCCGCCCATGGTGGGCAGCAGCGCGTCAGGGCGCTCCTTCTCGATGATGCGGGCGACCACTTCCGGCGTGATCGGCTCGATGTAGGTGGCATCCGCCAGGTCCGGGTCCGTCATGATGGTGGCCGGATTGGAGTTCACCAGGATGATGCGATAACCTTCGGCCTTCAGGGCCTTGCAGGCCTGGGTGCCGGAATAGTCGAACTCGCAAGCCTGGCCGATAATGATCGGTCCAGCCCCGATGATGAGGATGGATTTGATGTCGGTGCGTTTTGGCATGTGAGGGGAACCCGAATTTGAGGTTTCCTACACACTCGTCGGGGGGATTCCAAGCCCAATCGGCCCGCCTGTGGACCACCGGCAATCCCGCGGCCCCATAGGCGCCCTTCAAATCAGGCCGTCATCCTGGCGAAGGCCGGGATCCAGCTTTGTTTACGCGCATTTGCCGCCCGAAGCTGGATGCCGGGATGGTGCTTTGGAAAGCAATTCTTGCTGGCTTGTCAGAGCGCCGCGTTGCTCACCTGCAGGTCGCTGCGCGCGGTGAAGCACTTCACCTGCCTGAAGGCGGTGCAGTCGCCGTCGCAGACCTTCTCCGAATCGATGATGCGGGCCTGGGCCGACGGCTCGCGCTGGAACAGCATGGCCTCGTCATAGCCCTCGACCTTGCAGAAGGCATCCGCGGCTGCCTTGCCGCAGGCACCATCGGAAAGGCAGGCATGGATGCGGTGACCGTCGAGTTGTGGTGCGAAGTAGTTGCGCACCTCCGAGGCATGGGCCTGCGGCATCAGCGTCAGCAGCATGAGTGAGGCGATCAGCGCGCGCATGGGCATGGCCTCCGGTCAGATGGCCTGGCAGCGGGCGAGGCTGCAGGGCTCGACGGAAATCTGGCCGGCGGGCGGCCATGCCGCGTTCTTGGTTATGACGGTGACGTTGGCGGGGTTGGCGGCCGGCGCGGTCACGATGTGAGCATCGTTGCGCGAACCGGCAAAGGCGCCCGCCGAGAGGAACATGACACTCAGGATGATCGATGTGGTCAGCGTCTTCATGGCCTTGCTCCGTTCAGCAGAACGTCCGTTTGCGAAATCTGGGTTTGGTGAGGAAAGGTGGCCCCGGGGGTTGCCCGGGGCCGCCAAGTTGTGGGCGGCCTTTTGCAGGGGATGGGGGGAAGTGGCCGCCCAGGGAAATCGTCAGCTGCGAACCAGCGTGCAGTCCGCGTTCAGGCATTCCTGGACGGTGAGTGGCCCCACCAGCGGAAAGGCCTGGTTCTTCTCGATCACCGTCTCGTTCATGGAAACGGGCTCGATGGAGGTTGCTTCCTTGGGCGACACCGAAGCGATAGCACTCGCGGCGGTGGCCAGGGCGATCAGCATGTAGAGGGTGGTGTGCTTCATTGTCGTGGTTCCTGTCGGTCTTGATGAACCTTGTGTAGGCCACGCTCCGGGTACGGACTGTAACGCCCATCACACCCGTTAAGATTCTTGAAACCATGCCGCGGGCGATAAAAAAACCCCGGCGCGGTTGGCGACCGGGGTTCAGGTACAGGCAGTGTTTGCAGGGGATGGGGGGAAGTACTGCCTGGGGATGATATTCATGTTGGGGTCGGGATCGGCAACTTCAAGCCGCTCGCGGCGGCAGTGCGTTAATTATTGGTTAGGGACGTCGGAGCAGTCGTCGAGCTTGCATTCGGTCACGACCAGCGGGCCGACCACCGGGAAGGGGCTGTTCTTCTCGATCACGGTCTGGTTGGCGATGGCAGCGGTTTCAGCGGCTGCGGGGGCGTCCTGGAGGGCCGCGGCGCCGGCGACGGTGCCCATGGCAGCGATCAGGATGATGGCGTAGCGGATCATTGTTTCGTCCCTTTGGATCTCTTTGATGATCCTGATCTAGGGGACGATCTGTCCAACCGTAGGACGGTCTTGTAACGAGTTTGTGGTGGGTTGTGTTCAGTTTGGGGCAATTGCGGCGGCTGCCACAATTGAAAAGGGCCGCGCTCCCGGGGGAGGCGGCCCTGTTTCCGGCGAACCGGAACGGGATCTTACTGGGGGCGCGGGCCGCGGCCGGGAAGTTCGACCTTCTTCGGCATCGGCAGCAGGCCTTCGCGCTGCAGCTTCTTGCGCTGCAGCTTGCGGGCGCGGCGCACGGCCTCGGCCTTCTCGCGGGCCTTCTTCTCGGAGGGCTTCTCGTAGTGGCCGCGGAGCTTCATCTCGCGGAAAATCCCCTCACGCTGCATCTTCTTCTTGAGCGCCTTGAGGGCCTGATCGACGTTGTTATCGCGGACTACGACTTGCAAGTTCTACCTCTGCAAACAGGGTTGGGTTGTTAAGAGGGCCTCCAAGGACCCTCAGCGTGGGCGGCGAGTTAGCATAGAGTCTTACCCCTGTCGAGGGGTGACCCGGTTGAAATGCCCCATTTTGCGACCCGGCCGGGCTTGCCCCTTGCCATAGAGGTGGACGTGTACCCGGGGTTCGGCGGCCAGTTCCCGCCAGTGGTTGGCCTCGTCGCCCAGCAGGTTGGTCATCACCACGTCGGCATAGCGCTCAGGTGCCCCCAGCGGCCAGCCGCAGACCGCCCGGATATGCTGCTCGAACTGCGAAACCGCGCAGGCGTCCATGGTCCAGTGCCCCGAATTATGCACGCGGGGCGCGATCTCGTTGACGATCACGCTGTCTCCGGCCACGAACATCTCGACGCCGATCACCCCCACATAGTCCAGCGCCGCGATGATGCGGCTGCCGAAGTCCATGGCCGTGCGGGCCACGGCGGGGGAGATTCGGGCCGGAACGGTCGAGGTCTTGAGGATATGGTTCTCGTGGTGGTTCTCGGGAACGTCATAGACCTTCACCTCGCCGGACCAGCTGCGCGCCGCGATGACCGAGATTTCCTTCTCGAAGCGCACGAAGCCCTCGAGGACGGCCGGCTGGCGGCCGATCTCGGCGAAGGCGGCTGTCGGGTCGGTGCCATCATAAATCTTGGTCTGGCCCTTGCCGTCATAGCCGAAGCGCCGGGTCTTCAGCACGGCTGGGCGCCCGATGCGGGCGAGTGCGGCCTCAAGCGATGCAAGGTCAGAGACGTCCGCGAAGGGAGCGACCGGAATGCCAAGCCCCGAGATGAAGGTCTTTTCCGCAATCCGGTCCTGTGCCGTTTTCAGTGCCGAGACGCCAGGCGCCACCGGCACCAGCGCATCGAGGAAGCCGGCCGTATCGCCCGGCACGTTCTCGAATTCATAGGTGACAACGTCCACCTCCTTGGCGAAGGCCTCGAGCGCCGTGAAGTCGTCATAGGCCGCCACCGTCTTCGCGGCGGAGACCGCGAAAGCCGGGCTGTCGGCCTCCGGGGCGTAGATGTGGCAGTCGAGCCCGAGGCGACCCGCCGCCAGCGCCAGCATGCGGGCCAGCTGACCGCCGCCGAGGATGCCGACGGTCGAGCCAGGCGGCAGGGGAGACGTGATCTTCTTCATGCCTCGTCCTTCGGGCGCTCGGCCACGGCGGCCGTCTGCTCGGCCCGGAAGGCATCAAGCCGCTTGGCCAGTGCAGGGTCGTTCAAGGACAACACGCTGGCCGCCAGCAGGGCTGCATTGACGGCACCTGCCTTGCCGATCGCCAGTGTGCCCACCGGAATGCCCGCCGGCATCTGCACGATGGAGAGCAGCGAGTCCTGGCCTGACAGCGCCTTGGATTCGACCGGTACCCCGAACACGGGCAGCGAGGTCATCGATGCGGCCATGCCGGGCAGGTGCGCGGCACCGCCAGCCCCCGCGATGATCACCTTGAAGCCCTTGTCGCGGGCCGTGGTGGCGAAGTCATAGAGGCGCTTGGGCGTGCGGTGGGCCGAGACGATGCGGTCGTCATGCGCGATGCCCAGCTTGTCGAGCGTTTCGGCGGCGTGCTTCATGGTGGCCCAGTCGGACTGGCTGCCCATGATGATGGCGACGGGGGTGGTGGTCACAGGGGCTGGTCCTCAGGCGATGATGTCGGGGATGAGCATGTTCTCGATGGCCTGGATCTTGTCCTTGATGTCCAGTTTCATCTTCTTGAGGCGGCGCAACTGCAGCTGGTCGCCGGTGCCGGTCTCGGTCAGGGAATGGATTGCGGTGTCGAGGTCGCGGTGTTGCTGGATGAAGTTTTGCAACTGCGAGCGAAGCTGCACCTCCTGTATCACGTCCAGCTTCGGCATTGCGTCCCCGACAATTCACGAATTTGTTTTTGGTGTTTCTTCACTAATGCCCTTTGCGCGTGTTCGACAAGCCCCCAACTCTGTGCAATGATGGTTTCAATCCATCTGCAAACAATGGAGGATCGCATGAGTCTTCAAGCGCATCTTGGCGAACTGCACGCGAAGCATAAGGCCCTGGAGGCCGAGCTCGCGGACGCCATGAACCACCCGGCGTCGTCGGACGCGGAAATCGCCGCCCTCAAGCGCAAAAAACTCAAGCTCAAGGACGAAATCTCCCGGCTCGAGCACCAGCGCGCCGCCTAAGGGCTCGCTGGCTCAGCATCCCGGTGGCCTGGCCTTGTGCCAGGCGGTGGCGTGTTCATAGGCGTGGGCGGCGTTCAGCACCGTCCGGTCATCGAACATGCGCCCGACCAGGTGCAGGCCCGCAGGCAGGCCCTTCGCGGTGAAGCCGCAGGGCACGCTCGCGGCGGGTTGCTGCGTCAGGTTGAAGGGATAGCTGAAGGGCGTCCAGTTCACCCATTTTCCCATGTTGTCGGTGTCGGCAGGCGCCAGCTTGCCGGCCTCGAAGGCGGGGATGGGCAGGGTGGGTGTCACCAGCAGGTCATAACCTTCCATGAACTGGCGCATCTGGCTACCCAGCAGGCCGCGCGCCTTCACGGCGTCCTGGTAGTCGTCCCGCGAGATCGACCTGGACTGCTCGACCACAGCGGCCAGCGCCGGGTCGAGCAGCTTCAGCTTGTCGTCGGGAAGCTTGCCCAGCAGGGCACGCGCGCCGCACCACCACAGGGTCCTGAAGCAGTCGGCCGGGTCGGCGAAGCCGGGGTCGACCTCCTCCACCTCGGCGCCCAGTTCCGCCAGCACCCTGACGGCGTCACTCACCAGCCTGGCAATCTCCGGATCGACATCGACGTAGCCGAGCGTCGGGCTGAAGGCGATCTTCAGGCCCTTGATGCCCTTGGCGAGCTTCGCGGTGTAGTCCACGCCGTCCGCCGGCAGCGAGGTCCAGTCGCGCGCATCCGGTTGGGAGATGACGTTCATCATCAGGCAGGCGTCTTCCACCGTGCGGGTCATCGGGCCCACATGCGCCACCGTGCCGAAGGGCGACAGCGGATAGGCCGGCACCCGCCCGAAGGACGGCTTGTGCCCGAAGATGCCGGCGAAGCCCGCCGGAATGCGGATCGAGCCGCCACCATCGGTGCCGAGCGTCAAGGGTGCATAGCCTGCGGCCGCCGCGGCGGATGAGCCGCCCGACGAGCCGCCCGGCGTCTTGGTCGTGTCCCACGGGTTGCGCGTGATGCCGGTGAGTGGCGAGTCCGTCACACCCTTCCAGCCGAATTCCGGCGTCGTCGTGCTGCCGAGGAACACGGCACCACATTCGCGCAGGCGGGCGACGCTGGGCGCGTCCTGGTTCCAGTCCTGATTGCGATCGACCGTGCGCGAGCCACGCAGCGTCGGCCAGCCGCGCACCAGCAGCAGGTCCTTGATGAGGGTGGGAACACCATCGACGGGCCCCTGCGGCGCGCCCTTGTGCCAGCGTGCCTCGCTGGCCTTCGCCTGTGCCAGAGCCTCATCGGCGTGGACGGCCACCATGGCGTTGAGCTGCTTGTCATGCCGCGCGATCTGGGCGAGGCAGGCATTGGCCACTTCGACGGGGGAGAACTTTCTCTTCGCATAGCCCTTCACGAGCTTCGCGGCGGACTTCCAGTGGAGGTCGGTCATGGTGTTCTCATCCAATCGATGGGGATTAGGCCTCCCGCGCCTTGCTCAGCGCGTCCTTGAACTGCGGCAGCAGGTCGGCATTTGTGGCGAGGATGTTGCCGGTGTCCATCGGGTTCTTGTCGCCGTCGGGATCGGCCACGAAGCCGCCGGCCTCGCGCACCAGCAATATTCCGGCGGCGATGTCCCACTGGTTGATGTTGCGGCACACCATGGCGTCGAAGCGGCCGGCCGCCACATAGGCGAGCGACAGCGCCGCCGAGCCGGTGCCGCGGATGCCCACCACGCGGCCCTGCAGCACCGAGAGTTCGGCGCGCGACAGCGGCAGCTCCTTGCCGCCGCGATGGGGCATCTCATAGCTCACCAGCGTGTCGTGGATGTCGCGGCGCTGGGCCACGCGCATGCGCTTGTTGTTGAGGAAGGCGCCGCCGCCCTTTTCGGCGGAATACATCTCGTCGGTGATCGGGTTGTAGGTGATCGCTGCAACGAGTTCGCCCTTCCGCTCCAGCGCGATGGTGATGGCGAAGAACGGCACCGCGTGCATGAAGTTCATCGTTCCGTCGATCGGGTCGATGATGAAGCGGTGCTCCGGGTCGGTGCCGGGAACGGCGCCGGTCTCTTCCGTCAGGAAGGCATAGCCGGGCCGCACCTTGGCCAGTTCCTCGCGCAGGAACTTGTCGACCTTCTGGTCGGCGGCGGTGACATAGTCGCCCGGCGCCTTCTGGGACACCTGCAGGTTGGCGAGCTCGCCATAGTCGCGCTGCAGCGAACGGGCCGCCTTGCGGACGGCGGCGGTCATGACGGTGAGGACGGGGGAGGACACGGGGGCAAACTTCCTTGCAAACCTGACGGGATGAGGCCCGATAGCAGGATTGGCGGGTGAGGGGAAGCTAGACCCCGAAAAGCGCCTGGAAGAAGGCCATCACCCCCGCATAGAGCGCCGACGACACCGCGGCGAGCACCGCCACCGAGGCGGCTGCCAGCACATAGCCCACGATCACGGCGAGCCCATCGCGCTCGGCCAGGCCCAGCGCCAGGCAGGCGATGGCCGCGGCCGGCGGAATATTGCCGAAGGGAATGGGCAGGAACAGGATCAGCGCCAGCGGAAAGGCCACGAGCCCGATCATCCGTTCCGCCACGTCGGAGGTCACGATGAAGCCCAGCCTGGGCTTCAGCACACGCTCGAGCCTGGCCATGATGGGCGTCACCTTGGTGACGAAGCTGTGCAGCATCTCCTTGGAGATGCGCCGTTTTCGCACCACCTCCGGCAGCCACAGCACCTGCCGTCCCACCAGCACCTGCCAGGTCAGGATCACCAGCGGCAGGCCGAGGATCGCCGAGGTGCCCGGCGGCGTGGGGATCGCGTTGGGCACCGCGAAGATGAACATCAGCGCGCCGAAGGCACGCTCGCCCAGCGAGTTCGCCAGCTCGCCGATGGTGGTGTCCTGGCTGGAATCCATTGACCGGACGATGTCAGACAGCCGCGACGGCTTCTGCTTCTTGTCCCGCCCGCCGTCCAAATCCTCAAACTCGCCCTGCTGCACGTTCTCTCCCAAACCCGTCACCCCTCCCGGGGGCAACGGTGACTATATGGGGAACCGATGACGGTTGTCCCACATTTCGCGCGAGCCCCGCCCATGCTCTTCACCTTGCCCCGTCTTGACCGGGCGAAGGTGAGTGTGTGGGAGGGCAGAAGGGTTCAGTCCCCTCACGCCCCTGTGTTCGGATATCCCGCCTGATCCATCGCACTGGCCACGGCTGCCGCCGGCACGCTCGTCTCCACCGTCACGGTCTTGCCCGCGAGGTCGGCCCTCACCTCGGCTGCGGGGTCAACCGCCTTCACCGCCCTGGTGATGGTCGCCACGCAGTGGCCGCAGGTCATGTCGGGAACGTTGAACTTCATGGTCTTGATCTCCTCTGGCACTTGCCTGCTGCAACAGATGGGGCTTGCCAAGGTGGGAAGGTCAAGGGGCGGCCTGCGCCGCCTCCCTCTCACCCCCGTCACTTGGACAGGAACAGGTTCACCGTGCCGCCGAACTTCTCCGCCGACTGGTAGAGGAAGGCATGGCCGCCCTCATAGAAGGCGAGCCACGCGAAGGGGATCTGCGCCGCGATGATGCGGGCGTTCTCCGGCGGGTCGATGACGTCGTCGCGCCCGTCGGCCACCAGCACCGGCAGCGTGATCTTGGCCAGGTCCTGGTAGTTCTGTTCATCAGCCGCCCACAATACGCTGCGCGCCCGGTTCTGGCGTTCAGCCGTCTGCGCCGATGTCACGAGGTCGTCGGGGATCTCGCCACTCTTCCGCGCGGCGTCCATGCGCGCCATGGACTGCTGCATCGCAAGCTTGCCCTCCGGCGTGTCGGGAAAGGCGAGCGGCGCCTTCTCCATCACCGGGATGGCGGGATCATTGAGCTTGCCGGCGATCGAGGCCTCCGCCGGCACCTGCCTGCTGCCGCCGGGATTCGGAGCGGCGAGGACTGCCTTGTTCACCATGTCGGGATGCCGGATCACCAGCTGCTGCGCGATGCGCGCGCCCATCGACCAGCCAAGCACGTTGGCCTTGTCATGGCCCAGCGCCTTCAGCAGACCCGCCGCATCATCCGCCATCTGCGGAATGGTCGTGTAGTCCTCAGGGGTGTCGGTCGACAGGCCCGCACCGCGGTTGTCGAACATGATGAGCGTGTTGGTGTCGTCCAGCACGTCGAGCAGGGCGGGGTCCCACGCGCCCATGGTGCCGGTATAACCCATGATCATGATCAGCGGATCGCCCTGGCCGCGGAGGTAATAGGCCAGCTTGACCTCGCCCACCTGGGCGTATTTCACCTCGGCCTTGAATTCGGCTTGGGCGGGTGCTGCGATGCCGGCGAGAACTGCAGCGAAGGCGAGGGCGGCGAGGCCGCGGGCGAAGAGGCGCTTGGTCATGGCGATGCTCCGTGGGTGAGAATGGGGGGCGCGGCGGAATGGCCTTCGCGACCTTCCGCCGCCGTCCTTACTTCGACAGGTCGATCACCGCTGCGGGCTGGTCGATCGGGATGTAGCGGATCTCCTTGGCGTCGAGGTCGAGCGACTTCAGCGACACCTGGCGTACTGCCGGATTTTCGTAGGTCCGGAACTGGTAGATACCGTTCTTGAGGTCGGCGCTTACCGTCCACTCGGTGATCTCGTAGCCCGCCACGCCGCCCCCGGCAGAACCGCCCGCCACCGTCTGGATTGCGCCCGGCGGAATATCGAACTGGTTGAGCAGGTGGAAGGCCAGCGGCATTCCCTCGGTCGCGTCCTTGAATTTCGGTGCAGTATTTACGAGAAAGGCCGCGCGAATGAAGCGCGACTGCGAGGAATAATCACCCGGCTGCGCCACCTGGCCACCACCCGTCGACCACTGCGGAAAGGTCTTGCCGTTGAAGACCAGGGGCGGCACGGGCGCTGCCGTCGAGGTCGCGAACATCGACAGGCTGTCGAGGTGCCACTGCATGCTCGGCGAATTGGCCATCACCCCGGTGGGATTGTCGATGATCGTCAGCTCGCCCTTCACGTATTCGATGGCGATGGTGTTGCCGGCCGCATCATGAACCGTGACATGGATCGGCAGGGGCCCCTTGAACACAGCCAGCGGCGCGCGGTTGACCTTGATCTTCGGCAAGCCCGCCTTCACCTCGTCCACGGTGGCGAACTGGGTGAGGATGTAGGTGAGGAGCTGGTGCGGCGCGATCGAGTTGGCGGCATCTGCCGCGCCCACGTCCTGGAACTCGGCAAGCTGCGGGAAGTACAGCATGCCGCCGTTCAATCCCTTCTCGTTGATGCCGTCAACGAAGTCCGGCAGGTCGAGGCCGTTCATGCCGGTCGCGGCATATTTGGTCTTGAAGTTGAGGCCGCTGCCGTCCTTGCCGTCAGGGCCGATCCCCTGGATGTCGAGGTTGCGCGGCATCACCATCAGCTTGGAGTGCAGCGGCAGGGCAAACTCCATCGTGCGGCCATAGACAAATTCGCCGCTATCAGCCTTCAGCAGGAAGGAGGTGCAGGCATCGGCCGCCGTCGCGCTGAACGCCAGAACGGCGGCAATCGACGTGGCACACAGCGAGCGCAGGTTCTTGAATGTCGTCATGGATGTCTCCTGTCGGGTTGAAGGCATTGCAGGCATGGATCGGTTGCTGCTTCGCCCGCCATGGCGGGCGAAGCGCGTCTTCCGGCCGCGTCAGTTTCCAGCGGCGTCCAGCAGTATCTGCGTGCCGTCGGGCTGGTTGAGGATCTTGGTGAAGTCCACCGACACCGGCTTCTTCAGCACCGCGAGCTTTTCGATGTCGAACTCGGTGAAGTTCATCGCGTCGATGGTGCGCAGGTAATAGCGGTTGCGCGCCTTGTCGTTCATCCAGGTGAAGACCGTCACCTCCGAGGAGGTGTCCCACATGGCCGGGCCGTCGCCTGCGGTGCCCGGGGGGTCGGCGGACAGATCATAGGGACGGTCGAAGTTGTTGAGGATGTGGGCGAGCGTCACCACCGCCTCGGCGGCGGTCTTCGCCTTCTTGGTATAGGTCGTGTAGTAGGCGGCCTTCACGAAACGATCGGCGGAGATCTGGCTCGAAGGCAGGCTGGCGAGCGCATTGCCGCTGTCGGGTGCCGTCACCTTCAGCTTGCCGAACTGGCCTTCGTTGCGGTCCATGTTGTTGAGGTGGGCATAGTTGTTGAGGTTCGCGAGGTGCCATGGGAATTGGGGGGCATTGGTCACCACGCCCACCGGGTTGTCATAGACGTTCATCTTGCCGTCCATGAACTCGATGACGATGCCTTCGCCCGTCTTGTCGAAGTAGATGTAGTGCATGGGCAGTTCCACGCCGCCCACGAAGGCGAGCTTCGGCAGCCACACCTTCATCTCGCCGCTCGCCAGTGCGGCTTTCAGCTCCGCCACGGTGGCGAAGCTGCCGAGCGCCCAGTTGGACAGGTCCGTGGCTGCAAGCTGCTTCGCCTTGTCGCCGCCGAAATCGGCGGGCGTCTGGCTGCCGTTCA
>JBEARP010000112.1:0-15911 GCA_041163105.1 Pseudomonadota bacterium
TAGCTGCGCAGGATGACCTGCAGCGTGGTGCTGACGTTGGTCCCTGCCCCGTAGATGCCATCGTAGTAGGTGGTGGACGGCGTGGGGATCCAGTTCGGCAGCAGCCCCACGGCAGGCGGAGTCGGTCCGATGAAGATGGTGAGCGAACCATCTCCGTTCTTGACCAGCTTTTCATCCTCCAATTCGCTGGAGCCGAGCTGCGAGACCGGCTTCACCATGCCCCAGCTGATATCCGTGCCAGAGCTACAGGAGAGACCGACGGGACCTTGCGCCTGCCCCGAATACTGGATCGGCACGTTGTCTTCCGAGAGTTCCTGCTTCCACTGGGTGGAAAGCGGAAAGGTGTAGGTGGCAACGCCGCCCGCCCCGGTGCCTTGCACGGGATCGGCCGCGACGAAATAGACAGCGCCGGCGTCGAGGCCACAAGCCGCCGCCGCCGTGCCACCAAACAGGATCGGTGTGCTGGCAACGAGCTTGCCCCAGTTCGGCGCCGTCACCGTGATCGTCTCCGCAGTTGGATCAACCGACAGCACGTCGCTGTCTGCCGTCGAATAGGCGGTGTTGAGCACAGCCGACTGCGGGAGGAAGGGGGCCGCCACTTCACTGGCATCCGGCTGATAGACCGTGACCGACCAGAAGCCCCTGATCTTGCCGACGGCGTCCGTCACCTGCGGGGGATAAATGCCGAAGGCCGGAAGCTGCGCGCCGAGCTGGGCTTGCGTAAACGTGATCGTGTAGTTCTGGTTGCCATCCAACAGGTTGGTGCCATCGTTGCTGGTCATGGTGGGATAGACGGCATCCAGCGGGATGTTGGCCGATCCGCCGTTGAGCACGATGGTGGAACGGACCAGATAGCCCACGACGCTGTTGGGATAGGTGCCGATCATGTCGTTGAGGATCGTCCAGTAATTGGTGCCGGCACCGGCAGACTGGCTGGCGATGACGGCGTCGAGACCCGCCTGCCCATCCTCATAGCCCTGCTGAAGGGCGGCGAGTTCCGCCGGCCCCCACCCTGCCGGAACCCTGTAACCGTTTGCCGTGAGACCGATTTTTGCGAAGCGGCGCAGTGTTCTTGCCTGGCCGTAGGAGGGAGGCAGGTAAACCGCCTTCGCGCCATATTGCGGCACGACGTAGGACGGAAGCCGGCGCAGCGGTGTGCCCCCCAGCGCCGTGCTGAAGCTCGGAACGGGACTTTTCACAAGCGACTGGCCCAGCTGCTCGAGGAAGTGCACGGCCTGTGATGGCGTGTCCTTGTAGGGTTCCGCCTCGGCAATTTCCTGCTCCGTGGGCGGAGGATTTGTATAATCGGTCGGGAAGACCGGCTGATAGCCATTGGCGCGGAACTGCGCCAGCGTGTTGATTGCGAACTTCTTGCTGACGTCATTGTAGACGGACTGAGTCGAATTCGGTGCGGAACTGTCGGCGAGTGTGCTCGTCAGGATGCGGATGAGCATCCAGTTGAGATTGGTGTCAGACGCCATCACCGGGAACTTGCGGCCGCCGATGGTTGCCACCTTCTGGCGCGCGTAACGCGAATTGGGACCAACAAGCAGGTAGGACTGCGAGCTATCCGACGGCGTGGTACGCGTGCCGATGCTGCCGATGGTGTTGATGTAATTGTCGAGATAATTGACGACATAGTACTGGTTGCGCGAGGGCGGAACGGTCAGCACCAGTTCGGTACCCGAGCTGAAGTCCATGAAGCCGTTGATGTAGATCACCGACGAGTCGCCGGCATTGGTGGCCGAGTTGTTCCATGCCGCAGGGTTGACGCCATAGGTGAGCGCATTGATGGGCGCGCTGATTGTGGTGTTGTACTTGGCGAAGCGCCAGGTGAACTCAGGCCCGAGGCCCCAGACATAGGCTTCCGCAGCAAGGCGCCGAATGTCGGCGAGGCTGGCGATGGGACGGTTGGCGGCGTGGGCGTCGGCTATGAGCGGAAGCTGCTGGGCCACAACCGGGGCCAAGGCCATGGCGATGAGTGCGAGCGCCATGGCCCGGACGCGGCGAAAGGGAACTCTGATCATTGCAATCTCACATTAGTATAAATACTTACATGCCAAATGGCGCGTACTTACCTTGTAGAGTGCGCAGCCATGAAGGCAACAGGCGCAAAGCCGCAGGCGCATGGAGGGTTAATTCCGCCAGCATGCACCCGCACCAGGTGTTCAGCCTGCCGATGCGATGTATGTCTTCATCTGATCGGCTTCCGCTTCCATCGACTCGATGCGGAGCTTCACCACGTCGCCAATCGAAATCATGCCCGTGACCCGGCCATTGGCCACCACCGGAAGGTGGCGGATGCGGCTCTCGGTCATCATCTGCATCAGTTCGGCCTCTGAGTCGCTGGGCGAGCAGGTGCGGACCTTGGCGGTCATGATGTCCTTTGCCGTCTTGGACACGACGCCAGCCGCATCGCCCACCATGGCGCGCACCACGTCACGCTCCGAGACGATGCCGGCGATGCCGCCGGCGGCATCGACCACCACCACGGCACCGATGCGATGCCGTGCCAGCATGTCGACAATGGTCTGGACCGAGTCTCCGGGCTCGACGGTAAAGACCGAGGTGCCCTTCTGCCTGAGGATATGAGCAACTGCCATTTGGGTAGCCTCCTCTTCCTGCCGGAACGAGCCAGAGGCTACCACGGTTTCAGGCCCGGCGCACCCGCCGTGCAAGCACGTAGAAGGCGAGGATGCCGCCGATGAAGCCGCCGATATGCGCCTCCCAGGCAATGGAACTCTCGGCAAGGAAGGAGTTGCCCGTCCAGCCGGTGCCGCCGGAGAACAGGGTGAGCGCCAGCCACACCAGCGAGAAACCCAGCGCCTTGCCGCTGCGCAGGAACTCCGGAAGCGACAAGGGGCGGCCGCCACCGCCCGGCAGGCGGACGCCATACATGAGCGGGATGGCGGCTCCGATCAGGCCTGAGACGGCCCCCGAGGCACCGATGACGATGATCGGCTGCCCCCAGTGCAGGAACAGGCTGCACAAGCCCCCGATGATGCCCGCGACAAGGCAGAGCAGCAGGAACTTGGTGCTGCCGAGATAGCGTGCCACGGGCGTGCCGAAGATCAGCAACCACAGGCAGTTGAACAGCAGATGCATCCAGTCGCCGTGGAGCAGCATGTAGGTGACGAGCGACCAGTATTGCGATCCGGGGAGCATCGGGTAGCCCGGAACGGTGAAGCGGGCCGGAATCAGAGACAGGGCGTAGAGCGACCAGACCTCCCAGTCCTCCCCCAGCAGCCACAGGCCCACATGGACGGCCACGAGGACCGCGATGACCACAACGACGGCGGCCGGGGCATTGAAAGCGGGGGGCGGTTTGGCCGGCGCCCAGTTGCCGCGCGGGGGGTGATGCTCCGACACGCCGGTCCTCTCCTCTGGCACGAAGGCTGCACCGCAGGGCTTCGTACTGTCATTCTGGAACACCGGCGCCAAGACGCCGGACGGGGTTTGTGCCATGTGGGTTAGCGGGGAGACACGGGGAAGCCAAGAGGATTTGATCCTCCATCCGGGCGCCCGCAAGCTGCTCGACCTGTGGATGGACCTCAGGGGGGAACGTGCCGCCCCTGCCCGCGACGATCTCGATCTGAGACAGGTGCCGCGACAGGCACCCTGGTTGTTCATCCTGGAACCGGCCGGCGAAGCGCAGCGCTTCACCTACCGTCTGGCAGGAACCGGCCTTTGCTCCTTCCTGCGCAAGGAAGTGACCGGCACCGACATTCTCTCCGGATGGGGGCGCTTCGAACGCGGCGCCATTGCGAGGGCCTTGTCCATCGCCACCGGTCGGCTGCAGCCGGCCCATTTCAGGCTGCGCTATCTCACCGACGGAGGCCAAAGGATCGGCGCTGACATGCTCGCCCTGCCGATGACCGCGCGAGACGGCCGTAACGTGCATCTGCTGGGCGGGCTGTTCCCACATGCCAATCCGGACATCTGGCACTATGACACGCTGGCACCGGCCGACCTTGCCGCGGTGCGCTTGCTCGACGGCAGGCAGGCGGGCCTCGGTGCGCGCGACGTCGCGCACGGCCCCCGCAAGTTCCGCCTGATATCGGGTGGTCTCGAACTTCCCTGATACCTCCGCCCGGAGAAAGCGTGTGACGAGTTTCGGCAAGCGGCTGGCGCCTGCGGCGCAGTCCGCAGCGCTCATGCCGCAGAATTTCCCTGCCCGGCTGCTGCTGCGCGAGGGCAGCGAACTGCGTTGCGAGGTGACCGCCATCGACCCGGACAGCGCTCTGTTCCTGACCGCCGAGGCGGTAACGGAGGGAAGCCCGGTGACCGCCTACATCGAGGAGATCGGCCGTGTGGACGGCACCGTCGCTGAGCCTGCCGAAACAGGCTTCTGGGTGAACTTCAGCTTTGCGGAGAACCGCCAGCCACGCTTCATCCGCCACCTGCGCTGGCTGATCCGGCGCGAACGCGGGCTTGCTGCCGCGGAGCGACGCCATACCCGCTATGAACCGCGCAACAAGTCAGCCCGCTTCAGCCTGCCCGGCGGACGCGAGCTGGCCTGCGAGGTGATCGACATCTCTCTGTCCGGAGCGGGGCTGCGGGCCCGCGTCAAGCCATCGATCGGCTCTCCCGTCACGCTGGGGCGCATGAAGGGCCGCGTGGTGCGCCACCTCGAGCATGGCTTCGCCATCGAATTCCTCACGCCGTTGGCCCGGAGCGACCTCGACAGTGCGCTCACCTGAGCGATAGAGTGGGCCTCTCACAGCTTCAGGGGCCTTTCATGCCGTCGCTTGCACCTTATCTGACGTCGTCTTCACTGCCGGCTGACGGCCTACTCGTCGGCCGCGTGTGGAGCCCCGCTGCAGGCGGCCCCTGCGTGGTCAGGCGCGACGCAGGATCGCTCATCGACATCACCTCGACCTTTCCCACCATGCGCGACCTGTGCGAGGCAGCGGACCCGGCAGCGGCGGCGCGCGCGGCCACCGGCCCAAGCCTTGGCAGCATCGATGCCATCATGGCCAACACGCCACCCGAGTCCCGCGATCAGTCGAAGCCCTGGCTGCTGGCGCCCGTGGACCTGCAGGCGCTGAAGGCGGCGGGCGTCACCTTCGCAACCTCGATGCTCGAACGCGTCATCGAGGAGCGCGCACGCGGCAACCCGGCGGCCGCCGTCGAAATCCGCGCCACCATCGGCACATTGATCGGCGACGATCTCTCGAAGCTGCGTGCCGGATCGCCCGAAGCCATGGCCCTCAAGACAGTGCTGATGGAGAAGGGCGCGTGGTCGCAGTACCTCGAGGTCGGCATCGGCCCGGACGCCGAGATCTTCACCAAGTCGCAGATCATGGCCTCCGTCGGCAGCGGCATGGAAGCAGGCCTGAACCCGGTGTCGACGTGGAACAACCCGGAACCGGAAGTGGTCATGATCGTCGCATCGACGGGCCGCATCGTCGGTGCCACGCTGGGCAATGACGTGAACCTGCGCGACGTGGAAGGTCGCTCCGCCCTGCTCCTCGGCAAGGCCAAGGACAACAACGCCTCCTGCGCGGTGGGGCCGATGATCCGGCTGTTCGACGGAACCTTCTCGCTCGACGACGTGCGCCGCATGCAACTGTCACTGAAGGTCGAGGGTGAGGACGGCTATGTGCTGAACGGTGGCTCCAACATGTCGAAGATCAGCCGCGACCCGGCCGATATCGTGAGCCAGATGATCAATGCCCATCACCAGTATCCCGACGGCGCCATCCTGTTCCTCGGCACGCTGTTCGCGCCCGTGGAAGACCGTGATGCGCCGGGCAAGGGCTTCACCCACAAGCTGGGCGACGTGGTGACGGTCAGCAGCACGCAGCTCGGCACACTTGCCAACCGCATGACCTCGACCGACAAAGCCGAACCCTGGACCTTCGGCGCGAGCCATCTGCTCCGCAATCTCGCGAAGCGCGGACTGCTCTGAGAGGGTCGGGCACATGAACGTTCACAACCCCATCGCCGAGCTTGCGGCAAATGTCGCCCTGCCCTTCGAGCAGGCCCGCGCGATGCCGAAGAGCGTCTATACCTCCCGGGCCTTTCTCGATGCCGAGATGGCAAAGGTCTTCGGGCGCGAGTGGTATTGCGCGGGGCGCGCTTCTTCGCTGAAGGACGCAGGCGACTACATCGCCTTCGAACTCGCCGGCCAGCCATTGATGGTGATCAGGGGCAAGGACGGCGAGGTGCGCTGCCAGTCGAACGTCTGCCTGCATCGCATGTCGACCCTGCTGGAAGGGCGCGGCAATGCCCGGCTCATCACCTGCCCCTATCATGGCTGGACCTACGAGGCGGATGGAACCTTGCGCGCTGCACCCGCGATGAAGGCCAACGAGGGCTTCTGCAAGGAGCACTACCGCCTGCCGCAGGTGAAGTGCGAGGTGTGGCTCGGCTGGATCATGGTGTCGCTCAACCCCGAGGCCACGCCCGTCGCCAAGCATTTCGCCGACGTCGAGGAGCTGATCCGGCCCTATGACATGGCAAACTACACCGAGTGGTTCAACGAGCACTTCGTGTGGGACACGAACTGGAAGATCCTCGCCGAGAATTTCATGGAGAGCTACCACCTCCCGGTCTGCCATGCCGGCACCATCGGCGGCCTCTCGAAACTCGATGAGATGATCTGCCCGCCGTCGCCGCCACACTTCAACTGGCACACCATCCTGAAGGACCCAGCCTTCCGCATCGCCTGCGCGCACCCGACCAACACGCGGATGGAGGGTGACCTCCGGCGCACCACCTTCCTGCTGGCACTTTATCCGTCACTCCTCATCACGCTGACGCCCGGTTACTTCTGGTACCTGTCGCTTCACCCGAAAGGCGTGGGCTCGGTCGACGTCACCTTCGGCGGCGGCATGTCGAACGACTTCCTCGAAGACGCCGATGTGCCGGAGCTCTTCGGCACGCTGAAGGGGCTGCTCGACAAGGTGAACGTCGAGGACAAGGGCTGCACGGAGCGCGTCTTCCGGGGGCTGTCCTCGGAGATGGCCAAGCCTGGCCACCTGTCGCATCTCGAGCGCCCGAACTATGACTTCGCGACTTATCTGAGCCGGATGACGAACGGATAGAGGCCCTCATCGTTCATCATGCCCGGGCTCGTCCCGGGCATCCTTTTGGTGACCGCCCAAAAAGGATCGCCGGGTCAAGCCCGGGGATGATGAACAGAGGAGGTGTGTCGCATGCTAAAAATCCTGCACGTCCACCACACCCGCAATGGCCTTGATGGCGCCCTTGATCTGGGGCGTCACGGTGAACTTGTTGCCGAGCGAGACATGAACCTCGCGGCCCTGTTCCATGATCATCACCAGGCGGACAGGCGCGCGGCCGCCGTTGGTGAGGCGGGCGGCGATCGACTCCAGCGGCTTTGAATCGCGCACAAAGATTTCGAGGCCCGTCACCATCTGGGCGGCCGCCTTGTCGAGCATCTCGACCCCTTGCAGCCGGAGCTTCACCTCCTCGCCCTCGACGTCGGCCTCGACGCGGGCAATCACGGCGTTGCCTGGCTCCAGCAGGTCGCGGCAGGCGGCGAGCGTGTCCGAGAAGCAGATGGTCTCGAACTGGCCGGTGGGATCGGAGAAGCCGACGAAGGCAAACTTGTTGCCGGACTTCGAACGGCGCTCCTGCCGGTGCGTGATGGTACCCGCAAGCTTTGCGGCGCGCGCACCCTTGGTTAGCGCCTTCTCATAGAAGCTGGCATAGGTATCGACGGACAGCTTCTGCAGTGGCTTCATGTAATCGTCCAGCGGGTGGCCCGAGAGGTAGAAACCCACCGCCTCGAACTCCTGCGCCAGCCGGTCCATCGGAAGCCACGCATCGCGGCGCGGAAGCACCAGATCATCCGAGCTGCTCGACACGCCGCCGAACAGGTCGTTCTGCCCAGCCTGGGCGGCGCTGGCCGCGCGGTTGGCCATCGAGAGGATCGACTCCACCGCGTCCAGCACCTGCGCGCGATTGGGGTTGAGACAATCAAAGGCACCGGCCTTGGCAAGACTCTCGAGCGCCCGCTTGTTCACCACGCGCGCGTCAATGCGCTTGGCGAATTCGCCAAGCGACTTGAAGGGGCCACCCTCCTCGCGCGCCTTCACCAGATGATCGATCGCCCCGGCACCCACGTTCTTGAGAGCCGAAAGCGAATAGAGGATGGCGCCGTCCACCACGGCGAAGTCAACACCGCTGGCGTTGACCGACGGCGGAATGACCTTGACGCCAACCCGCTGCGCCTCGCGCCGGAACAGCATGAGCTTGTCCGTGTTGCCCATGTCGAGCGTCATCGAGGCGGCGAGGAACTCGACCGGGTAATTGGCCTTCAGATAGGCCGTCTGGTAGGATACCACCGCATAGGCGGCGGCGTGCGACTTGTTGAAGCCATAGCCCGCGAATTTCTGGACGAGTTCGAAGATGTTGTCGGCCTGAGACGGATCGACGTCCTGCTTGGCGGCGCCCGAGATGAAACGCTCCTTCTGGGCGTCCATCTCTGCCTTGATCTTCTTGCCCATGGCGCGGCGCAGGAGGTCGGCTTCGCCGAGCGAGTAGCCAGACAGCACCTGGGCGATCTGCATCACCTGCTCCTGGTAGACCATGATACCGTAGGTCTCTTTCAGGATTGGCTCGAGCAGCGGGTGGAGATAGTCCGGCTCTTCATCACCTTTCTTGCAGGCGATGTAGCGCGGGATGTTGTCCATCGGGCCTGGGCGATAGAGCGCCACGATGGCGATGATGTCCTCGATGCGGTCGGCCCGCATCTTCTTGAGGACGTCGCGCATGCCGGAGCTTTCCAGCTGGAACACGCCCACCGTGTCGCCGTGCCCCAGCATCTCGTAGGTCTTCTGGTCGTCGTAGGGAATGTTGTCGATGTGGAATTCGGGCTCACGGAGGCGGATGAGCTTCTGCGCCTTCTCGATCACCGTCAGCGTCTTGAGGCCAAGGAAGTCGAACTTCACCAGCCCGGCCTTCTCGACATATTTCATGTTGAACTGGGTGGCCGGAATGTCAGACCGCGGGTCGCGGTAGAGCGGCACCAGTTCTTCCAGCGGGCGGTCGCCGATGACGACGCCTGCGGCATGGGTGGAGGCGTTGCGGTAGAGACCCTCGAGCTTCAGGGCAAGATCGAACAAGGTGCGGACGGTGGGGTCCTTGTCGCGCTCTTCCTGCAGCTTCGGCTCGCCGTCAATGGCCTGGGCCAGCGTCACCGGGTTGGCCGGGTTGTTGGGGATCAGCTTCGAGAGGCGGTCCACCTGGCCATAGGGCATCTGCAGCACGCGACCCACGTCACGCGTGACCATGCGGGCCTGCAGCTTGCCGAAGGTGATGATCTGCGCCACGCGGTCGCTGCCATAGCGCTGCTGCACATAGGTGATGACTTCGCCGCGCCGGTCCTGGCAGAAGTCGATATCGAAGTCCGGCATCGACACGCGCTCGGGGTTGAGGAAGCGCTCGAACAGCAGATTGAAGCGGAACGGGTCGAGATCGGTGATGGTCAGCACATAGGCAACCATGGAACCCGCGCCCGAGCCGCGGCCCGGGCCCACCGGGATGCCGTTGGTCTTCGCATAGCGGATGAAGTCCGACACGATCAGGAAGTAGCCGGGGAACTGCATCTTGGTGATGACGTCGAGCTCGAACTCCAGGCGCTTGACGTAGTCCTCGCGGATGCGGCCTTCGACGAGGCCGCGGGTGGCAAGGCGCTCTTCCAGCCCGGCATGGGCCTGCCGCCTCAGCTCTTCCGCCTCGTCATTGTCGGCGAAGCGCGGCAGGATCGGGTTGCGCGACTTCACCCGGTAGGCGCAGCGCATGGCGATCTCGATGGTGTTCTCGATCGCCTCCGGCATGTCGGCGAACAGGGCCGCCATTTCCTGCTGGCTCTTGAAATAGTGCTCGGGCGTAAGCCGGCGTCGATCCTCGGTGATCAGCATTTCGCCTTCGGCGATGCAGATCAATGCGTCATGAGCCGCATAGTCGTCCGCCCTGGCAAAATAAGGCTCGTTGGTCGCAACAAGAGGTACCTCGAAGCGGTAGGCGAGATCGACGAGCCCCTGCTCCGTCTGGCGCTCGGCCGGCGTGCCATGGCGCTGGAGCTCGATGTAGAGACGATCGCCGAACACAGCCTTCAGACGCTCTATCTGCTCGGCGGCAAGGCTTCCCTGCCCCGCCAGCAGGGCGTCGTTGACGGGGCCCGCGGGGCCGCCGGTGAGGCAGATGAGACCTGCCGCATGCTCACAGAGATAGTCCCAGGTGACGTGGTGCTCGGCATTCTCCGGGCTTGAGAGATAGGCCCGGGAGGAAAGCTTCATCAGGTTCTGATAGCCCTGCTCATCCTTGGCGAGAAAGGCGAGAGACGGGATCCGGCGCAGGCCCCCCACATGCTTGAGGCCGCCCTCCTTCTGCTCCACCAGGTCGACCCGCAAGGTGCAGCCAATGATCGGCTGGACGCCCTTGTCCCACATGGCTTCCGAAAACTCGAGCGCGCCGAACAGGTTGCCGGTGTCGGTGATGGCCACCGCCGGCATCTTGGCGTCCTTCGCCAATCCGGCGAGCGCCTTGATCTGCAGCGCCCCCTCGGACAGCGAAAAGGCTGTGTGGGTGCGCAGGTGGACAAAGATGGGGCGGGACTCGGCCATGGGGGGATATTAGCGCCAGCGTGGGGCGGGATGCACGCCCGGTGGCGGTTTCATGAACAGGAAGGCCCCCTTCACCTTGCCCCAGCCCGAACGGGGCATCCTCTTCCGGTGCCGAGAAAAAAGGATCGCCCGGTCAAGCCGGGCGAAGGTGATTGAGCTGGCACTCGTACGGATGAAGGCCTTAGAATGAGTTCGTAACGATTGATTTCGTCAAGATTTTTCCTCGCTAGCCCCCTAGCCGAAGGCAGGTGAACTCCACCCAGAACCCACCAAAACGCGCCCTGGACGCTATCAGGAGACGATCAGTCCCCGCTCGAGCCTAGCGATCCTGCTCATGCCCTCGGCCAGATCGAGGTTGTGGGTGGCAACGAGCGCCCCCAGGCCCTCGTCCTCGATCAGGCGCAGTAGCTCGTCATGGACGCGGGCGGCGGTTTCCGGGTCCAGGTTGCCGGTCGGCTCATCCGCCAGCAGGAGCAGCGGCCGATTGGCCAGCGCCCGGCAAATCGCCACGCGCTGCTGCTCGCCACCGGAAAGCTCCGTGGGACGATGATCGATGCGGGGCTCCAGGCCCATGCGGGTGAGAAGATCCCGCGCCCGGTCGGTTGCGGCAGCCCTGGTGGTGCCGGCGATGAGTTGCGGCATCATCACGTTCTCCAGCGCCGAGAACTCCGGCAGGAGATGATGGAACTGATAGACGAAGCCGATGCCGATGCGGCGGATACGCGTCCGCGCCTTGTCGTCCAGCGCCGAGCAGTTTTGCCCGGCAATGAAAACCTCGCCGTCAGTCGGTGCCTCGAGCAGCCCGGCGATGTGAAGAAGCGACGACTTGCCCGAACCGGACTGGCCGACGAGCGCCACGATCTCGCCTGCACGGACCGTGAGGTTGAGGTCCTTGAACACGTCAAGACGCCCCTTGCCCTCCGCGTAGGAGCGGGCGACGTTCTTCAACTCGAGGGCTGGCGTGATGGCGTTCATTCGTAGCGCAGCGCCTCGACCGGATCGAGCTTGGCGGCACGCCACGACGGATAGAGCGTCGCGGCAAAGGACAGGGCAAGCGACATGAGCACGATCAGCATGGTTTGGTAGGAATCCATGCGGGCTGGAAGCTGCGCCAGATAATAGAGTTCGGGGTTGAAGGGATCGACACCCGACACCCAGGAAATGAACTGCCGGATCCGCTCGGTGTTGAGGCAGATCAGCAGGCCCACGATGAAGCCGCCCAGCGTGCCCGCCGTGCCGATGGCCGCGCCGGTGAGGAAGAACACTCGCTGTATGGTGCCGCGCGTGGCGCCCATGGTGCGCAGGATGGCGATGTCACGACCCTTGTCCTTCACCAGCATGATGAGGCCCGAGATGATGTTGAGCGCCGCCACCAGGATGATCATGGTCAGCACCAGGAACATCACGTTGCGCTCAACCGCGAGCGCATTGAAGAAGGTCGAGTTACGGTCTTTCCAGGTCGAGGCCGCCATGCCCTCGCCGGCCGCGCCCATGATGGCGGGGACGTATTCCTCCACCTTGTCCGGGTCGTCGACCATCACCTCGATCTGGTTCACGCCTTCATCGGTGACGAAATAATCCTGAGCCTCGGCGAGCGGCATGTAGATGACGTTCTCGTCATAATCCGACATGCCGACCTTGAAGATCGCCACCACCGGATAATCCCGGATGCGCGGCGCGTTGCCGATCACCGTATCAGGCCCGTCCGGCGTGATGATGGTGATGCGCGAGCCCAATCCCAGCTGGTGGCGCCACGCCATCCGTTCGCCGATCGCAACGCCACCCGAGGCGTCAAAGCCCTTGAAGGAGGCCTTCTCGTCCGGGATGTTGTCCTTGTTGATGGCGGTGCGCAGATTGTCGTTGTTGAGGCTGGGCAGCTTCTGGATGTCACTCTCCGAAATGCCGCGCACCAGCGCGCCGGTATTGTTGTGGAGGCTCGAAGCCATGGCCTGTCCCTCGACAAGCGGCACGGCGCGCACCACGCCGGGGATCTTCGACAGGCGCGCCGTAAGGTCCGGGTAGTCGGCCACCGGCGACACGTCGGAATGATAGACGCTGACATGGCCCTGGAAGCCGAGGATCTTGTCGAGCAGTTCAGCCCGGAAACCGTTGAGCACAGCCATCACCACGATCAGCGTTGCCACGCCCAGCAGGATGCCGAGGAACGAGAACAGAGAGATGACGGAAATGAAGCCTTCCCGGCGGCGCGCCCTGAGATAGCGCCCGGCGAGCATCCACTCGAACGGAGCGAAGGGCCTGGTATCGGGAAGGCTGTTGTCCATCAGCGCGCGAAGCGGGCCACGAGCTGGTCGAGCGCCACGTTCTCGCGCTCGCCGGTCTTGCGGTTCTTCACTTCGGCGATGCCATCCTTCAGGCCGCGCGGGCCGATGATGACCTGCCAGGGCAGGCCGATCAGGTCCATGGTGCCGAACTTGGCGCCCGCGCGCTCGTCGCGGTCGTCGTAGAGCACGTCCACGCCCTTGGCCTCGAGTGCCTTGTAGATGTGCTCGCAGGCCGCATCGGTATCTGCATCGCCGACCTTGAGGTTGATCAGGCCGACCTTGAAGGGCGCTACGGGCTCCGGCCAGATGATGCCGGCCTCGTCATGGCTTGCCTCGATGATGCCGCCAACGAGGCGCGACACGCCGATGCCATAGGAGCCCGACTGCACGGGCACCATCTTGCCGTCCGGCCCCTGCACCACCGCACCCAGCGGCTCGGAGTACTTGGTACCGAAGAAGAAGATGTGGCCCACCTCGATGCCGCGGCCGGTGACGCGCCGGTCCGCCGGCACGCGCTTCTCGTAATCGGCCTGGTCGTGCATCTCGGAGGTGGCGGCATATTTGGAGGTGAAGTCATCCACCACCTTGGCCACCGCCTCGACGTTGTCATAGTCGATCTCGAAGGCCTGCCAGTCCATGTCGTGGAAGGAGCGGTCGAGGAAGACCTCCGACTCACCCGTGTCGGCGAGGATCAGGAACTCATGGCTGTCCTTGCCGCCGATGGGGCCGGTCTCGGCGCGCATCGGCACGGCCTTCAGACCCATGCGGGCAAAGGTCTTGAGATAGGACACGAACATCTTGTTGTAGGAATGCTGACCGGCTTCGCGCGTCAGGTCGAAGGAATAGGCATCCTTCATCAGGAATTCGCGGCCACGCATGACGCCGAAGCGCGGGCGCACCTCGTCGCGGAACTTCCACTGGATATGATAGAGGTTGCGCGGCAGCTCCTTGTAGGACTGGACACCCTGGCGGAAGATGTCGGTGATCATCTCCTCGTTGGTGGGTCCGAACAGCATGTCGCGGTCATGCCTGTCCTTGATGCGCAGCATCTCCTTGCCATAGGCGTCATAACGCCCGGACTTGCGCCACAGATCGGCGGGCTGGATTGTGGGCATCAGCACCTCGATGGCACCGGCGCGGTTCTGCTCCTCACGCACGATCTGCTCGATCTTGCGGAGCACCCGGTAGCCGAGCGGCAACCAGGAATAGCTGCCGGCAGCCTCCTGCCTGATCATGCCGCAGCGCAGCATCAGCTTGTGGGAGACGATCTCCGCTTCCTTGGGATCATCGCGCAGAATGGGCATGAAATATTGGGAGAGGCGCATGGGAATCCTAATTCGGAGGAGTTTGCGGCTCTTTTACGGGAAACGCCCCGGAACTCAAGCCAACGGCACCGAATTCCGGGGGACAGCGGTGGCTGTACCGACCGGGGAACTTCTACCTTGGGTTCTTGCCGCAGCCCTGATGGGAGAACCTCACGAATTGTGGCAAGCATGTGACATTTTTAACGTGACAAGCTCAGGTGTTGTGATAGCGTTTCTGACAATAAGAAAAGAAGACCACGGTGCTGCACTTCAACGGTGACCCAGGTCTAGGGAGGTTGGTTTCCTGGCGCGCCATTTGGCAGTCGCCCCGCCGGTCCGGTCACCGGCAGTAGAGGGACCATCAGGATAGGAAAAAGGCGAGGCCTCGGCCTCGCCTTTTTCCGTCTGGCGGCCGGCCATCGGAGACCCTCACGGGCGGCAAACCTCAGCGGTGACCGGCGGCTCGGCGCGGTAAAGACGACCACTGACCCGAACTGCCACCACATTCAGGCGCAGGCATCCTGTTGCCGCGGTCGAGGGCGAGGTGAGGTCCACCTTGCCGCCGGATCGCGTTCGTCCGGAACTCACGCCCCGCAGCGGGTCCAACCACTGGGCAATGACCGTCGCACCAGTTGCAGGCCTGCCACTGCCGTCAACCACGGTCACGGTCGCCCTGACCTTCACCCGCCCCTGGGCTCCCCGAGCGAGTTTCATCTCGATGCCCGACACATGCGGCTCAGCAGCCGGCGGCGGCGCGGTGACAGTTATGGTCCGGTTGGCCGTGGCGGTGCGTCCGGTGCCATCGGTTATCTGCAGGCTCACGACATATGTGCCAGGTGTGGTGAAGGTCTTCGATACCTGCACGGGTGAACTGTCCGCGCGCGTCGTGCCATCGCCAAAGCTCCACGCATAGGACGTGATGCCGTCATCACTGCTTGAACCCGATGGGTTGAATGAGATTGCAAGCGGCGCCGGGCCGTTCAACACGGTTGCCGTGAAGGCGGCGGTGGGCGGGGCTGCCGCGGGTTTGATGGACCGGGTGGTTGTTGCCGTGAGGCCACTGTTGTCCGTCACAGTGAGGCTCACCGTGTAGAAAACGCCGCCGTTGCCGGACGAATAGATTTTCTGCACGGGTCCTGGGGTCGCACTCTTGAGCGAGGTACCATCGCCGAAGTCCCAGTGATAGAGCATGATGCTGCCGTCATCGCCCGAGCGCGCGGCGTCGAAAGTCAAGGTCACGGCATCCTGACCAATGACCCGCGACACATCCATGATGGCATTCGGCTGGGCGTTTGGAGGCGTGGCAAAGCTTCCCGCCAGCGCATAGGCGCCAACGCTCCCATAGCTTGAATAGCCGGTGAGCAGCGGATCGCCCTCGCCACCTCCCTTGACCTCGAGAAAATAGCGGCCAGGCGCAGTGACCGTGACATTGATCGCGGCGCTGAGGTTCTGCAGCGGCTTGCTTTCCTGCAGGATATTGCCGGCGGAATCCCGCAGGCTCAGAACGAGGTCAGCATTGGGACCCATGGGACCGGGACCCGCCGTGACATCGAGAATACCTGCCGCCGCATCGAGATAGAACACGTCGGCATCTTGCGCGGATGCAATCACGCCGGAGAAAGACACAGCACTTCGGCCACCACTACTCGCCACCGGTAGCCAGACTGCAGTGCTGGTGGTGTTTCCCGCGTCATCCGATCTCAATGAAAGACCCGCACCCGTGATGA
>JBEARP010000113.1:0-41279 GCA_041163105.1 Pseudomonadota bacterium
GCTTGGTGGTGGAGAGCAGCACGCGGTGCAGCAGCGCCTCGGGCTTCTGCGTGGGGTGCAGCTTGTCGCCATCGCCGTTCTTCAGCCGCTCGGCGCCGGTGCAGAGCGACAGCGTCCAGTCGGAGCGCATCTGCAAGTCGTCGTTGAACACCTTCATGGCTTCATAGTTGAAGGTGTACTTGGCATTGGCATCGCGCGAGGCCCAGATCAGCGTCTCATGCGCATTGGTGAAGCGGCGGCCCCGGAAATTCGGCATCGGGTTGGTCTTGCGCCACACCACGTCGTTCAGGATCCAGAAGCCCATGTCCTGCAGGATCGTGCCGACGCGGAAGATGTTGTGATAGGAGCCGATCACCCACAGCGCGCCATCGGGCTTCAGCACGCGGCGGCATTCCGCCAGCCAGCCCTTGGTGAAGCGGTCATAGGCCTCGAAGCTCTCGAACTGGTCCCAGTGGTCGTCCACCGCGTCGACCTTGCTCTGGTCAGGCCTCGTCAGGCTGCCGGAGAGCTGCAGGTTATAGGGCGGATCGGCGAACACGAGATCGACGGAGCCCGCCGGAACCTTCTTCAACTCGGTGATGCAGTCACCGACCAGGATCCGATCCTGCAATGGCCGTATATCCGGCCGGGTCTGATAACCCATCCCACACCCCTCAACGCAAACGCAACTGACTCACGAATCGGCACCATGAATCTTGCGGAGTCGGGTGTGAATCGAATTCGCGGGAAGTGGTTAACGCGCCGCCAGAAGGGCGGCGATGGGCGCGAAGCTCGTCCGGTGCAGCGGCGTCACTCCATGGCGCCGCAGTGCCTCCTGGTGCATCGCGGTGCCATAGCCCTTGTGCCGGGCGAAGCCGTAGCCGGGATAGGCCTGGTCATGGCCCACCATGATGCGGTCGCGCGTCACCTTGGCGATGATCGACGCGGCGGCGATGGAAAGCGACTTGGCATCGCCCTCGATGATGTTCTGCACCGGGCAGGGCAGTGCGGGCGCGCGGTTGCCATCGACGAGTGCCAGCGCCACGCCCCCGATCTGGTCGAGCGCCTGCGCCATGGCCCACAGCGTGGCCTGCAGGATGTTGTCGCGGTCGATGCGGTCGACCTCGGCAATGCCGATGCCCACCCGGGCGGACGCCATGATGGGTTCGAACAGCGCCGCACGCCGCGCTTCGGAGAGTTTCTTGGAATCGTTCAGCCCGTCGGGAATGCACTTTGGGTCCAGCACCACGGCGGCAGCCACCACGGGGCCTGCCCATGGCCCGCGCCCTGCCTCGTCGATGCCGCACACCAGCCTCGCGCCCTTGCGCATCGCCTTCCGCTCGATGCTGAAGTCTGGTCCGTTTCCGCCCATGCCGACGTTAGAGCACGAACCCACTGCGGCATCAATTTGACGCAGAAAGCCTTTCCCTTTCGCGGGGAGGGGCTGGGGTCGGCGCCAGAGTGGGCGCGAGATCCTTGGCCATGGCGGAGATCGGGGCGGCGATGAGGCTCTTCTTCGTGCGGGCTCCTGAGCTCGGCCGGTTGCGGCGGGCTTTTGCGGCCTGCGGCCAGCTGACGTTCCATTGGCCGTGACAGGTGCGTGCGGCGCGCGTGCGCGGTTCACCCCTACAGCAGCGCCAGTTGTTCGCCCGGCTGCGGTGGCCTGTGGAAGTGGCTGGTGTCGAGCTTCAGCCTGCTGCGATTGAGGCCCAATCGCTGGCAGGAGAGCTCGAAGCGCCGCCCGATGGTCCAGGCATAGGGTCCGGTGCCGGTCTGGCGGGTGCCGAAGGTTGAATCATAGTCCTTGCCGCCGCTTGACGACTTCACCAGCGACATCACCTTGTGGGCGCGTTCCGGCATGGTGGCGAGGAGCCAGTCCTTGAACACCTCCTTCACCTCATGCGGCAGCCTGAGCATCACGTAGCCCGCTTCCCTGGCACCCGCCGTGCGGGCGGCACTCAGGATGGCCTCGATCTCGCTGTCATTCACCGCCGGGATGATGGGGGCCACCATCACCACCGTCGGGATGCCCGCCGCCGACAGCTGCTCCATGGCGGCAAGCCGCTTTGCCGGCGTTGCGGCGCGCGGCTCCATGGCGCGGGCAAGCTTCGGGTCGAGCGTGGTGACGGACAGCGCCACCTTGACCAGGCCCTTCTTCGCCATCGACGCAAGGATGTCGATGTCGCGTGTCACCAGTGCGGATTTGGTGACGATGCCGACCGGGTGATTGAATTCGGCCAGCACCTCGAGGATGTCGCGGGTGATCCGCCGCTCGCGCTCGATCGGCTGGTAGGCATCGGTGTTGGCGCCGAGCGCGATGGTTTTCGGCACATAGTTCTTCGCGGAGAGTTCGGCGCGCAGCAGTTTTGCAGCGTCGGGTTTGGCGAACAGCTTCGATTCGAAGTCGAGGCCCGGCGAGAGGCCCATGTAGGCGTGCGTCGGCCTGGCATAGCAGTAGGAGCAGCCGTGCTCGCAGCCGCGATAGGGGTTGATCGACTGGTCGAAGCTGATGTCGGGCGAGTCGTTTTTCGAGATGATGGTCCGGGGCTTTTCCTCGAAGACAGTGGTCCTGAAGGCGGGCAAGTCCTCCAGCCCCTGCCAGCCGTCGTCGAACAGCGAGCGCGAATAGGTCTCGAAGCGGCCGGGTATGTTGACGCCCGCACCGCGGCCGCGGGCCTGGCTGGGCAGGGCGGTCATGCGCCCTTGGCTGAGAACGCCAGGGTCTGGGCTGAGGGCCCGGCGCCTATCGATCAGAGTGGACATGAAACAAATATAGGAGCTTGGCCGGAACAAAACAAGAACATTATTGTTAATTCGCGGAAAGCCCTGCATCAACGGCGCAATGACCCGCCGCCAGATTCTCCTAGCCCTCCTGCCGCCGCTGTTCTTCGGGACGGGCTTCACCATTGCCAAGCCGGCAGTCAGCCATTTCCCGCCGCTGTTCCTGATCCTGATCTGCTACGGCTCGATCGCGGTGCTGATGGGGTTGACCCAGCGCGAGAGGCTGAAGACGCCCTGGCCCTCGATCATGCTGATCGCGGCCTTCTCGGTCACCATCCAGGGCGCGTTGCTGTTCTGGGCCATCCGCAGCCCGGAGATGCCGGCGACCGCCGCCAACCTCATCCTGCAGATCCAGATTCCCTTCGCCGTGCTGCTCGGCTGGCTGCTGATGAACGAGCGCCCCGATGGCCGCAGGATGCTGGGCACCGCGCTGGCAATCCTCGGCGTGGCGCTGGTCATCGGGCTTCCGGAAACGCCGCCGGGGCTCGTTCCCACCGTGATGATCATCGTCTCCGCGCTCTGCTGGTCGCTGGGGCAGGTGCTGGTGCGCCGCCTCGGCAAGGACAATGGCGTGGGCGTCCTGAAGGGCAACGCCATCGGCTCGCTGCCGCAGCTCGCACTGGCGACGCTCCTGTTCGAGCACGGCCAGTGGCAGTCGGTGGTCACCGCCACCTGGCTTCAATGGTCCATGCTGGGCTTCGTCGCGGTGGTGGGCTTCTACTTCGCCTATCTGTCGTGGTTCACGCTGCTGAAGCAGTGCCGGCTCGACGAGGCGAGTCCCTTCCTGCTGCTCATGCCGGTGGTCGGCATCGTCACGGCGGCCCTGGTGCTGGGTGAGAGCGTGTCACTGGCGCAGCTCGTGGGCGGAGCGGTCATTCTCCTCGGCCTCGCCATCGTGTCGGGCCTGAGCCTGCCGAGGCTGCGGTCGGCCTAGCCCTTCTTGCGCTGCAGGTGCTCTTCCAGCCGCGGCATGATCTCGACGAAGTTGCACGGCTTGTGGGTGTAGTCGAGCTGCGGCTTCAGGATCAGGTCCCAGCCGTCCCGGCAGGCCCCGGGCGAGCCCGGCAGGCAGAAGATGTACTTGCCCTTCATCACGCCCGCCGTGGCACGCGACTGGATGGTGGAGGTGCCGATCTTCGGGAACGACACCATGTGGAACAGCGTGCCGAAGCCGTCGATCTCTTTCTCGAACAGCGGCCGCACGGCCTCGATGGTCACGTCATGGCCGGTGAGGCCGGTGCCCCCGGTGGTGATCACGGCGTCGACGTCGGTGCGGTTGGCCCAGTCGCGGATCACGTGGCGGATGGAGCGGATGTCGTCCTTGACGATCTTGCGGGCGGACAGCAGGTGGCCGGCCTCGGCCACCCGGTCGGCCAGCGTCTGGCCGGAAACGTCGTTCTCGAGCGTGCGCGTATCGGAGACCGTCAGGACCGCGATCCTGACGGGGATGAACTGGCGCGGCTCACTCATGCTTGAAACCCCAAATTCCTTCACTTGAACACATGCATGAAACACCATTGGATTCGGGAGGACAAGCGAAAGCCAATTCCGCAACCACTGCTGGTTAGGCCGTCAATGTGCGTCAAGCATCTGGCGCAGCGAAAGCATGTCGCGCCAGGCCAGCCGCTTCTGGGCGGGCTGGCGCAGCAGGTAGGCGGGGTGCAGCGTGGGCAGCAGCGGGATGTTCCGCCCACTGACATTCGCCGTCACCCACTTGCCGCGGAGCTTCAGGATGCCGTCGGTCCTGGCCGTAAGCCGCTGTGCGGGCGTGGCGCCAAGGCAGACGATCACGTCGGGCTTCTGCAACTCGATCGTCCGGAGCAGGAAGGGCAGGCACATCTGCGTTTCGGCGTCGGTGGGCGTGCGGTTGCCCGGCGGCCGCCAGAAGATGACGTTGGTGATGAACACCGCGCTCTCGCGGTCCTGCGCGGTGCGCGACAGGCCCACCGCCGCCAGCATGCGGTCGAGGAGTTGCCCGGAGCGCCCGACGAAGGGCTTGCCCTGGATGTCCTCGTCGCGCCCCGGCGCCTCGCCGATCAGCATCACCCGGGCCTGCGGGTTGCCGTCGGCAAAGCACAGGCTGGTGGCGGTCTTCTTGAGCGGACAGGCGTCGAAGCCTGCCAGCGCCGCCTCGATCTCCTGCAGGCTGTTCAACTGCATGGCAGACTGACCGGGCGCCACCACCACGGGTGCGGCCGCCGGGGCAGGGGCGGCGCGCGTCGCCGTCGCCGCCGGTGCGGGTTTCGCGGCAGGTGCGGCCAGCCGGTTCACCGGGTCTTCCCCGATGATCTCGTCGGCCCCCATCTCGGAAAGCCAGCGCAGCGCCTCGGCGGCGTCATGCGGCGTCATGTCGTTTTGTTTGCGGTCCATGTCCGGTTTGGGTGGGCTTGTGCGGGGCTGGCCTGCCACTATAAAGACGCCCCAAACGAGAAGATAGACGGGAGTTCAGCCTTGGAACAGGTCCAGCGCGAGGCGATGGAATATGATGTGGTGATCGTGGGTGCAGGTCCGGCCGGCCTCTCCGCCGCGATCCGCCTGAAGCAGATCAACCCGGAGCTTTCCGTCTGCATCCTCGAAAAGGGCTCCGAAGTGGGCGCCCACATCCTGTCGGGCGCCGTCATCGATCCGGTTGCCCTGAACGAGCTGATCCCCGACTGGAAGGAACAGGGCGCGCCCCTCAACACGCCCGTGGTCGAGGACCGCTTCTACATGCTTGGGCCCTCGGGCGCGTTGCGGATGCCCAACTTCCTGATGCCGCCCCTGATGAACAACCACGGCAACTATGCCGTCTCGCTCGGCAACCTGTGCCGCTGGCTGGCCCAGCAGGCGGAGGGCCTGGGCGTCGAGATCTATCCGGGCTTCGCCTGCTCTGAAGTGCTCTACCGCGAAGACGGCTCGGTCCGGGGCGTGGTGGCCGGCGTCATGGGCGTGGGCAAGGACGGTCAGCACAAGGCTGACTTCCAGCCCGGCATGGAGCTTCACGGCAAGTACGTGCTCATCGCCGAGGGCGTGCGCGGGTCCCTCGCGAAGGAGATCATCGCCAGGTACAATCTGTCGGAAGGCCGCGAGCCGCAGAAGTTCGGCCTCGGCATGAAGGAACTCTGGGAGGTCCTGCCCGAAAATCACAAGCAGGGCCAGGTCACCCACACCATGGGCTGGCCCCTGGGCGCCAAGACCGGCGGCGGTACCTTCATGTACCACCTCGAGGACAATCTCGTGTCCATCGGTCTCGTGGTGCACCTCAATTATCAGAACCCGCACCTCTTCCCCTACATGGAGTTCCAGCGCTTCAAGCACCATCCGCTGATCGAGCCGGTGCTGAAGGGCGGCCGCCGCATCGCCTATGGCGCGCGCGCCATCACCGAAGGTGGCTTCCAGTCGGTGCCGAAGCTCTATTTCCCCGGCGGTGCGCTCATCGGCTGCTCCGCGGGCTTCGTCAACGTGCCGCGCATCAAGGGCTCCCACAACGCCATGAAGACCGGCATGATGGCCGCCGAAGCCGCTGCCGCGGCACTCGCCGCCGGCCGCGCTGGCGACGAGCTCGTCGACTACGAGACCGCCTACCAGAACAGCTGGGTCTACGAGGACCTCAAGCGCGTGAAGAACGTCAAGCCCATGTGGTCGAAGCTCGGCCTCATCGGCGGACTGGCGCTGGGCGGCCTCGACATGTGGCTGAACCAGATCTTCGGCTTCGGCTTCGGCACCTGGAAGCACGGCAAGCCCGACTACGCGACCCTGAAGCCCGCCGACAAGGCCAAGCCCATCGCCTATCCCAAGCCCGACGGCGAGATCTCGTTTGACCGGCTCACCAACATCGCCTTCTCCGGCACCAACCACGAGGAGGACCAGAAGGTCCACCTCCAGCTCAAGAACCCGGAAGTGCCGATCGGCGAGAACCTGCCCGTCTATGACGAGCCCGCCCAGCGCTATTGCCCGGCCGGCGTCTATGAAGTGGTGCGCGAGGAAGGAAAGCCGCCGCGCTTCCAGATCAATCACCAGAACTGCGTGCACTGCAAGACCTGCGACATCAAGGACCCGTCCCAGAACATCAACTGGGTCGTCCCGCAGGGCGGCGAGGGACCGAACTACCCGAACATGTGATGCGGGGCGGCACGTTTCGCCCGACGTCCCAATCATTCATCTTGCCCGGGCTTGTCCCGGGCATCCTTTTTGCCGGCCCCAAAAAGGATCGCCGGGTCAAGCCCGGCGGTGATGAGTTGAAGAAGGTCCGCCCCCCACTCTCGCGCCCTTGCCCTCATCCCAAAAACACCTCATTTTGCAGCAACAACCAAATCACCTTGAAACACGGGCGGCGTGCTGCCGCCTCGACGCTGAAATGGAAGATGATGACGGCACTTCTGCGCACCGCACTCACCGGTCTCCTGCTCGCCTCCGTCCCGGCCGCTTCGGCCCTGGCCTATGATCCGGCGGCCTCTTCCTCCGGCAGCTACCTCGCCGGCCGCTCCGCCGCTAAGGCGCGCGACAACGGCCATGCCTCGGACTATCTCTCGAACGCCCTGAAGGCCGATGCCGGCAATCCGATCCTCACCGAGAAGATTTTCCTGCTCGAGCTCTCCGAGGGCAACGTCGCGCGGGCCGAAGACCTTGCGGCCCAGGTCCTCACCTTCAACAGCCAGCAGCGCATGGCGCGCATCGTGCTCGGCATGAAGGACTTCAAGGGCCGCCGATATGAGGGCGCCCGCAAGAACTTCGAACAATCGGCCTATACGCCGGTGGGCGAGCTCACATCATGGCTGCTCACCGCCTGGTCCTATGCGGGCGAGGGTGAGCTCAACCCCGCGCTCAAGGCGCTGGACCGGCTGGACGTCAACGAGAGCTTCACCAACTTCAAGTCATTCCACGAAGCGCTGATCGCCGACTATCTCGGCAACGCCATCCGCGCCGAAGGCTCCTACAAGAAGGCCTATGAGGCGGCCGGCACGTCGCTGCGCATCGTCCAGGCCTATGGCAATTTCCTCGAGCGCAACAACCGCGCGCCCGAGGCCCAGAAGCTCTACACCACCTATCTCGAAAGCGACGTCAATCCGCTGATCGAGGCCGCCCTGGCGCAGAGCCTCAAGGGCGTGAAGCCCCAACCCTTCATCGCGTCTCCCACCGAGGGTGCGGCAGAGGCCCTGTTCTCGCTCGCCACCTCGATGAGCGACGACCAGTCGATCGACGTCGCCCTGCTTTACACCCAGCTCGGCATCTCGCTCGGTGCCGACGAAGACATCATGTACACGCTGCTGGGCGACACCTACGAAGACATGAAGCGCTATGACGAGGCGCTGGAAGCCTATGCCAAGGTGCCCGCCGCCTCACCGCTCCGCGTCAACGCCGACATGGAGGAGGCCGTCGTCCTCCAGCAGCTCGGCCGCAAGGACGATGCGCTGGCCAAGCTGAAGGCCATCGTCGCTGCCGATCCGAAGAACTATGACGCCATCGTCACGCTCGGCAACCTCTACCGCGCCAACAGCGACTTCGCCAACGCCGCCACCACCTATGACCAGGCCATTGCGCTGCTGGACAATCCCGGCCCCGGCAACTGGCGCATCTTCTATTACGATGGCATCTCGCACGAGCGGCTGAAGCAGTGGGACGTGGCCGAGAAGCTGTTCCGCAAGGCGCTTGAACTGGCACCCAATGAATCGTCGGTGCTGAACTATCTCGGCTACTCGATGATCGAGAAGAAGATCAACCTGCAGGAAGCGCTCGACATGGTGAAGAAGGCCGTCGAGCTGAAGCCCAACGACGGCTACATCACCGACAGCCTGGGCTGGGCCTATTTCCAGTTGGGCGATTATGAGCAGGCCGTCATCCACTGCGAGCGCGCGGTCGAGCTTCTCCCGGCCGACCCGATCATCGCCGAGCATCTGGGCGATGCCTATTGGCGTGTGGGCCGCAGGCTCGAGGCCAAGTTCCAGTGGCAGCACGCCAAGGACAACAAGCCCGAGCCCGAGGACCTGAAGCGCATCGAGGACAAGCTGAAGAACGGCCTCCCGGACGAGCAGCCCGTCACCCCGGTGCAGAACACCGCGCCGAAAACCAACGGCTGACGCGCGAGAGCGCGTCGTGCAGCCCTTCAGCCTCTTCGCGCCGGCCAAGGTGAACCTTGCACTGCATGTGCTGGGGCGCCGGGCGGACGGCTACCACGACCTCGATTCCATCGTCGTCTTCGCGGATGTGGGCGATCGGCTCACCTTCACGCCGTCGGACCGGTTCGCGATCGCCGTCTCGGGCCCCTTCGCGGCGGCACTGCCGCAGGCAGAGGACAATATCATCGCCAAGTCATGGGCTGCCGCGCAGGCCATCGCCGCCAGGCGGGGCAGGGCGCTGCCAGCCGCCAACGTGCATCTCGAGAAAAATCTTCCCGTTGCCTCCGGCATCGGTGGCGGCTCGGCCAATGCCGCGGCCGCACTGAAAGGCTTCCTGCGCGTCGCCGGCATCGACGCCATCGACGATGAAGTGATTGCCGCGGGCTTGGCGATCGGTGCTGATGTTCCCGTCTGCCTCGCCGGTGTTGCCTGCCGCATGCAGGGCGTGGGCGAGCGCATCATGCCGCTTTCAGGCTTCGCACCGCTCAAGGCCATCCTCGTCAACCCTCTGGTTGCCGTCTCCACGCCCGCCGTGTTCAAGAGCCTCGCGCTGGAGAAGGGCCAATCCCACGGCGCTGCCATCGCGGATGAACGTGATCCCGCCACCTGGCGCAACGACCTGAGCCAACCCGCCATGGCACTCGCCCCCGTCATCGGCGAAGTGCTGCAGCGCCTCGCCGCAACACCTGGCGTCACCCGCGCTTTCATGTCCGGCTCCGGCGCCACCTGCGTGGCCCTGCTCGCCGATGACACCGCAACGCCGGACCTCAACCCCCACTGGTGGGCGGCCCGCACTGTGCTGGGGTAAGCGGTTCGGCTAATCCTTCAAGGCCGTCAGCCCGTTCAAGACACGCTCTTCACTCCCGCACACCATCTGCTCCCATCATCGCCGGGCTTGTCCCGGCGATCCTTTTGGTTGCCCACAGAAAGAAGATGCCCGGGGTAGGCCCGGGCATGATGAATTCTGGGGGTCGTGAGACCCTCAGTAAGCCCGCGCCACGCAGAACTCCACCGCTTCCAGCAATGCGTCCTTCAGGTCCGAGCCGGGGAAGATCGCCAGCGCATCGCGCGCGATGTCGCCATAGTGGTTGGCCCGGTCGATGGTGTCCTTCAGCGCGCCGTGGCGTTCCATCAGCTTCTTGGCATAGGTGAAGTCGTCGGGCGTCTGGTCGCCGTCTTCCAGCGTGCGCTTCCAGAAGTTCCGCTCCTCCGTCGTGCCGCGGCGATAGGAGAGCACGACCGGCAGCGTGATCTTGCGTTCGCGGAAGTCGTCGCCCACGCCCTTGCCCAGCTTCTCCGTCGAGCCGGAGTAATCCAGCGCATCATCGATCAGCTGGAAGGCGATGCCGAGGTTGCGGCCATAGGACTCAAGTGCAGCCTGTTCGCTGGGCGGCCGCTTGGCCACAACCGCACCCACTTCGGCGGCTGCCGAGAACAGCGCCGCCGTCTTGGCTACGATCACCTGCATGTAGGCGTCTTCCGTCGTCGAGGTGTCCTGCGACACGGAAAGCTGCAGCACCTCGCCCTCGGCGATGACGCAGGCAGCGTTGGACAGGATCCGCAGCGAATCGAGCGAACCCGTCTCCACCATCATCTTGAAGGCCTGGCCCAGCAGGTAGTCGCCCACCAGCACGCTCGCCTGGTTGCCCCAGATCACGCGTGCCGCCTGCTTGCCGCGCCTGAGGTCGCTCTCGTCCACCACGTCGTCATGGAGAAGCGTCGCGGTGTGCATGAACTCCACGGCGGTGGCGAGCTTCAGGTGGTACTCGCCCTCGTAGCCCACCATGCGCGCGGCGGCGAGCGTCAGCATCGGGCGGATGCGCTTGCCGCCCGAATTGATCAGGTGGTTGGCGATCTCGGGGATCAGCTCCACATGGCTTCGCGCATGGCTGAGGATCGATTCGTTCACCCGTTCCATGTCGGCGAGCGTCAGCTTCACCAGGGGCTCGATGCTTGCCCGCTTCTTGTTGCCCGCTGCGTCGAGCGGAATGACGACTCCCATGGAGACTGCCTGCCTTCGCTGATTTCTCGGCTCGTTAAAGCACAGCCGCGCCATGAGGCCAATATGACGCTGCGCAGTCGGTCTTGCCCGCGACAATCCAACCCGCCAAGCTCGGGCCATGGAAGAACTGCTGCGCAGCAACGATCCGGTCTGGCTGTCCTACGTCCGCCACGTGCTGGCGGAGGAGGGAATCGCGTTTCTGCAGCTGGACGAACACATGTCGGCGCTGGAAGGTTCCGTCGGCGCCATCCCCCGCCGCATCATGGTGCTGGCGGAGGATGTGGCCCGCGCCCGCCTCTGCCTTGGTAACGCGACGCTAACCTAAAGGTAGCAAAATCCGCCAGATGCAGCCCCGCGACACATCCTCCGGCCCCATTCCGCCCAGCCTCACCGAAGACGGCTTCCTCGGCGGCCGCCTCCGCATCCTGCAGCCCGAGAAGGGCTTCCGCGCCGGCATTGATTCGGTCTTCCTCGCCGCCGCCGTGCCGGCCCAGCCGGGCGACAGCGTCTTCGAGGCCGGCATTGGCCCCGGCGTCGCCGCACTCTGCCTGCTCGCCCGCAGTCCTGGCGTCGAGGTGACCGGGGTGGAGGTCGCTGCCCGTTATGCGCTCATCTGCGAGGAGAACGCCCGGCGCAATGGCGTCTCCGACCGGTTGCACATCGTCCACGCCGATGTCCGCGAGGCGCTGCGGCGCGACCAGATCGGCATGCCCGCTCCCGGCAGCTTCGCCCACGCCATGTGCAATCCCCCCTTCTTCGACGAGGGCAAGTCCACGGCCTCGCCCCACCTCCTCAAGTCGCAAGCCCATGCCTTCGGTCCGGATGATCTCGATCTCTGGGCAAAGCTCCTCCATGCCATGCTCCAGCCGCGCGGCAGCGTCACCGTCGTGCACCGCGCCGACGCGCTCGGGCAACTCCTGGACGGCATGCAGAATCGCTTCGGCGACATTCGCATTGCACCGCTTTTTCCCCGGCGCGGCACGCCCGCCTCGCGCATCCTCGTGCAGGCCATCAAGGGCTCGAAGGCGCCACTGCAGATCTTGCCGGGCATCGTCCTGCACGACGAAGGAAACGGTTTCACGCCGGAGGCCGACGCCGTGCTGCGCGGCGGCGCGGCGTTTCCGCTGCGCTGAGGCCGCGACTTGTGATGGTCGCGTCCAGCACCTATCTGAAGCGCATGGACAGCAACGGTTTTTTCAACAACCTCATCCCGCTCCGCTTCCGCAAGTCGGTGCCGGTCGTGAACCATGTCACGCTCAGCGGCGCCATCGGTATCGGCACGCCGATGCACCCGGCGCTGACACTCAAGTCGGTGAACCCCGTGCTGGAGCGCGCCTTCAAGCGCAAGGGGCTCTCCGCCGTTGCCATCTCCATCAACTCGCCCGGCGGCTCGCCGGTGCAGTCGGCGCTGATTCACGCGCGAATCCGTGAGCTTAGTGATGAGAAGAAGGTCCCGGTCATCGTCTTCTGCGAAGACGTCGCCGCCTCGGGCGGCTACTGGCTGGCCTGCGCGGGCAACGAAATCTATGCCGATGAGAGTTCGGTGATCGGCTCGATCGGCGTCATTTCTGCGGGCTTCGGCTTCGTCGATGCAATCGCCAAGCTGGGTGTCGAGCGCCGCGTTCACACCTCGGGCGAGAACAAGTCGATGCTTGACCCGTTCAAGCCCGAACGTCCTGAAGACGTTGAACATTTGCTCTCGCTGCAAGCCGATGTCCATCACGCCTTCAAGACCTTGGTGAAGTCCCGCCGCGGCGCCAGGCTGAAGCCGGATGACCCGGAACTCTTTTCCGGCGCCTTTTGGTCCGGCCGCCAGGCCCTGGCCCGCGGATTGGTTGATGGATTGGGCCACCTGCACCCGGTGCTGAAGGCTCGCTTCGGCGACAAGGTGGTCATCCGCCCCGTCCAGCAATCGCAGGGATGGAGCCTGAAAAGGCTCGGTTTTGGCATCGAAGTACCTGATATTGCAGAAAATACCATGAGCACGCTTGAAACGCGTGCATTGTGGTCCCGTTTCGGCTTATGATCGTAATGATGGAGGCTCGTTGGAGGATCCGATGGTTGTTTTGAAGCTCTTGTCGCTGCTCGCCGCAGCTCTTGTTTCGCTGTTCGTCATCAAGATGTTGATGGCGCGCGACATGCAGCCCGTGCGGGTGAAGGCGAACCGTCCGAACCGCCATCCCCAGCAGGCGCGCCGCCTTCGCCAGGACCCGCGCACAGGCATCTATTACCCCGAGGCTTGACCAGCCGACTCGTGCCCCCTAGGGTCCGCCGCGCTTTCCCGAGGCGGACCACATGGCACTGAATCCCACCAAATCCTTTCAGGACTTGATTCTTACGCTCCACCAGTATTGGGGCGACAAGGGCTGCGTGATCCTGCAGCCCTATGACATGGAAGTCGGTGCCGGCACGTTCCACCCCGCAACCACTTTGCGCTCGGTCGGTCCGCGTCCTTGGGCTGCCGCCTATGTTCAGCCCTCGCGCCGCCCCAAGGATGGCCGCTACGGCGAAAACCCCAACCGACTGCAGCACTATTACCAGTACCAGGTCATCATCAAGCCATCGCCGCCCGACCTGCAGGACCTTTACCTGGGTTCGCTGGAGGCAATCGGCATCGACCGCTCGCTGCATGACATCCGCTTCGTCGAGGATGACTGGGAAAGCCCCACACTGGGCGCCTGGGGCCTCGGCTGGGAAGTCTGGTGCGACGGCATGGAAGTCTCGCAGTTCACTTACTTCCAGCAGGTCGGCGGTCTCGACTGCGCGCCGGTCTCGGGCGAGCTCACCTACGGCCTCGAGCGCCTCGCCATGTATGTGCAGGGCGTCGACAACGTCTATGACCTGAACTTCAACGGCCAGGAAGGTGCCAAGCGCATCTCCTACGGCGACGTTTACCTGCAGGCCGAGCAGGAATTCTCGCGCTACAATTTCGAGCACGCCAACACCGAGGTGCTGCTGCAGCACTTCATCGATGCCGAGGCCGAGTGCAAGGCGCTGCTGGCCGCAGGCGACCGCGACACCCGCCACGACATGGCGCTTCCCGCCTATGACCAGTGCATCAAGGCGTCGCACACTTTCAATCTGCTCGATGCGCGCGGCGTCATCTCGGTCACCGAGCGCCAGGCCTATATCCTGCGCGTCCGCGAACTCGCCAAGGGTTGCTGCGAGGCGTGGAGCAAGACGGTGGGCGGCGGGGCTGCTGCGTAGTTTTCGGGGGTTGTAAAGCCTCGGGTCGTAGCGATATGTAACCTGATCCATTACTGAATAAGGAACATCCCATGTCCGAACCCACCATTGCCCAGAAGTCCCCCATCCCCGTCGAGGTCGAGGCTGGCAAGGATTACTGGTGGTGCACCTGCGGCAACTCCAAGAAGCAGCCGTTCTGCGACGGCAGCCACAAGGGTTCGTCCTTCACGCCGCTCAAGTGGACGGCGGAAGAAACCGGCCGCAAGTTCTTCTGCGCCTGCAAGCACACCAAGACGCCGCCCTTCTGCGACGGCAGCCACAAGGCGCTCTGAGCCACCCCTGAGGGGTGACAAGCCGGGAAGGGGCTGCTAATCGGCGGTCCCGCCCGGAGTGCCCGATGCCTGAACTTCTGATCGAACTGTTTTCCGAGGAAATCCCCGCTGGCATGCAGCACAAGGCGGCTGCCGACCTGCGCCAGATGGTGACCAATGCGCTGGTGGAAGCAGGCCTCACCTATGAGGGCGCGCAGGCCCATGGCGGTGCCCGTCGCCTCGTCCTCTCGGTCGAGGGGCTGGACGCCAAGGCGGCAGACGTCAACGAGGAGCGCAAAGGTCCCCGCGTCGATGCCCCGCAACAGGCGATCGAAGGCTTCCTCAAGTCCACCGGCCTCAGCCTTGGCGAACTGAAGGTGCAGGACGACAAGAAGGGCCAGTTCTACCTCGCGGTCATCCGCCGGCCCGGCCGCACCGCAACTGAGATCATCGCTGACGTCGTGCCGGACACGATCCGCAAATTCCCCTGGCCCAAATCCATGCGCTGGGGCTCAGGCAGCTTGCGCTGGGTGCGCCCGCTGCATTCCATCGTCTGCACTTTTGATGGCGAGGTGGTGCCCTTCGAGATCGACGGCATCCACAGCGGCAACATCACCCACGGCCACCGCTTCATGGGCGCGCAGAACATCGAGGTTCGCCGCTTCGATGATTATGCCCAGAAGCTCCACCACAATTTCGTGGTCGTCGATGCCACTGCACGCATCGAGACGATCCGCACCGAAGCGCGCAACCTCGCCTTCGCGCAGGGACTGGAACTGATCGAGGACGAAGGCCTGCTGAAGGAAACCGCAGGCCTCGTTGAATGGCCCGTGGTGCTGATGGGCAGCTTCGATGAAGGCTTCCTCACGGTGCCGCCCGAGGTGATCGCCACCTCGATCAAGAACCACCAGAAGTGCTTTGCGCTGCGCAATGCTTCCACCGGCAAGCTCGCCAACCGCTACCTGCTGGTGTCGAACCTCGTCGCCAAGGACGGCGGCCGGACCATCGTCGCCGGCAACAACAAGGTCATCGCCGCGCGCCTGTCGGACGCCAAGTTCTTCTGGGACCAGGACCGCAAGGTGAAACTGGAGGAGTGGGCGAAGAAGCTCGACGCCATCACCTTCCACGCCAAGCTCGGCAACCAGGGCGAACGCGTGCAGCGCATCGAAACGCTTGCTGCAGAGATCGCGAAGAAGATCGGCGCTGACCCCGAGAAGGCGAAGCTCGCCTCACGCCTTGCCAAGGCCGACCTCGTCACCGGCATGGTTGGCGAGTTCCCCGAACTGCAGGGCCTGATGGGCCGTTACTATGCGCTCGACCAGCACGTGGACCCGGACGTCGCCGATGCGATCCGCGATCACTACAAGCCGGTGGGGCCGACTGATTCCATTCCGGTGTCCGCTGTGGGTCAGGCTGTTGCCTTGGCTGACAAGCTCGACACACTCAACGGCTTCTGGTCCATCGATGAAAAGCCCACCGGCTCCAAGGATCCTTACGCGCTGCGCCGTTCGGCACTCGGCGTCATCCGCATCATCCTCGACAAGAACCTGCGCCTGCCGCTCACTTTCTGCGGCGATGATCTCATCGCCTTCTTCGCTGATCGACTTAAGGTGCACTTGAAGGAACAGGGCAAGCGGCATGACCTGATCGATGCGGTCTTCGCGCTTGGCAACCAGAATGACCTTCTCATGGTCACGAAGCGCGTCGAGGCGCTGTCGAATTTCCTCGAGACGGAGGACGGCAGGAACCTGCTCGCCGGCGTCAAGCGCGCCTCCAACATTCTCCGCATCGAGGAGAAGAAGGACGGCAAGTCGTTTGATGGCGACGTCAACATCTCGCAGCTCATCAAGGGCGAGGAGAAGGCGCTTCACACCGCCATCACCCAGGCCCTGGGCCAGGTGCGCCGGGCGCTGCGCGAAGAGGATTTCGCCGCCGCCATGACGGCGCTCGCCAAGCTGCGCGTGCCGGTCGATGCCTTCTTCGAGCAGGTGACGGTGAACGACAAGGACGCCACCTTCCGCGAAAACCGCCTGCGCCTGTTGAACCACATCCGCGCGGCGACGGCGGAAGTGGCGGATTTCTCGAAGATCGAAGGCTAGTCACCCTATCCCATCACGCGTTCCGCCGCCCAGGTGTAGAGCGGAATGCCGACCAGGATGTTGATGGGGAAGGTGACGCCGAGGCTGAGGCCGAAGTAGATCGCCGGGTTTGCCTCAGGCACTGCATGGCGCAGCACGGCCGGCACCACGATGTAGGAGGCACTCGCCGACAGCACCATGAGCAGGATCGTGTCCGCCGTGGTGAGGCCGAGCAGCCAGGCGAGCCCGAGTGCGATTGCCGCATGGAGCAGCGGCGCCACCACTGCATAGCCGAGCAGCGAAGCCGAGGCCTGGCGGGCATCCTTGAAGTTCTTCGCAACCATCAGTCCCATGTCGAGCAGGAAGAAGGCGAGCATGCCCTTGAACAGGTCGCCAGCGAAGGGCTGCATCATTGCCTTGCCGGATTCGCCGCTGATGAAGCCCACGGCGAGCGAGCCGAGCAGCAGCAGGTGCGCCCCATTGGTGAAGCTTTCGTGCAGCACCTTGCCGGGTGAGGGCCCCTGGGCAGCCGGTGCTGCCGCTGCGCCAGCGCTTTGCGTCATGCCGAGCAGGGTGCCGGAGCTGCCGCCCTGCCGGATGGCATTGACCAGCAGCATGGCCACGATGATGGCGGGCGATTCCATGAGGACAAGGGCCACCGCCATGTGGCCGCCGGGCACCAACCCCTGCATCTCGAGGAACTGGCTGGCAGTGAGGAAGGTGACGGCGCTGACCGAGCCATAGGCCGCGGCCACTGCCGCGGCATCGAAGCGCGAAACGCGCGTCCGCAGGAAGGCATAGCCTATGACGGGCACGAGGAAGGCCATGAACAGTGCTGCTGCAAGGCTCAGCGCCACGTCGGCGGTGAGGCCCGATTGCGCCAGCGCGAAACCGCCCTTCAGGCCCAGCGCCATCAGCAGGTAGAGCGACAGGAACTTGGCGATCGACTTCGGGATCTCGAGGTCGGACTTGAGCGCTCCAGCCAGCACGCCGAAGACGAAGAAGAGAATGGCCGGGTCGATCAGGTTCTGCATGGGGAGGGCTCCTCGATGCACGGCGGATAGCCGCTTCGGCACATGCAAGGAAAATTGATTTATTCGTCAAAATGTATAGACTAAACTCTATGAACGTCACATTCCGCCAGCTGCGCCTGTTTCTTGCCTTGGCCGAAACCGGCAGCGTGAGCAAGGCCGCCGCCGCAACGCATGTCACCCAGCCCACCGCCTCCGCCCAGCTGAAGGAGATGACCGAGGCGGTCGGCCTGCCGTTGCATGAGGTGATCTCCAGGCGCGTGCACCTCACCGATGCCGGACGCCAGCTGGCACACACCGCACGCGCCATGCTGGCGGAGTGGGAGGCCTTCGAGCAGCATGTCGATCTCGTGAAGGGCCTGTCGCGCGGGCGGCTGCGCGTTGCGGCGGTGAGCACGGCGAAGTATTTCATTCCCCGCCTCATCGGCAGCTTCTGCCGCCTGCATCCGGCCATCGACGTGTCGCTCGAGGTTTTGAACCGCGACGGCGTGGTGGCCCGGCTGCGTGACAACCGCGACGACATCTACATCATGTCCATGCCGCCCGAGCTTGACCTCGAGGACGAGGTGTTCATGGAAAATCCGCTCGTCGTGATCGCGGCGCGTGGCGCGAAGCTCGGCCGCAGCCTGTCGCTGGCGCAGCTGAAAGACCAGCGCTTCATCCTGCGCGAGCCTGGCTCCGGCACGCGCATGGCCACCGACCGCCACTTCGCCAAGCGACGCTTCAGGCCCGACGTGCGCCTTGAACTCGGCAGCAACGAGGCGATCCGGGAGGCCGTCGCGGGCGGCCTCGGCCTCGGCGTCATCTCGCGCCATGCCTTGCAGGTTGGCAAGGACATCCGCGTGCTGGATGTCGAGGGCTTCCCGATATCCTCGCGCTGGCACGTGGTGCACCCGCGGGCCAAGCACCTCTCGCCCATCGCCGCCGCCTTTCGGGCGCATCTGCTGGCGCATGCCGGCAAGCCATGAAACCATGAAACCATGCGCCCGCCGCACCCCAGCCTCGCGGCCCGCATGAAAGTGCCGTTTTGACCTTGTGCCCCGTCGCCGTTAGGGATGTGGCATGACCACTGCCTCCGCCTACACGCCCGACAGCCGCTATGCCTGGATCAGGCTGACCATCTCGCTGGTGCTCGCCGTGGTGGGCGGCATCGGCCTGTGGCTCGCGGTCGTCGTGCTGCCCACCATCCAGGCCGAGTTCGGGGTCGACCGCGCCGGGGCCTCCTTTCCCTATACGGCCACCTTCCTCGGCTTTGCCGCAGGCGGCTTCGTGATGGGCAAGGTGGCCGACAAGTTCGGCATTACCGTGCCGATCACCATTGCGGGTGCATCGCTGGGAATCGGATTCTTCCTTGCGGCATGGTCGCAGAGCTACTGGCAGTTCGTCATCGTGCAGGCGGTGTTCATCGGCTTCCTCGGGAGTGCCGCCACCTTCGGGCCGCTGGTGGCCGATGCCTCGCAGTGGTTCCTCAAGCGTCGCGGCATCGCGATTGCCATCGTGGCGAGCGGCAACTACATCGCCGGCACCATCTGGCCCCCCTTCATGCAGGCGGCGATCGAGCAGTATGGCTGGCGCGCCACCTACATGGCGATCGGCGTGATCTGCATGGTGGTCATGGTGCCGGGTGCACAGTTGCTGCGGAAACGCCCGCACTTCCATGACACGGCCAGCCCCGCGAGCCGCCTGGCAGGTCACAAGGGCCTGCTGCCCAGCCACCCGCTGCTGTTTCCGGCGCTGGTGCTGGCGGGCCTGTCCTGCTGTGTCGCCATGTCCATGCCGCAGGTCCACATCGTCGCCTATTGCGCCGACCTGGGCTATGGCCCGGCACGCGGCGCGGAGATGCTCTCCCTGATGCTCGGCTTCGGCGTGCTGAGCCGCCTTGCCTCCGGCCTCGTCGCTGACAAGGTGGGCGGCCTCACGACACTGATTGCCGGGTCCTTCCTGCAGATGCTGGCGCTGATTGCCTACATTCCCTTCGACGGGCTGGCCTCGCTCTATGTCGTCTCCGCCATCTTCGGCCTCAGCCAGGGCGGCATCGTGCCGAGCTATGCGCTCATCATCCGCGACCATTTCCCGGCGCGCGAAGCCGGCAGCCGCATTTCCACCGTGCTCACCGCCACGGTCCTCGGCATGGCGCTGGGCGGCTGGATGTCCGGCATCATCTATGACTGGACCGGTTCCTACACCATGGCCTTCCTCAACGGCGTGGCCTGGAACGTGCTCAACCTCGGCATCGCGCTGTGGATCCTCTACGTCCGCCGGCCCCATGCCCCGCCGCTCAGCCCGGCCATGGCCTGAGGCCTGCAGGTCCTGCAATGTCGCATCTGCGATATTGCATTGCACACCGTGCAGGGCTGTGGTTGTCTATTGAGCGGGTCGCCGCCCGCTAAAAGACTTCATAAGCAAACGTCAGCAATGGGAAGACTCCGTCATGGCGGCTGAGAGCGCGAAGTTCGTCTATTCATTCGGCGGCGGTTCAGCCGAAGGCCGGGCCGACATGAAGGCGCTGCTGGGCGGCAAGGGCGCCAACCTTGCCGAGATGGCCAACCTCGGGCTTCCCGTACCGCCGGGCTTCACCTTGTCAACCGAAGTCTGCACCGTCTTCTACAAGAACAACCGTGCCTATCCGGGTGGCCTCGACGCGCAGATCCGCGCGGCCCTGGCCACGGTGGAGAAGATTGCCGCGGCAGAGTTCGGCAACCCCGCCAACCCGCTGCTCGTCTCGGTCCGCTCCGGGGCGCGGGCCTCGATGCCGGGCATGATGGACACGGTGCTGAACCTCGGCCTCAACGACGCCACAGTCGAGGGTCTCGCCATCCGCTCAGGTGACCGCCGCTTCGCCTTCGACAGCTATCGCCGCTTCATCTCCATGTATGCCGACGTCGTTCTCGGCGTCGATCATGACGAGTTCGAGGATATCCTTGGCGGCTTCAAGGAAGAACGTGGCTACTCCCTCGACACGCAAGTGACGGCAGAGGAGTGGCAGGGCCTCATCGTGCGGTACGCTGCGCTGGTGCAGCAAGCCACCGGCAAGCCCTTCCCGCAGGATCCGCATGAGCAATTGTGGGGTGCGATCGGCGCCGTGTTCAAGTCCTGGATGGGTGCCCGCGCCATCACCTACCGCAGGCTCAACAACATCCCTGAGGACTGGGGCACAGCCGTCAACGTGCAGGCCATGGTCTTCGGCAACATGGGCGACACCTCCGCCACCGGCGTGGCCTTCACCCGCAACCCCGCGACAGGTGCGCGGGAGCTTTACGGCGAGTTCCTGGTCAATGCCCAGGGCGAGGACGTGGTGGCCGGCATCCGCACCCCGCAGAACATCACCGAGAAGGCCCGCATCGAGGCGCATTCGGAAGCGCCCTCCCTCGAATCCCTCATGCCGGAAACCTTCCGCCAGCTGAAGGCCAATTTCGACCTCCTCGAAAGCCATTACCGCGACATGCAGGACATGGAGTTCACCATCCAGGCCGGCAAGCTGTGGATGCTGCAGACCCGCACCGGCAAGCGCACCGCCAAGGCAGCCCTCAAGATCGCGGTCGACATGGCTGCCGAGGGCCTGATCAGCAAGGAGCAGGCGGTGACGCGCATCGACCCTGCCTCGCTCGACCAGCTGCTGCACCCCACCCTCGATCCCGAGGCCAAGCGTGACGTGATCGCCACCGGCCTTCCCGCCTCGCCGGGTGCGGCCTCGGGTGAAATCGTGTTCGATGCCGATGAGGCGGAGCGGCTGAAGGCGCTGAACCACCGGGTCATCCTGGTGCGCATCGAGACCAGCCCCGAGGATATCCACGGCATGCATGCCGCCGAAGGCATCCTGACGACGCGCGGCGGCATGACCTCCCACGCCGCCGTGGTCGCGCGCGGCATGGGCAAGCCCTGCGTGTCGGGTGCCGGCACGCTGCGCATCGACTATGCGGCGGGAACGCTCACCGTCATGGGCGTCACGCTGAAGAAGGGCGACACCATCACGGTGGACGGCTCGTCCGGCCAGGTGATGAAGGGCGAGGTGGCCACCATCAAGCCCGAGCTCTCGGGCGACTTTGCGCTGCTGATGCAGTGGGCGGACTCGTTTCGCCGCATGGGCGTGCGCGCCAACGCCGAAACCCCGCTCGATGCCCGCACCGCGCGCGACTTCGGCGCCGAGGGCATCGGCCTGTGCCGCACCGAGCACATGTTCTTCGATTCTGAACGCATCGTGGCGGTGCGCGAGATGATCATCGCCGACAAGGTGGAGGCCCGACGTGCCGCGCTGGCCAAGATCCTGCCGATGCAGCGCAACGACTTCATCGAGTTGTTCGAGATCATGGCGGGGCTTCCCGTCACGATCCGCCTGCTCGACCCGCCACTGCACGAGTTCCTGCCGCAGGCCGACCACGAGATCGAGGAAGTGGCCGAACAGATGGGGGCCAACCCCGACCAGCTGCGCGCCCGCGTGGCCGAGCTCAAGGAGTTCAACCCCATGCTGGGCCACCGCGGCGTGCGCCTGCTGATCTCCTACCCCGAGATCGCCGAGATGCAGTCCCGCGCCATCTTCGAGGCGGCCACCGAAATCCACCGCCGCACCGGCAAGGCGCCGATCCCGGAGGTCATGGTGCCGCTGGTGGCCTCGCGCAACGAGCTCGACCGGGTGAAGGAGCGCATCGTCGCCGTGGCCGAGCAGGTGGCGAAGGAAACCGGCGTCGCCATCACCTATTCGGTGGGCACCATGATCGAGCTGCCGCGCGCCGCACTCCGCGCCGCCGAGATCGCCCAATCGGCCGACTTCTTCTCCTTCGGCACCAACGACCTGACGCAAACCACCTTCGGCATCAGCCGTGACGACGCCGCCCGCTTCATCGGCGAATACACCTCGAAGGGCGTGTTCAAGACCGATCCCTTCATCTCGCTCGACGTCGAGGGGGTGGGTGAGCTCATCCGCATCGGCACCGAGCGCGGGCGGAGCGTGAAGCCGGGGCTCAAGGCGGGAATCTGCGGCGAACACGGCGGCGATCCGGCCTCGATCGCATTCTGCGAATCTGTCAACCTTGACTACGTGTCCTGCTCGCCCTTCCGGGTGCCCATTGCACGCCTGGCGGCAGCCCAGGCAAGCCTTTCGAAACACTAGGTTTTTCCGAATTGTGGCAAGGGGTTAACCATGTCTTCACCATGGCTTGATTCCGGCGCAAAAAGGGCCATCTCGGGTTGCCCGCATGGTTAACCTATGTTAAATGAGGCCTTCGTAGACTACCGCGTCTTAACAGGGCCGTAACACATACGGACCACGGTGTGTCGAGGGGAAGTGAAGAAATCAACGCGCAAGGCGAGGCCCGCAGGGGCCTGGGAATTCCAGGATTACACGGCCCGCGAGAAGCGCAGCTTCTTCTCCGAGTACGGTCCCATGGGGGTTGGCGGCGCAATGCTTGTGCTGACCTTCGCCTTTGCCGGCCATTACATGGGCCAGAACGCCATCGCCCATAACGCAGACCCTGCCGACATGCTCGACAGCCTTTCCGGCCCTGCCTCCAACATGCTCGCCAAGGGGTCCCTCGTTCCCCAATCCACCAGCCTCGAGGTTGTCAACAAGACCACCTTCACCTCCCTGGAACAGGTGGTGGTGATCAATGGCAAGGGCGACAAGCCCGTGGTGCTCCAGGCCTCGATCGTCGAGAAGCAGCAGGTTCAGGTCGTTCCGGCCTCGGTGAACCTCAATGAACAGGACGACCAGGGCTCGAGCATCATCAAGGGTCCCTCGCCGCAGAAGGTGATGCAGGGCGTCAAGATGAAGCGCACCGTCACCGCCTCCAAGAAGCCGCGGGACAAGGCCACCCAGAAGGCCATCGCCATGCGCCGGGTGCAGATGGCGGAAGAGAACTGCCTCGCCCGCGCCGTCTATTTCGAGGCCCGTTCCGAGTCGGAGATGGGCCAGCTCGCGGTGGCCAAGGTCATCCTCAACCGGGTCAATGATCCGGAATATCCGAAGTCGATCTGCGGCGTGGTCTACCAGGGTTCGGGCCGCCGCAACTCCTGCCAGTTCTCCTTCGCCTGCGACGGCCTGCCGGATGACGTCAAGAGCGCCAACTCCTGGGCCAACGCCAAGCGCATCGCCAAGCGGGCGATGGCCGGCGACGGGCATGTCGCGGCGGTTGGCACCGCCACCAATTATCATGCCGACTACGTGAAGCCGAAGTGGGCCAAGAGCATGAAGCGTCTGGTCAAGATCGGCCGCCACGTCTTCTACGAGGACTCGTGAGTCTTCTGCATGGCAGGGTTCGACAGGGCGCCTCCGGGCGCCCTTTCTGTTTCTGCGCGGCCTGTCTAGGATGCCTGCCACGAATGGGAGATTGATAGAAGATGGGCAAGGAAACACCCGGCACCGCGTGGACATGGTTCAAGGGCGAATGGCACCAGGGCAACCCGCAGGTGATGGGTACCATGAGCCATGCGCCATGGCTCGGGTCCTGCGTGTTCGACGGCGCGCGCGCCTTCGCAGGCGTTGCCCCCGATCTTGACCTGCATTGCCAGAGGGTGGTGCGCTCTGCCCAGAGCTTCGGACTCAAGATCGTCAAGAGCGCCGGTGAGCTGGAGGAGTTGATCCGCGAGGGCATCGCCAAGTTCCCCAAGGGGGCAGAGCTCTACCTGCGCCCCATGTTCTGGGCGGAGGACGGATTTGTCGACGTCGACCCGGAATCGACCCAGGTTTCAGTTTCCGTCTATGACGCGCCGATCCCGAAGCCCACCGGCATTGCGGTCACCTGCTCGCCGTTCCGTCGCCCCTCCTATGAATATGCGCCCACCGATGCCAAGGCCGCCTGCCACTATCCCAACTCGGCCCGCGCCATCCGCGAGGCGAAGTCCAGGGGCTTCGACAATGCGGTGATGCTCGACGCGCTGAGCCACGTGGCGGAGCTTTCCACCGCCAACATCTGGTTCGCCAAGGATGGCGAGGCCCACACGCCCATTCCCAACGGCACCTTCCTCAACGGCGTCACTCGCCAGCGCGTCATCAGGCTGCTGCGCGATGCCGGCATCAGGGTGCATGAGCGCTCACTCAAGTGGAGCGAGTTCCTCGAGGCCGACGAGGTGTTCACCACCGGCAACTGGGCCAAGGTGGCACCCATCACCCGCGTGGAACAGAAAAGCCTGCAGCCCGGCCCGATCATGCAGAAGGCGCGGGACCTTTATTGGGAATATGCGCTGGGCGGGCGATAGCGGGCGCGTCCACTGTTTCACCTTGCCCCGGCTTGACCGGGGCATCCTTTTCCGGCGCCACAAAAAGGATCGCCCGGTCAAGCCGGGCGAAGGTGAGAGATTTGAATTGGTGGCGAGAGCCTCACGGCCTCAGCACGAACGGCGTACCTTCAAAAGCATCCGCCCCGCGACCAATCTTCTCGATCGCCTTCACCATCCTGCCATTGCGCCCCAGCACCTCATCGGCCAGCGACACGATCAGCCGGTTCGGCGTGGCCGAAGGCGAGGCGGCGCGAAGCTCCTGCGCCAGCTCCTCTTCGCTGGCATCGGGCCGGAACATGCAGAGTGCCGTGTAGGCCGCCGCCGTCGAGCGGCTGATGCCGGCCCAGCAATGCACCAGCATCGGGTCCTGCCTGTCCCAGTTCCGGAAGAAGTCGACAAGCCTCTCGGCATCCGCCGCGCGCGGCGGCGTATGGCCGTCCATGTGCTGCACAATGTCATGGAAATAGAGTTTCAAATGACGGTCGGGTGTGATGCCCTTCGGTGCGTCATGCGGCGTGTCGGGTGCCAGCAGCGTCACCACATGCTTTACGCCATGCTCGTCGATGAGCTGTTGAACCTTGTTGAGCGGGCCGACGATGATCATGGGGAGAGCTTTCTGAATGTCCTGAGGTAGAGGGCCGCCGCATCATTCGTGGCCAGCGGCTTGAGGCGGAAGAAGCGCTGCGCCGTGGCACCTTCGAGGCCCTTCGGCTTGCCGAAGAACTTCTCTGCCTCCTCCGCCGCGAAGCCCGCAAGCTGTGTCGCTTCCAGATAGGCGGCGAGGTGATCGCATTTCTTGATGAACACCTCAAGCTTCTGCGGCGCCTGCGCCTTCAGCCCGAAGCGGATGTGGATCGCGGCGAGAAGCCGGTTCTCGAAGGCCTTGTAGTCCAGCCCGAGTGCCGCCTTGAATGGCGAGATCATGTCGCCTACCACATATTCCGGCGCATCATGCAGCAGGGCGGTGAGCCGTGCCGCGCGGTCGAGCGCGGGTTCGAGGTGAACCGCCAGTTCCTCCACCAGCACGCAATGCTGCGCCACCGAGAATGCGTGGTCGCCCCTGGTCTGCCCGTTCCACCGCGCCACGCGCGCCAGCCCGTGCGCGATGTCTTCCACCTCGATGTCGAGCGGCGAGGGGTTGAGCAGGTCCAGCCTGCGCCCCGACAGCATGCGCTGCCAGGCGCGAGGCGGCTCAGCGGCGCGCGGCATGCTTCACGGCCTTGTAGCGGTGGCAGTCGACGAGATGATCGTTCACCAGCCCGCAGGCCTGCATGAAGGCATAGACGATAGTGGGGCCGACAAAGCGGAAGCCGCGCTTCTGGAGGTCCTTCGACATCTTCTCGGCCAGCGGCGTCTTGGCCTGGATCTCGCTCATGCTGCGAATCTTGTTCTGCAGCGGCACGCCGTCGAGGAAGTCCCACAGATAGGCGGAAAAATCGGGGATCGCCAGATAGGCCTGGGCATTGGTGACGCTGGCCTCGATCTTCAGGCGATTGCGCACGATGCCGGCGTCCTGCATCAGCCTTTCGAGCTTGGCTGGCTTGTAGCGCGCCATCTTTTCCGCGTCGAAACCATCGAAGGCCTTGCGGAAATTGTCGCGCTTCCGGAGGATGGTGATCCACGAAAGACCCGCCTGGAAGCCGTCGAGCATCAGCTTCTCGAACAGCGCCTGCGAGTCATATTCGGGAACACCCCACTCCGTGTCGTGATAGGCGACATAGACCGGGTCGGTGCCGCACCAGTTGCAGCGGCAAATTCCGTCTTCATGTCGAACGGCGTTCATGCAGCCCCCGGAACCTCGTATGTCGCCCATGCGGGCCTCAGCACCGTGACTGTAACACCATCGGCCATGAGCGGTGCAGTGGCGTCCGCCAGCCGGTCGAGACGGATCAGCGCAAGGGCGCTGGAGCCGGATGAAGAGAGCAGGGTGCCGATCTGCTTCTCACCCGAGCGGATGTCGGTTCCCTTCGGCGGTGCGGCACCTTCCAGCACCACCGGCAGGATGCGGCTGCGCGCCAGCCCGCGATGCTCCATGCGCGAGACCACTTCCTGGCCCACGTAGCAGCCCTTCCTGAAGTTCACGCCGCCCAGCTGGTCGAGGTTGGCCTCATGCGGAAAGAACTCGCCCGAGCCGAGGTCGGCGCTTGTGTCGGCAAGCCCCGCCGCGATGCGGGCGGCGTCATAGCCTTCGGCCTCGCCCTGTGGCGTGGCGATGGTGCGCCAGCCAATGTCCGGGCTGCGCGGGTCGCGGTAGCCGCCGGCGATCTCCACCGGCGAAACGCCAACGGCAAGATCGTCCCGGCCCGCGATCTGCACCTGTGCCCGGAGCTTGTACATGGCAAGCCGCTTCATGAGGTCCGCCCGCTGGCTGGCGGCGCAGTCGATCAGGTAGCCGTCGCCCTGCCGCAGCACGATCATGTCGAACAGGATCTTGCCCTGCGGGGTGAGCAGGGCCGCATAGGCCGCCTGGCCCTCGGCCAGATGGTCGATGTCGGACGTGAGCAGGTTGTGCAGGAAATGCCCCGCCTCCGGGCCCCGGACCGATAGGATGGCCCGGCCGGGGAGCCGGCCAGCCCGAAAATCAATGTCGCGCATCGCTGTTGCTTCGTTTCCAATCCACATTTACGAAGACCGGGAACAACGTTCAAGGAAAGCCGGGCTGAATATGCCATTCCATGCCGAATTGATCCTGAAGGGCGGCACCCTCGTCAACCATGATGGGGTGGGCCAGCGCGATATTGCCGTTTCCGGAGGCCGCATCGTCGGTATCGGCTCTTTTGGCAAGGAGCAGGGGGGCGAGGTGGTCGATTGCACCGGCCTCCACATCCTGCCCGGCGTGGTCGACAGCCAGGTCCACCTGCGCGAACCCGGTGCCGAGCACAAGGAAGACCTCGAGACCGGTGGCCGCGCTGCGGTCAAGGGCGGCGTCACCGGCGTCTTCGAAATGCCCAACACCAGCCCGCTGACGACCAGCGCCGAGGCCCTGGCCGACAAGGTCGCCCGTGCCTCCAACCGCATGTATTGCGACTTCGCCTTCTATGTGGGCGGCACGCGCGAGAACGCCCATCAGCTGGGCGAGCTGGAACTGCTGCCCGGTTGCGCGGGCATCAAGGTGTTCATGGGCTCCTCGACGGGCTCGCTGCTGGTCGATGACGACAAGGGTGTCGCGCGCGTGCTGGCCAACATCCGCCGGAGAGCGGCCTTCCACTCGGAGGATGAAGACCGGCTGAATGATCGCAAGCACCTGCGCGTCGAAGGCGACCCGTCCAGCCATTATGTCTGGCGCGACGCCGAGGCCGCAAGGCTGTGCACCGAGCGCCTCGTGCGTCTCGCCCGCGAAGCGCACAAGCGCATCCATGTGCTGCACATTTCCACCGCCGACGAATTCCCCATCCTGAGCCAGGCGCGCGACGTCGCAACCGTCGAGGTGCTGGCCAACCACCTCGTCTTCACCTCCGAGGATTACGCCCGGCTCGGCACCCTGCTGCAGATGAACCCGCCGATCCGCGAGCCGCAGCACCGCAAGGGAATCTGGGCGGCGCTCAACTCCGGCCTCGTCGACGTGCTGGGCTCCGACCATGCGCCCCATACACTGGAAGAGAAGGCCAAGCCCTATCCGGCGTCTCCCTCGGGCATGCCCGGCGTGCAGACGCTGGTGCCCGTCATGCTCGACTGCGTGAACAAGGGGATGCTGAGCCTCGAACGCTTCGTTGACCTCACCTCGCACGGCCCCAACCGCATCTTCGGCTTGGCCGGCAAGGGCCGCATCGCCGAGGGCTATGATGCCGACTTCACCATCGTCGACATGAAGGCGAAGCGCACCATCACCAATGACTGGATCGAAAGCCGCTGCAAGTGGACCCCGCATGACGGTCGCCAGGTCACCGGCTGGCCCATCGGCACTTACGTGCGCGGCCGCCGCGTCATGTGGAACGACGAGATCATCGGCCAGGCCCACGGCCAGCCCATCCGCTTCGTGGAAGCGCTTTAGCCTTAGAGAGGAACCACCATGTCCTTCCGTGCCATTCTCATATCGAAGACCGATGCCGGCCAGACGGCCGCGCTCACCCGCCTCGAGGAGTCCGACCTCATGGAGGGCGACGTCACGGTCGACGTCACGCATTCATCGGTGAACTACAAGGATGGCCTCAACATCACCGGCAAGGCGCCCATCGCGCGCCGCTTCCCGCTGATCCCCGGCATCGACTTCGCCGGCGTTGTCCGCTCCTCCACCAATCCGCGCTGGAAGGCCGGCGACCACGTGGTGCTGAACGGTTATGGCGTGGGTGAAGGCCACCACGGCGGTTTCTCGGAAGTGGCCCGGGTCAATGGCGACTGGCTCGTTCCCGTTCCCAAGGGCTGGACGGCGGCCGACTGCATGTCGGTTGGCGTCGCTGGCTACACCGCCATGCTCTGTGTCATGGCGCTGGAGGAGCAGGGCGTGAAGCCGTCGGACGGCGACATCCTCGTCACCGGTGCGGCGGGGGGCGTCGGCACCACGGCCATCGTCATCCTCGCCAAGCTCGGCTACCGCGTCATCGCTTCCACCGGTCGTGTGACCGAGGAGCCCTTCCTTAAGAGCCTTGGCGCCGCGGGCATCGTTGATCGCAACGAGTTCAACGGCCCGGTCAAGGCACTGGCCAAGTCGCGCTGGGCGGGTTGCGTTGATTCCGTGGGTTCCACCACGCTGGCCAATGTCATCTCGCAGATGAACCCCGACAGCACGGTCGCAGCCTGCGGCAATGCGCAGGGGCTGGATCTTCCCACCAGTGTGGCCCCCTTCATTCTCCGCGGTGTGAAACTCGTGGGCGTCAACTCGGTGTCAACGCCCATGCCGCGCCGCCTCAAGGTGTGGGAGCGCCTGGTCACCGACCTTGACCTGTCGAAGCTCCACGCGCTCACCACCCATGTGAAGCTGGACGACGTGCCGCAAGTGGCCGCTGACATCGTGGCAGGCAAGGTGAAGGGCCGCGTCGTCGTCGACATCGCCTGAGCGGTCGATGGATTTCTCGCTTCTCGCCATTGGCGTCGCCATTGGCCTCGCTGTCACCGCCCCGCTGGGGCCGGTGAACATCCTCGTCATCCGGAACGCCATCCGGCGTGGCTTCGGCGTGGCCTTCCTGGTGGGGCTGGGTGCCGTGGTGGCGGATGTGCTCTACGCCTCGGCCGCCGCCTATGGCGTCAGCTGGGTCTCGCATCTCGCTGCTGATTATGCGCGGCCGCTGATGATTGCGGGGGGCGTGTTGCTGGTGATGATGGGCGTCTGGCTCGCCCGCAAGCGCATCGAGATCGCCGTTGTCGAGGCCGATGAGCCGCAGACCGCAAAGGTGATCGGACGCATGCTCGCTTCCTTCGGGCTCACCATCTCGAACCCTGGCGAGTTCTTTGCCTTCATCGCCATTTTCGGCACCATGAGTGGCCTGCTGAACCTGCATGAGGATGCAGCAAGACCGCCGACGGTCATCACTGGGGTGGCCATCGGCGGAGCATTGTGGTGGCTGCTGCTGAGTTTCCTGGTGTCGCGCTTCCGGAGCCGCATCAGCGATGCGGCGCTGGGCCGCATCAACCGTTGGACGGGAGTCCTGATCGCTGCCTTCGGCTTCGCTCTCCTGTTGGAGGCGCTGGCCTGAGGCTTACTGGCGGGTGGTGCGCGCCAGCGTGAACTCGCCGCCGCGGATGCGTTCCGGCAGGCGCTGGCACATCACGGCGACGGGTTCCTCGCCGTAAGTCGAGATGAGGTCTGAGAGAGCTGCGAAGATCGCAGCGGTGGCGATGCAGTCCCGGTCGACGCCCTCATGGGCGGCTTCCTCCCAGGCATCGAGAAGATACTGCAGAGCGAGCTGCTTCTCCTCGGAGGGCATCGGGGTGTAGGTCCGTTGCGAAGTCTTCAACATGCTTTCCATCTTTCAGCAGCGTGATGCCGCCTTGTGTGAGAGGGACCATAGCAATTGCTTCGCTGCGGGCTACTCGTTCCTTAAACGAGGGTTAACTTGAGCGCTGTAAACCTTAATGGATATTAAGGATTTTGCGTGCGGTGGCGATCGCGTCGGCCATGTTTGGTGCGAGCGTGAAGCCGCTGAGATGATCAGGATCGGCCCATGTCACGTCTGCCGCGTCACTCGCTGCAACAGGCTCTTCCGGCCCTGCAATTCCGATATATGAAGCGATCACATAGTGCACGATGAGGAGTCCGCGCTCGTCACGCCGGATCACATCATAGAGCCCGAGCAGTCCCTGGAAGCGCGCGCTCATGCCGGTCTCCTCGAGCAACTCGCGCGCCGCCGCCTCTTCGAGTTTCTCACCCGCTTCCACATGCCCGCCGGGAAAGGCCCAGATGCCTCTGGGCGGCTTGGCGCGCTGCACCAGCAGCACCTTGCCGCCTCGCCAGATGGATGCCGAAACGCCCAGCTTCGGCCACTGTTGCTCACCCGCCATTCGCGTCTATTCTCCGCCCCATGTGCGGACTTTATAGCCTGTCGAAGACACCGCGGGAAACCAAAGCCTGGTTCAACTACCAGGAGGACGAGGAGTTCCCGCCACGCGCCCACGTGGCGCCGGGCCAGCCCATCGGCGTGGTGCGGATGGAGAATGGCCAGCGCCACTTCGCGCTGGTGCGCTGGGGCTTCATTCCCTCCTGGGTGAAGGAGGTGAAGCCCGGCAAGCCGCTCATCAACGCGCGCGGCGAGACGGTGATGGAGAAGCCCTCCTTCAGGAACGCCATGCGCCGCCGCCGCTGCCTGGTGCCCGCCGACGGCTATTACGAATGGTCGGGGGCAGAGGGCCGCAAGGTGCCGTTCTTCGTGCAGCAGCCGGACAAGGGCCTCTTCGCGCTGGCGGGCCTGTGGGAGCACTGGATGGGAGCCGATGGCTCGGAACTCGAGACCGCCACACTGATGACCATCGCGCCCAATGCGGAGCTCGCCACCATCCACGACCGCATGCCAGTCATCATCGCGCCCGAGGATTACGAAACGTGGCTGATGGGCGAGGTTGAGGACGCAGCAAAACTCATCCGCCCCGCACCCGATGGCAGCTTCGTCATGCAACCCACAACGATTGGCCGCGCCTCGGCACCCAAGCCGCCGCCGAAGAAGCCGGACCAGATGAACCTGTTCTGAGACCGGGGTTCACTCCGGCAGCACGCGTCCGGGGTTCAGGATGTTGTTGGGGTCCAGCATGCGCTTCAGGCCGCGCATCATGTCGAGTTCGACGGGTGACTTGATCTCGCTCATGCGGTGCGCCTTGAGGCGTCCGATGCCATGCTCGGCGCTGATCGAGCCGTTGAAGCGGCCCACCACCTCGAACACCACGTCGTTCATCTCGTTCCACATGTCGAGGAAGGCTGCCTTGTCCATGCCGACAGGCTGCGAGATGTTGTAATGGATGTTGCCGTCGCCCAGATGCCCGAAGGACACGAAGCGCGCGCCGGGAACGAGGCGCGCCACGGCTGCATCGGCCTCCACCAGGAACTGCGGCACCTTCGAAACGGGCACCGACACGTCATGCTTGATCGAGCCACCCTCGGGCTTCTGTGATTCCGAGATGAGTTCGCGCGCCGTCCAGAAGTCGGCGCGCTGCGCATCCGATTGCGCGAGTGCCGCATCAGTCACGAGGCCGCGCTCCATGGCGCGCTCGAGGATCGCCATCATGGCGCCCGGCACCGGGTCGGAGAGTTCGGCCAGAACGTACCACGGCGAAACGTCTGACAGCGGATGGCGCACCCCGGCGTGGCGGATCGAGAACTGCAGCGCGATGTCGGCGATGAGTTCGAAGCCCACCACGCGGTTGCCGCTCATGTCCTGCGCGAGGGACAGGAGGTCCACCGCAGCCTGTGGCGAGGGTACGGCGATGAAGGCGGTTTCGCGCGACTTCGGCTTGGGGAACAGCTTCATCACGGCGGCGGTGATGATGCCGAGCGTGCCCTCCGCGCCGATGAACAGGTCGCGCAGGTCGTAGCCCGTATTGTCCTTGCGCAGGCGCTTCAGGCCGTTCCACACGCGGCCATCGGCCAGCACCACCTCCAGCCCCAGGCACAGGTCGCGCGTGTTGCCATAGGCGATGACGTTGAGGCCGCCGGCATTGGTGGAGAGATTGCCGCCGATCCGGCAGGAGCCTTCGGACGCAAGGCTCAAGGGGAACAGCCGGTCCACCGCGTCCGCAGCCTCCTGCACCGACCTCAGGATGGCGCCGGCCTCGACCGTGATCGTGTTGTCAGCGGGGTCGACGTCGAGGATGCGCGTCATGCGGTCCAGGGACAGCACCACTTCGTTGCCGGCATCGGTGGGGATCTGCCCGCCGCACAGGCCGGTGTTTCCCGATTGCGGCACGATCACCGTGCGCGTCTCGTTGGCGATGGCCAGAATGCGGCTCACCTCTGCGGTCGAACCGGGGCGCAGCACGAGGGGCGAGCGGCCGGTCCAGATTTGCCGCCACTCGCGCATGTAGCCGTCCATCTCGGCGGCATCGCGGATGGCGTGCGTTTCGCCGACCACGGCAACGAGGCGGTTCAGGGCGTCGCTCATGAGGCATCCCTTGGCGCCGCGGCGCGTAGCAGGCGATCGTTGATGGCTTCGCCGAGCCCCTGGTGCGGGATTGGAGCCACCGCGATGCGGGCGACACCCGTCGCGTCGATCTCGTGAAGCAGGCCGAACAGGCTGGCGGCGGCCTCGACGAGGTCTCCCGCGGCGGACAGGGTCCAGGGGCCGTGGGCATGGAGACGCCCGAAGCCAAGATAAGCCTCGCCCGCGCGTGGGGCGTCCGCGTTGAGGCGAAGCTCGGCGTGGGGCGCGTAATGGCTCAGCAGCTGGCCCGGCGCATGGGGGCGGGCAGAATGGGACTCGACCGCGATGGCGTGGCCCAGCACCTTCTCGATCTCGGCCTTGGGCGTGCCACCATGACGGAGCAGCTTCGGGCCGTCGGCGAGGAAGCTGACGACTGTGGACTCGACGCCCACCTTGCAGCGCCCGCCGTCCAGCACCATGGCTGCCTTGTCCTTCAAGTGCCGGCGCACGTGTTCAGCCGTGGTGGGGCTGATCTTGCCCGAGGGGTTGGCGCTGGGCGCCACCACCGGGCGGCCCGTGGCCCTGAGCAGATCCAGCGCCACCGGATGGGCGGGAACGCGGATGGCAATCGAGTCGAGGCCGGAACTGGCCAGCAGGGAGACAGGGCAATCAGCGCGGCGCGGCACGACGAGGCTCAAGGGGCCCGGCCAGAAGGCCTGGGCCAGCGCCCGGGCCTCGGGGCTGAAGTCACCCAGCGCGAAGGCGGCCTCTGCGTCCGGCACATGGGCAATGAGCGGGTTGAAGGACGGGCGCCCCTTGGCGGCATAGACGCGGGCCACCGCCTCGCCATTGGTGGCGTCGGCACCCAGGCCATAGACGGTCTCTGTCGGGAAGGCGACGAGGCGCCCGTCGCGCAGGGCCAGTGCGGCAGCCTCGATGTCGTTGTTGGGGACCATGCGGGCTCTATAGCAGTCCCGCGGGGAAGCGGCTAGAACGAGGGCCATGACCACCCTGCTTTTCACGCATCCCTCGTCGCTGCGCCACGTGACGCCCAATGGCCACCCGGAGCGGGTCGACCGCATCAAGGCGGTGAACCAGATCCTCGCCAATCCGCATTTCAACGACCTCGCGCGCCGCGAGGCGCCGCTGGGCCGCGACGACGACATTCTGCGCGCCCATGCCTATGAGCATCTGGAGCGCATCCGTGCCATGGCGCCTGCCGAGGGCATGGAATATCTCGACCCCGATACGGTGATGTCGGTGGGTTCGCTTGAGGCAGCGCTGCGCGCCGTGGGGGCTGCCACCGCCGGGGTGGACGCGGTGTTCACGGGCGAGGCCGACAACGTGTTCTGTGCCACGCGGCCGCCCGGCCACCATGCCGAGACCAGGCGCGCCATGGGCTTCTGCCTGTTCAACCAGGCCGCCATCGCCGCGCACTACGCCCGCCACAAGTATGATGCGGAGCGGGTGGCGGTCGTCGACTTCGACGTGCACCACGGCAACGGCACGCAGGACATCTTCTGGTCGGACGCCAACATGTTCTATGGCTCGACCCACCAGATGCCGCTTTACCCCGGCACGGGTGACGTGCAGGAAACGGGCGTGGGCAACATCTTCAACGCGCCCTTGCGCGCGGGCGACGGCGGCGAACAGTTCCGCGAGGCGATGAACTCGGTGATCCTGCCCGCACTCGATGTGTTTGCACCCGACCTCGTGATCGTCTCCGCCGGCTTTGACGCGCACCACCGCGATCCTCTCGGCAGCCTGCAGCTGACCGAGGAAGATTTCGCCTGGGCCACGCTGAAGCTGATGGAGGCAGCCGAGGTCCATTGCGGCGGCCGCCTCGTGAGCATTCTGGAAGGCGGCTATGACCTGCAGGGACTGGCGGCCTCGGTGGGCATCCACGTGCAGGCGCTGATGCGCGGCAACGCCGGCATGGTCGAAGAAACGGAATTCGAAGACGACGACGAGGACGAGATCTGATGAGCGAACACGCCGACATCGCCAGCCTGCCCTTCGAGAAGGCCCTGGCCGAACTGGAGCAGATCGTGACGAGGCTCGAATCCGGCAAGGTGGACCTCGAGCAGTCGATCGCCATCTATGAGCGTGGCGAAGCGCTGAAGAAGCATTGCGAGGCGCTGCTCAAGGCCGCCGAGGCCCGCATCGAGAAGATCACCTTGAAGCCCGACGGCACGCCGTCCGGCACCGAACCCCTGGATGTCGACTAGGCAGCGCCTCGACGAGGCGCTCGTCGCCCGCGGGCTTTACCCCTCGCGCTCACGCGCCAGGGACGCGGTGCTGCGCGGCACGGTGAAGATCGATGGCGAGCGGGCGGCGAAGCCCTCGCAGATGGTGGGGGCCAACAACGTGCTCACCATCGAGGACGAGGCCCAAGGCTATGTCTCGCGCGCCGCGCTCAAGCTGAAGCACGGGCTCACCCAGTTCGGCATTTCGGTGCGGGGAAAGAACGCCCTCGACATCGGCGCATCGACCGGCGGCTTCACGCAGGTGCTGCTGGAAGAGGGCGCGGCCCATGTGACGGCGATCGACGTGGGCCACGGGCAGATGAAGGTCCACGATCCGCGTGTCACGCTGGTCGAGGGACTGAACGCACGTGATCTGTCCACGGAGCATCTGGACATGCCAATCCAACTGGTCGTCTGCGACGTGAGCTTCATCTCATTGAAGCTGGCATTGCCGGCTGCGCTGGAGCTGGCAGAGGAGGGCGCCATGCTTGTGGCGCTGATCAAGCCGCAGTTCGAGGCTGGGAAGGATGCGATCGGCAAGGGCGGAATCGTGACCGACCCGCAAGTGCATGATCGGGTGTGCGCGGAGATCGCGGAGTTCCTCCGGTCGCAGGGTTGGCGGGTGCTGGGGGTCGCGCCATCGCCGGTCGAAGGTGGTGATGGGAACCGGGAGTTTTTGGTGGCGGCGGGGAAATCCTCTTGAGTCGTCACCCCGGCGAAGGCCGGGGCACAGCTATGGCCGCTTGAGCCGGTGGAAAGCTGGGTCCCGGCTTTCGCCGGGATGACAGGTGTTTGAGATCGATTTCGGAATTTAATCCTTGACTTTTTATTCCTACAATGCTATGTTCCAGCCATGCTTCTTCTGCTGGTTTACATCGTTGGACGGCTTTTAGCCCACCTGGCCGCGGTGGCGCAGGAAGTGGTCGGCCAGCACCAGGGCCATCATGGCCTCGCCCACCGGAACGGCCCGGATTCCGACGCAGGGGTCGTGGCGGCCCTTGGTCATCACGTCGACGTCTTCACCCTGGGCCGAGATGCTGCGCTTGGACGTGAGGATGGACGAGGTGGGCTTGATCGCGAAGCGCACCACCACGTCCTGGCCCGTGGAAATGCCACCCAGAATGCCGCCCGCATTGTTGGAGAGGAATTCAGGCTTGCCCCGGCGCATGCGGATTTCATCGGCGTTCTGCTCGCCCGAAAGCTCGGCCGACTGGAAGCCGGCGCCAATCTCCACGCCCTTCACCGCGTTGATGCTCATCATGGCGGAGGCGAGGTCCTGGTCGAGCTTGCCATAGAGGGGCGCGCCCCAGCCCGACGGAACACCGCTCGCCGTCACCTCGATGATGGCACCGATCGAGGAGCCGGACTTGCGAACACCGTCCAGATAATCCTCGTAGAACTTCGCCGCCTTGGCATCCGGGCAGAAGAAGGGGTTGCGGTCGACTTGCCCCCAGTCCCAGTTGGTCCGGTCGATCTTGTGCGGGCCCATCTGAATGAGCGCGCCGCGGATGGTGACGCCGGGGATGATCTTGCGGGCCACGGCCCCGGCTGCAACGCGCGCCGCCGTTTCGCGCGCCGAGGAACGGCCGCCACCCTTGTAGTCACGGATGCCGTATTTGGCCTGGTAGGTGAGGTCGGCATGGCCCGGCCGGAACTTGTCGCGGATCTCGGCATAGTCCTTGGAGCGCTGGTCGACGTTCTCGATCATCAGCATGATCGGCGTGCCGGTGGTGACGGGGCCGCCGGTGCGGTCGTCCTCGAAGACGCCGGAGAGGATCTTCACCTGGTCCGGCTCCTGGCGCTGGGTGGTGAAGCGCGACTGGCCGGGGCGGCGCTTGTCGAGGAAGGCCTGGATCTCGTCAGCCGTCAGCCGAATGTTGGGCGGGCAGCCGTCGACGATGCAGCCAAGGGCGGGCCCATGGCTTTCGCCGAAGGTGGTGACGCGGAAGAGGTGGCCAAAGGTGTTGTGCGACATGGGCCTTTTCCTAGGCCGCATCGGCGGTGGCGTCAAACCACTCGGCCTTGCCGTCCGCCAGCTTGCAGTAGAAGCCCTGGCGCATGGTCAGTTCCACCAGGTCGCGGCGCGGCAGGCCGGCGATCTCGGCAATCAGGCAGCGGCCGATGGCGCCGTGCGCCACCACCACGGTCGGGCCGTCCAGCGTGTCGAGCCACTGGTTGATGCGGGCGTGGCCGTCCTCGTAGCTCTCGCCCGCCTGCGGGCGCCAGGAATAGCGGTCCTCCGGGTGGGGCGGATAGATGGGTGAGGCCTTGAGCTCCCAGAAGGGCTTGCCCTCCCACACGCCGAAGCCGAGCTCGGTGACGGCGGGTTCGATGGCGACCTGCTCAGGCTCCAGCTCGAGTGCTTCCGCGATATAGCCCATGGTCTGGCGGGCGCGGAGCAGGGGGCTGACGGTGAAGTTGAAATCGGGATGGAAGTCGCGGACCCGTGTCAGCGCCCTGCCGACGGCGCGGGCCTGGACATGGCCCTTCGGGTTCAGCTCGATGTCGGTCCAGCCCTGGATCAGGCCCTGGACGTTCCAGTCCGTCTCGCCGTGGCGGACGAAGTAGATCGGCGGCCGCTGCTTACTCACCGCTTCCGTTCACCGTGATGTCCGGCGCATCGGGGTTCTTCATGCCGACGATATGGTAGCCCGCATCGACATGCAGGATTTCGCCGGTGACGCCGCGGCCGAGGTCGGAGAGCAGGTAGAAGCCGCTATCGCCCACTTCGTCGATGGTGACGGTGCGGCGCAGCGGCGAGTTGTATTCGTTCCAGCGCAGGATGTAGCGGAAGTCGCCGATGCCGGAGGCGGCCAGCGTCTTGATCGGGCCGGCCGAGATGGCGTTGACGCGGATCGCCTTGGGGCCGAGGTCGGCGGCGAGATAGCGCACGGAAGCCTCGAGGCCGGCCTTGGCCACGCCCATGACGTTGTAATGCGGCATCCACTTCTCGGCGCCGTAATAGGTCAGCGTCAGCAGCGAGCCGCCATTGGTCATAAGCTTCTCGGCGCGCTGGGCCACCGCGGTGAAGGAATAGACGCTGATGAACATGGTCTTGGTGAAATTGTCGGCCGTGGTGTCGACGTAGCGGCCGGTGAGCTCGTCCTTGTCGGAGAAGGCGATGGCGTGCACGACGAAGTCGAGCGAGCCCCATTCGCGGCCGATGGTCTCGAAGGTCTGGTCCATCGAGGCGGCATCGGTGACGTCACACGGAACGACGATCTTGGAGCCCAGTTCGGCGGCGAGCGGCTCCACGCGCTTCTTCAGGGCATCGCCCTGATAGGTGAAGGCCAGTTCGGCGCCTTGTGCCGCGCAGGACTTGGCGATGCCCCAGGCGATGGACCGGTTGTTCGCAACACCCATGATGAGGCCGCGCTTGCCCGCCATCAAACCCTTGTTATCGCTCATGATTGACCGTCCAGACTACAGGTGGGCCGGGCGTTCCCCGGCGGTCGGTTAATTGACACAAAGCAGGGGGGAGGTCCACTGGAAAGAAAGCAAGCGGAAGCTGAGGGGCGGACCTCAGCGGGCCACGGTCGGAACATGGCAGATGGTCTGCGGCGAAGGTTGATCCGTAGCCTGCTCGAGTGGCATAAGCGCTTCAGAAATCAGGACTTGCACATGGCATTGAGCGACATCTCCAAGCTGACCGCATCGGCCGGCTTCACCGAGAGGAACGACCCCTTCAACCTGTTCGGCGAATGGCTGAAGGAGGCGGAAGCCTCAGAGCCCAACGACCCCAACGCCATGGCGTTGGCCACGGTGGACGAGGAGGGGTTGCCCAACGTCCGCATGGTGCTCTTGAAGGGCTATGACGAGCGCGGCTTCGTGTTCTACACCAACTTCCAGAGCCAGAAGGGCAACGAAATCCTCGGTACCATGAAGGCGGCCCTGGTCTTCCACTGGAAGTCGCTGCGCCGCCAGGTGCGGGTGCGCGGCATCGTCGAGGAGGTCTCCAAGGCGGAGGCCGACGATTATTTCTCCTCGCGCCCGCGTGACAGCCGCATCGGCGCCTGGGCCTCGCAGCAGTCCCGCCCGCTGGAAAGCCGCTTCGCGCTGGAGACGGCAGTGGCGGTGAACACCGCGAAATACGCGATCGGCGAGGTGCCGCGCCCCGCCCACTGGTCCGGCTTCCGCATCAAGCCCGTGGCAATCGAGTTCTGGCATGACCGGCCGTTCCGTCTGCATGACCGCGTGGTATTCCGCCGCCCGGATGAAAACGCTGCATGGTCCAAGGCGAGGCTTTATCCGTGAACACCACACCCGATGCCGACCGCAAGACACTGATCCTCACCGGCGCCTCGCGCGGCATCGGGCACGCCACGGTGAAGCGCTTCTCGACGGCAGGGTGGCGGGTCATCACCTGCTCGCGCCAGCCCTTCTCCGAGGACTGCCCGTGGGACGCGGGGCCGGAAGACCACATCGTGGTCGACCTGGCCTCCTCCGAGGACACCCACAAGGCCATCGCGCAGATGAAGGAGAAGCTGAAGGCACAAGGCTCCAGGCTTCATGCACTGGTGAACAATGCGGCGATCAGCCCGAAGAAGCCCGGTGGCGCGCGCCTCAACACGCTCGAAACCTCGGAGCATGACTGGAAGACGGTGTTCCAGATCAACTTCTTTGCGCCCGTGATGCTGGCGCGCGGGCTGATGGACGAGCTCGTCGCGGCCAAGGGCGCGGTGGTGAACGTCACCTCGATTGCGGGCTCCCGCGTGCACCCCTTCGCAGGTGCTGCTTACTCCACATCGAAGGCGGCACTCGCCTCGCTGACGCGCGAGATGGCAGCGGATTTCGGGCCCTTCGGCGTGCGCGTCAATTCGATCTCGCCGGGCGAGATCGAGACCTCCATCCTGTCTCCCGGCACGGAGAAGCTGGTGGCGCAGATTCCGCAACGCCGCCTGGGCCAGCCGGAGGAAGTTGCCAAGGCAATCTATTTCCTGTGCACCGACCAGTCGTCCTACGTGACGGGCGCCGAGCTTCATATCAACGGCGGCCAGCATGTCTAACGAAGCCTTGCGCCCCGAGACCATCGCGGCGCATGCGCTGCGCGCGGTGGATGAGGCCACGGGTGCCGTGGTGCCGCCGATCTACCTCTCTTCCACCTATGCCCGCGACGAAGACTACAAGCCGAAGCTGAAGGAAAACTACGTCCGCAACGGCAATCCGACGCTGTGGCAGACGGAGGAGGCCATCGCCGCGCTGGAGCAGGGCACGTCTGCGCTGCTGTTCGCTTCCGGCATGGCGGCGATCACCATCCTTCTCGAAACCGTGCCGCAGGGAGCCCATGTGGTGGCGCCCGACGTGATGTATTACGGCACGCGCGACTGGATGAAGCGGCTGGAGGGCCTCAAGCGCATTACGCTGACACTGTTCGACCCGAAGCAACCGGGCGCGCTGGAGGCCGCGTTGCAGAAGGGCAAGACCGATCTGGTGTGGATCGAGACGCCGCTCAATCCCACATGGGACGTGATCGACATCGAGGCTGCGGCCAAGGCGGCGCATGCGGCGGGCGCCATCCTCGCGGTGGATGCGACGGCGACGGGGGCCGTAACCACGCAGCCGCTGACGCTGGGTGCCGACATCGTGTTCCATTCGGCCACCAAATATCTCAACGGCCATTCAGATGTGCTCGCGGGCGTTCTGGTGACGCGCGACGACAACCAGCGCTGGACGGACCTGCGCATGCTGCGCACCAAGATGGGCGCACCGCTGGCGCCGCTCGACTGCTTCCTGCTGATGCGGGGGATGCGCACGGTGTTCGTGCGCTACCGCCAGTGTTCCTCGAATGCGATGGCGATTGCGCGGCATTTCGAGGGCCACCCGAAGCTGGAGCGCGTGCTCTATCCGGGGCTCGCGT
>JBEARP010000114.1:0-18782 GCA_041163105.1 Pseudomonadota bacterium
TCATAACGATCCGGGTCAGGCAGGTCGCTCGAGCGGCCGAGGCCCGCCGCCTTGCGGATGAAGGGCTCGTAGAACATCCAGGAGCCCTTGGTGGGGCCCATGAAGGTCTTGTAGTAGAAGCCGGACTGGAAGAGCGGCGCCAGGATGGAGTTGACGGCCATCACGTCGAAGTCGGGCGACGGCCAGGCATTCTGCGTGCGGGCTACGAGGCCATCGACGAGATCCACCATGGTGGCGGCGACATTGGGCTCCGTGGTGGCGCCCTCACCGAGCGTGAAGAGGCCGTTCGGCTCTTCGATGCCCGCGGCGAGAAGCCCGCGCGGGCGGTGATACTTGAAGCTGCGGCCGACCAGCAGCTTGCCATTGGCGAGCAATGCCGAGGCCAGAGTATCGCCCGTGAAGCCATCCAGCGCCTTGCCGTCGAAGCGGGCGGAGACGGGGCGGCGCCGGTCGATGCGGCCGCCCTGAGAGAGTCTACGGAAGGCCGTCATGACACCACCCCCTGGATTTCATTGGTGGCGGTGTTGCGGGCGAGCTTGAACCAGCGGCGGCAGCCCAGCACATGCTGCCAGTATTCCGTGTGCGGACCTTTGGGGTTGTCGAAGACGAAGACATAGTCATGCCAAGTCTTGAGATCGCCCGTGCCGTGCTTCGGGCGCTCCTTGGCGGCATCGCCGCCATAGCGGAATTCGGAAACGTCGCGCTCGCCGCAGCAGGGGCACGGGATCATCATTGCTTGTAGGTCCAGTTGCCGAGGCCGAATTCGTCAAGCTCCCGGCCCTTCTCGAAACGGTCGAGGGCGAAGTCGCGGACGAGTTCATGTTCCTGGTCATGGGCGATGGTGTGGGAGAAGGTCCAGCCCGAGGCGGGCGTCGCCTTGAAGCCCTGGTAGCACCAGCCGCCATTGAGATAGAGATTGCGGGTGGGCGTGCGGCTGATGAAGGGGCTGCCGTCGGGCGTCATGTCCTGGATGCCGCCCCAGTGGCGCAGCATGCGCAGGCGCGAGATGAAGGGCATGAGCGAGACGGCACATTCCGCCACCGTCTGGATGCGGTTGAACTGGCCGCGCTGGGTATAGGTGTTGAAGCCGTCGATGTGGCCGCCGAAGACGAGGCCGCCCTTGTCCGACTGCGACAGGTAGAACAGCTCCGCACCCCAGGAGATGACGTTGTCGACGATGGGCTTGATCGGCTCCGTCACGAAGGCCTGCAGGATGTGGCTTTCGACGGGCAGCTTGAGGCCCGCCATCTTCGCCACATGGGAGGTATGGCCCGCCACCGCGATCCCCACCTTGGCCGCGCTGATGCGCCCGCGCGAGGTTTCAACACCCGAGCACTTGCCGTCCTCGATGACGAAGCCCGTCACCTCGCAATTCTCGATGATGTGCACGCCCAATGCCGAGGCGGCACGGGCATAGCCCCAGGCCACGGCATCGTGGCGGACGGTGCCGGCGCGCGGCTGCATGATGGCGCCATAGATCGGCCAGCGTGCATCCTTGGACCAGTCGAGATAGGGCAGCAGCTTCCGCACCTCGCCGGCATCCAGCAGCTCGGCGTCGATGCCATTCAGACGCATGGTGTTGCCGCGCCGGGCGAAGACGTCCATCTGCACCGGGTTCACCGCCAGCACGATCTGCCCGCGCTGGGAGACCATGCAGTTGAAGTTCAGCTCGTGGGAGAGCCCCTCCCACAGCTTCAGCGAATGCTCGAAGAAGGCGGTGTTGCCGCCGATCATGTAGTTCGAGCGGATCAGCGTGGTGTTACGGCCGACATTGCCGGAGCCGATGTAGCTCTTCTCGATCACCGCCACATTGGTGATGCCGTGGTTCTTGGCCAGGTAATAGGCGGTGGCAAGGCCGTGCCCGCCGCCGCCGACGATTACCACGTCATAGGAGGATCTGGGTTCGGGTGACTCCCACGCCTTCGGCCAGGGCATATCCGGGTCGAGGGCGTGGCGCGCGAGGGCGAAGGCTGAATAATGCTTGGACACGGAGGCGTTGGTATCAGACTTGGGCGCTCCTCGGCAAGGTGCAGAAACCTCACCTTCGGTGGCGTTCCGCCCATTCCGTGACGGCAAAGGTGGCGAGCCCCAGCCCGGCAAAGCCAGCCACCAGCGGGATGACCGTGCCATCGTAGAGTTGCCCGATGTAGCCCCCCGTGACGATGGCGATCAGCGACGACAGCGAACCGATGATCGCCGCCGCCATGCCGGCGATGCGGCCCATCGGCTCCATGGCGATGGCGTTGAAATTGCCGAACAGCAGGCCGGAGCAGAAGAAGCTGAGGAACAGGTAACCCGCGATGAACCACAGGGGCGGCAGGCCCTGCGCCAGCAAGCTCACCACCAGCGCTATCGCCGCCAGCACGAGGAAGGCGCGAAGCGCATATTTCGACAGCCGGCGCATGCCAAGCCGCATGACGAGGCGGGCATTGAACATCATGGCAATGGCCATTCCGCCCGCGAAGAAGGCGAACCACAACGCGAAATAGGCCCCCTGCCCGTAAAGTTCGGCAAACACCTGCTGCGAGGTGCCGAGATAGACGATGAACGCACCGAAGATCGTGCCCGCAGCGACGGTATAGCCCATGGCGATAGGGTTGCGCAGCACCTCGCCCGCGGCCTGGACCAGCGATCCGATGGCAAGCGGCGTGCGCTTGTCGCGGGGCAGCGTCTCGTCCTGCCGGAACCACAGCCACAGCCCGGCGAGCACGCCGACCACGAGGAAGCCCACGAAAATCACCCGCCAGCTGGCAAACAGTAGCACCAGCGTGCCGATGGAGGGGGCCAGCATCGGCACTAGCATGAACACCATCATGACGAAGGACATGACGCGCGCCATGGCAGCACCCGCCTGGCCGTCGCGCACCATGGCGATCGACACGATGCGCGGCGATGAGGCGCCGAAGCCCTGAATGAACCGGCCAATCAGGATCATCGGAAAATTCGCCGAGAACAGGCAGATCAGCGAACCCAATGCATAGAATGTAAGGCCGATGATGATGGCGGGCTTGCGGCCAATCGAGTCTGACCACGGGCCATAGATCAGCGTGCCGAGCGTCAGACCGGCGAAGAATGTGGTGATGATGTATTGGCGGCTGTTGGGGTCCGCTGCGCCCAACTCCTGCGCGATGGCGCCGATCGCTGGCAGCATGGTGTCGATCGACATCGCCACCATGGCGTTCAGCAACGCCACGAGAACGATGAACTCGACCGACAGTTTGCCCGCAGTGCGCATCAGGTCACGTAGTTCAACATGCGCAGCACGTCGAAATAGTGGTTTGTCTCGAAGCGGACGGTGCGGTTTCCGACATGCTCCATGCCGGGATACCACTGGTGGCGCGCCGCCAGCACCGGGTTGGAATAGGTGATCTCGACGATCACGTGCTCCGGCACCTCGAGCAAAGACGCCTTGAGGTTGCCGCGCAGGGCAGCAGCGGCCCCCTCGCGGATCGCCTTGGTGGCGGCGGCGGGCGTCATCGAAATGGTGGACTGCCCGCGGCCTTCCTTCACCGCGCAACGCCCGACATGCGGGTTCACCTGTTCGATTTCCGTCATGAGTCCCTTGTCGCCGCTGACGAAAACCGTTGGCACCCCCAGCATCGACGAGGCCAGCGCATGGATCAGATACTCAGAGGCCCGATGACCGTTGATGCGGATCTCCGCGGCATCGTGAGACAGTGTGTGGGCGAGGCTGTTTTCCTCGGAGCCCGCGGCGGAATGATAACCGATCATCATCACCGCATCGAAGGTCTCGTCGAGGTCCTGCACCATGCAGAGTGGGTGCCCTTGCCATGCCCTGATCAGCCGCACGTCAGCGGGCAGCATGGAGGCGATGATGTTGCGGCCGGAGGAGTGGGCGTCCTTCACCAATATCTCGGTGGCGCCGGCGATCTGGGCGCCTTCGATGGCCGCCACCGCCTCACGCGTCATCTGCTCGCGGAATTCCTGCCAGTCGGCATGGTTCTTTTCCGCCTCGTCCCAATGGGTGATGCCGGCGCAACCTTCGATGTCGACGCTGATATAAACCTTCATGTTCTGTCCTCAAACCTGGCGCTTCATAGCCGGACTTGCGAGCATAGGCGACTTCGCGGGAAGATGGCAGCCATGCGCATTGACAAAGTTCACCGCTCCGTCGTCCTCGATCCGGTCGACCCGGGCTTCTACAACAACCCCTATCCTGCCTATCACCGGATCCGGGCGGACGTTCCGGTGTTCAAGTGGGAACACTACGGTATCTGGTGCTTTTCACGCTTCGAGGACGTGAACGCCCTGCTGCGCGACCGACGCTTCGGACGGCAGATCCTGCACATGGCCAGCCGCGAGGAACTGGGCTGGCCGGAAACGCCCTCCCACCTCAAGCCCTTCTACGACTTCGAATCACATTCGCTGCTGGAACTTGAGCCGCCGGTGCACACGCGGCTGAGGAGCCTCGTCAACCGCTCCTTCCTGTCGCGCCAGGTGGAGCGACTGCGGCCTTCGATCACCAGTCTCGCCAATGGCCTGATCGATCGGTTCGAGGGCAAGGGCGAGGCCGAATTGCTCGCTGCCTTCGCCACGCCCATCCCGGTGATCGTCATCTGCGATCTGCTGGGTGTTCCCACCGGCATGGCGCAGCAGTTGCTGGCCTGGTCGCATGACATGGTGGCGATGTACCAGGCGCGCCGCGACCGGGCAGTCGAGGATCGCGCGGTGAAGGCCACGGTGGACTTCTCCAGCTTCATGCGCGGCTACATCGGCCAACGCCGCAAGGCGCCGAAGGACGATCTGCTCTCCGAACTCATCAAGGCGGAGGAACAGGGCGCGAAGCTGACGGAGGATGAACTCGTCACCACCGCCATCCTGCTGCTCAATGCCGGCCACGAGGCGACCGTCCATGCGCTTGGCAACGGCATCAAGTGCCTGCTCGAGCAGAACATCCGCGATGGCATCGACGAGAACTGCGTGGAGGAGACGCTCCGATACGACCCGCCGCTCCACCTGTTCACCCGTTATGCGCTGGAAGACCTCGAATATGCGGGAATCAGGCTCAGGAAGGGCGAGAGCGTGGGCCTCATGCTGGGGGCGGCCAACCGGGACCCGGCACGTTTTCCGGAGCCCGACCGCTTCATCCCCGGCCGCGACCCCAACCCGCAAGTGAGCTTCGGGGCCGGCATCCATTTCTGCATCGGGGCGCCGCTGGCCCGGCTGGAGATGCAGATCGCCATGCCGCTGCTGTTCCAGCGCCTGCCCCGCCTGGCGCTGGCGGAACGCCCGGCCTACCGCAATGCCTATCATTTCCATGGGCTGGAGAGCCTGAGGGTGACGTTCTGATGCGTCGTTTCTTAGCCTTTCCCTGACGTTTCCTTCCACGCCGCCGGACACAGTTGAGCGTAAACCACACCTCACGTGAAAACTTCTCAACAGGCGCTTTCCATGACCGACGTCCAGCCCGCTCCCTCTACCGGCCGCCGCGCCCGCGGTGGTGCCGATGCCCGCCGCGCCGCCCGCACCTCGACCACCGTCAAGCACTCGGGCTTCATCCGGCGGGCCATCAAGCCCTATGAGCCCTTCACGGACGAGCAGCTGGAGCTGATCGAGGCCAACGCCGAAACGGTGATGCAGGAAGTCGGCCTCGACATCTACGAGGACGATGAAGCAGCGCAGATGTGGAAGGACGCAGGCGCCGACGTAAAGCCCTCTGCCACCGACTCGAAGCGTTACCGCGTGCGATTCCCCAAGGGGCTCGTGCGTTCGCTCATCAAGACGGCGCCGCGCGAATACGTGCAGCACGCGCGCAACCCGGCCAACAACGTGACCATCGGCGGCAACAACACCGTCTTCGCGCCCGTCTATGGCCCGCCCTTCATCCGCAACCTCGACGAAGGCCGCCGCTACGCCACGATCGAGGACTTCCGCAACTTCGCCAAGCTCGTCTACATGCTGCCCAGCCTGCACCACGCCGGCGGCACGCTGTGCGAACCCGTGGACATTCCGGTGGCCAAGCGCCACCTCGACATGATCTACACCCACATCAAGTATTCCGATAAGCCGTTCATGGCGTCCGTCACCGCGGGCGAGCGCTCGGCCGACTCGGTGGCCATGGCGGAGATGGTCTTCGGCAAGGACTTCGTCGACCAGAACTGCGTGATGACCTCGCTCATCAACGCCAATTCGCCCATGGTGTGGGATGGCGTCATGCTCGGCGCCCTCAAGGTTCTCGCCCGCGCCAACCAGGCCTGCGTGATCTCGCCCTTCATCGTGGCCGGCGCCATGTCGCCGGTGACCACGGTGGGCACGCTGACGCAGATCCTCGCGGAAGCCTCCGTCGGCATCGCCTTCACCCAGCTGTGCCGCCCCGGTGCGCCGGTGGTGTTCGGCACCTTCGCGGCTTCGATGTCCATGCAGTCCGGCGCGCCCACCTTCGGCAGCCCTGAGCCCGCCATGGTCACCTTCGGTGCGGCCCAGCTTGCCCGCCGCATGGGCGTTCCCTTCCGTTCCGGCGGCAGCCTCTGCGGCTCCAAGCTTCCCGATGCGCAGGCGGCCTATGAGAGTGCGAACACCATGTGGTCGACGCTGCTTTCCGGCGTCAACTTCTGTCTCCATGCCGCGGGCTGGCTCGAAGGCGGCCTCGCCTCAGGCTACGAGAAACTGATCATGGATGCCGACCAGCTGACCATGTACCAGAAGTTCGCCCAAGGCGTGGACTTCTCGGAGAACGGCCAGGCGCTGGACGCCATCCGCGAAGTGGGCCCCGGCTCGCACTACCTCGGCTGCGCCCACACTCAGGCGAACTTCGAAACCGCCTTCTGGCGTTCGGGCCTCGCCGACAACAATTCCTTCGAGCAGTGGCGCGATGAGGGCGGCAAGGACATCGTGGTCCGCGCCAACGAGCGCTGGAAGCAGATGCTGCGCGACTATGAAGCCCCGCCGCTGGACCAGGGCATCGACGACCAGCTCGTGGAATTCATGGCCAAACGCAAGGAAGTGCTGCCGGACAACGTCAGCTGAGGCTGACCAACAGTTTCCTCCCAAACTCGATGGCCGGGCCTCAGTGCCCGGCCTCTTCTTTTGGGAGCGGCTCTGCACGGGGCTTCCTGATCTCGCGCCAGGTGTGATAGCCCACGCCGCCCACCACAAGTGCGGTCCCCAGCGCGTGCGACCAGGTGAAGGCTTCGCCCAGAAGCACCACGGCGAAATAGATGGTGAGCAGCGGCGAGATGTTGGAAATCATGGCCGTCGAGGTGTTGCCGATTTTTGCCATGCCCGCGTTGACGAAGAAGGACGGGAACACCGTTGCCAGAAGGCCCGTGCCCGCCGCCAGCATGAAATAGTGCCATGACATCGACGTATCGAGGTGGCCGCGCACGATGAAGACATGGAGGAGCGTCGTCACCGCCGCCGCAGACAATGCGACCGAGGTGAACAGTGTCGCCCCCATCTCGGTGATGTAGCGCTTGGCCATGAGCTGGTAGACGGCGAAGGCCACGGCCGAGCCCAGCACAAGCGCCGTGCCCAGCGTGACGTTCGATCCGCCTGCCGAGAAATCAGTGAGAAAGACGGTCGCGAGGCCGAGATAGGAGACGAAGGCGGCGATCAGGCTCGTCTTCGTCAGCCGCATGCCGAAGAAGGCCGCGCCGATGAAGATCAGGAAGATGGGGTAGGTGAAGAGCGCCAGCCGCTCCAGCTGGGCTGTCACGTAGAGCAGCCCGCCGAAGTCGAGGATCATCGCGAGGTAATAGCCGATGAGACCGATGCCGATGGCGCCCAGCACCGCACCCTTGCGCGGCATGGGTTTGCCTTCCGCCTTGCGCCGGGCGATCGCGACCGCCCCCACCACCACGAAGACCGGTAGTGCGAAGACCATGCGCCAGGCGAGGATGAGCAGCGCGTCATAGCGCTCCATGTAGGCGAGCTTGATGAAGATGGCCTTGGAGGCAAACAGCGCCGAGCCCGCCGCAACGAGCAGGTAACCGATGATGAGGGCGCGGCGGTCCATCCCCGCTCTCTATACCGTGCAGGCCTGCCCGTCAGCCCGGGGGATTGCAGTTCTGGCATGCGGGGTTAGTTTGGCATGGAGACAGGAGTTTTCCATGGCCCTCCCCCTGCACTTCCGCTCCGCCACCGAACTCGCCCGCCTGCTGCGGGCGCGGAAGGTGACCGCCTCAGCCCTTCTGGAGGACTGCCTTGCCCAGTACAAGGCGCACAACAAGGCACTGAACGCCGTGGTGGTGACGGACATTCCCCGGGCCAAGAAGGCTGCTGCCGCCGCCGATCGCCGCCTGAGGGCCGGAAAGCCGAAAGGCCCCTTCGACGGCGTGCCGATGACCGCCAAGGAAAGCTTCGACATGGCGGGGCTTCCCTCCACTTGGGGCGACCCGCGTTTCAAGGACAATATTGCATCAACCGATGCGGTGGCCATGCAACGCCTCGAAGCAGCGGGTGCGGTGGTCTATGGCAAGACCAACGTGCCGCTGATGCTGGCGGACTGGCAGAGCTACAACGCCGTCTATGGCACCACCAACAACCCCTGGGATTTGGACCGCGCGCCCGGCGGCTCATCGGGGGGCTCCGCCGTGGCGCTCGCCACCGGCATGTCGGCCCTCGAGATCGGCTCCGACATCGGCGCGTCGATCCGCAACCCGGCGCATTATTGCGGCGTCTATGGCCACAAGCCCACATGGGGCGTGGTGCCCTATCAGGGGCATCTTCTCCCGGGCATGGTGCAACCGGGTGACATCACTGTTGCGGGGCCGCTTGCCCGCTCGGCACGTGACCTCGCGAGCATGATGAAGATCATCGCCGGGCCCGTTGGTCCTGATGCGCGCGGCTACGCGCTGACACTTCCACCGGCGAAGCAGAAGTCGCTGAAGGAATTCCGCGTCGCAGTGATGTTCACCGACGAGCAGTCGGAAGTGGACTTGAGTGTGCAGGACCTGTTGGGCAGGCTCACCCAGTTCCTCGGCAAGCGGGTGAAGACGCTGTCGACCACCGCGCGGCCCGCCTTCACAACGAAGGAAGCGATGGACGTCTACATCGCGCTGCTGCGCTCGGCCACCAGCCGCCGCCAGTCGGACAAGGAGTTCTCGGCAAACTCCGCCAGGGTCGCCGCAGCGGACCCAAGAGACGACAGCTACCTTACCAAGATGCTGCGCGCCTATGTGCTGCCGCACCGCGACTGGCTGAAGTACAACGAGCGCCGCCACCAGATGCGGCTGTTGTGGGACCAGTTCTTCGAAGACTGGGACGTGATGATCTGCCCGGCCGCCGCCTCCGCCGCCTTCCCGCATGACCATGTGGGCGAGCGCCACGAGCGCAAGATCACGGTGAACGGCAAGCGCGTGGCCACCACCGACCAGCTGTTCTGGGCGGGCTATTCCGGTTGCTTCCTGCTGCCCTCCACCGTGGCGCCGATGGGCCTGACGCCGCAGGGCCTGCCGGCGGGCGTCCAGATCATCACCCGGCAATACGCCGACTACACCGCGATCCGCTTTGCTGAACTGCTCGAGAAGGAGTACGGCGGCTTCGTTCCGCCGCCCGGTTACTGAGCCTTGGCATTGGCGAGGAAGAACGCCGCCTCGCGGGCCCAGACCTGCGGATCGCCGATCATGCCGTGGCCGGCGTCGGGGATGATCACCAACTGCTTCGGCTCATTCGCCATGTCGAACAGGGTGCGCCCCTGCGCCACGGGCACCACCCGGTCGGCATCGCCATGCTGGATGAGCAGCGGCACCTTGATCTGGCCGATGTAATCGCGTGAGCGGAACTGGTCCTTCATCAGCCAGCGCACGGGCAGCCACCAATAAACGTCGGCGGCAATGTCCACCGTGGCGGTGTAGGGCGCCTCGAGGGCGATGGCCGCGACCGGCCGCTGTGCGGCAAGCTGGATGGCAACACCGGTTCCCAGCGATTCACCCAGCAGCATGATGCTGTCGGCTGCGACGCCCTTGCCACGCAGCACGTCATAGGCGGCGAGCGCGTCGGTGACGAGACCCTGCTCGGAGATCGTTCCCGTGCTCGCGCCATAGCCGCGATAGGAGACGAACATCACGCCGAGGCCTTGCGCCTGGAGGAAGGCGAAGCGCTCGTGGCGGCCCGCGATCTCGCCGCCATTGCCATGGAAGAACAGCACGGTGGGCTTGCCCGGCTGGGCCGGCGCATACCACAGCACGATGGTTTCGCCGTCCGGTGTCGGCACGCGTTCCTCGGTGACACCGGAAAGGCCCAGGTCTTGCGGCGATGTTCCCGTGCGGGCCGGGAAATACTGGAGGCTGCGCTGCTGCAGATACATGAAGGCAACGATGCCGAGATAGAGAACGATGACGATGAGAAGCACGCTGCGCAGCAAGGCCATCACGCCTATTTCAGCCGGGCGGGCGTTGCCGTGTCGCGCGTCCAGCACCACACGGCGAGCAGCGGCGGCGCGTTGGTGATGGTGGCATGCAGCGCCATGGACGGATGCCAGACGGTCTCGCCCTGCGCCTTCACGGCGAAGGGCTTGCCGTCACGACTCCAGAAACTCTCCGAGGTGAGCGGCCAGTAGAGTTCCGGCGCCGGGTGATAGTGATCCGGATAATGGCGGTCGGGGCCCAGCATGAGAAGACCGAGCAGAAGGTCGTCGCCTGCGAAGAAGCCATTGGGGCCGATGATCTCCGCCCAGCCATAGTTTGCGCTGAAGCCCTCGCCGAGGATGCGGTCGGTATAGCTGGCGGACTGCATCCACTTCAGGTCGCCATCCACTGCGGCAATGGCCGCGGCGAGAGCCGGGTCGAACATCATGACCTCGCCGATGCAGTGCGGCAGGTGGGTGAGCACCGGCAGGTTGTGCGGCTCAGGCGTGCGCTGTGCCGCGGTGCCGAGGTCCTGCGCCGACAACCTTGCCAGGACCTCCGGAACGCCCTCGCCCGAGCGCGCCGAAAGCCCGCGCAGAATCGCGCGCACCAACTGCCCTGCGTTGTCATGAAGATCGTTGCTCACGCAGGCTTTCTACCACGTGGCGCGCGATAGACAATTCTCATCAGCGGAGATTGAGAAAGCGCTCCGCCAGCATCAGCAGGTCGTCGCCTCCCGGATAGCGCACGGTCGACTTGCGCATTGGGGCGTTGGCGGGGGCGGCCATCTGCTGGGCCAGCGCCTGAGGTGTCACGCCCGCAAGACTGGGCGCCAGCTGCACGCCGCTGGCGCGCACCAGCCGGTCATAGGCCAGCACCGGATCCTCGGCGCCCATTGCCGCGGCAACGCGGGCGAAGGCGGGGCGATTTCCCTCCGCCACCCAGTCGATTGTGGCGCGCATGGCGAGGCCAGTGGCCCGACCATGCGCGATGGGCGCGAGCGTGGCGACCGCGTGCGAAATGTTGTGAGCGAGTGCGGTTCCGCAATTGTCGATGCCGATGCCGCCATAGCAGGAGGCGAGCAGCATGGCACCGCGCGCCGCGATGTCATCCGGGTGGGTCACGGCGCGCTCGAGATTTGCGGCAATCAGGCTGATGGCCATGAGGCAGTAGAGGTCGTTGCCGGGGTTCGCCTGCTTGTTGGTCGCAGCCTCGATCGCATGCACCAGCGCATCAAGGCCGGTTCCCCCTGTCACGGCGGGCGGCATGGCCACGGTAAGCTCCGGGTCGAGGATCGCCACATCCGGCTTCAGCTCCTCGCCCCAGGCCCAGACCTTCACCTTGTTCGCATCGGCAAAGACGGAGACGCGCGTCACCTCGGAGCCGGTGCCCGCCGTGGTGGGCACAGCGATGATGGGCAGGCGGTTCTTCGGCAGCGGCGTGGCGCACAGCGCATAGGCAGACGCAGCAAGGCCGGACACCGCGCAGCAGGCAGCGAGCTTCGCCGTGTCCAGCGCCGAACCGCCACCAAGGCCTACAACCACGCGGGCACCGTGGAGGCGTGCGAGCGCTGCCGCCGCGTCGACATCAGCCACGCCGGGCTCGCCGGTGAACCCGTCATAGACGTGGGTCTCGAAGCCCGCGCGGGCCAGCAGGTCAACGGCGAGTCCGGTGATGCCCAGGGCCTTCAGCGCCGGATCGGCGACCATCAGCACCGTTGCGCCGCTGCCGACGCGGGCCTCCGCCTCGGGCACGATGTCGACGAGGCGGCCCGCACCGAAGCGAATCTGGGGAACGGAGCTGAGGACGAAACTGGTCATGCGGCACTCATGTTGGAAAGCTCAGGTGATGCCCGGCCCGGTGATCTCGCGCAGCAACTTGCGGAGTATGGCCTCGCCATAGGCCTCATAATCATTGGCGGGAATCACGAAATGTCCGGGCCCACCCGCCACATTGCCTTCCACATAGGTGTCGAGTGTTGGCCACTCGTTGAGGATCGTCAGGCCATTGATGGTGATGCCCTGCGCCACCACGCGATCGCGCACCGGCGCCACCGGCGGTCCGCTGTTGTTGCGCCCGTCGGTGGACACGTCGATCACCCTGCGCTCGGCACTGGGGGCGGCGGCGAACAGCGAGGCGGAAAAGACCAGAGCCGCCGAAAGCGAGGTTCCACCCTCGGTCAGTTCACGCGGCTGCCGCATGAGCAGCTGGCCGAGTTCATCGGCGTCGGCACTGCTGGCGACCAGCGTCCAGGGCAGCGCGATCTTCTGATTGCGCTCGTCAGACCACTGCACCACTGCAATGGCAATGCGCTGGCGCGTGCCCTGCGCGATGGCGGCTTTCACCGCATCGGTCATGAAGGCCCGGCCGATGCCCTCCATCTGGAGGGCGAACTCGCGGGAGTCGACGCTGAAGGAGCAGTCGATGGCCAGAACCAGGGCCAGGTCAACCTCGTGGTCCTGGGCGCGGCCAGCCGGCAAAGGCAACAGCAGGCCGAAGGACACGATGAGGCCAGCGAGCCAGCACGCGACCTTCCGGAACCCGCGCCTGGCTGCCATCACCTCACCTCAGTGCCGGAACTCGGCGTAGTCGAGCGCGCGGCAATCCGCCGCCTTCCAGCCGACCTTCACCTCGCGGCCCTTGGCCACGTCGGTGGAGGCGCCCTTGTTGGGCACCTTGACGATGAAGTTGTCGTCGCCCGCCACTTCGAGGCGCGCACGAATGTGATCGCCAAGATAAATCAGTTCGGCGATGCGGCCCGGCAGGATGACGTCCGCCGTCTGGGCATTCGGATTGATCTCAACGCGCTCGGGGCGGATCGACAGCAAGGTGCGGCCACCCTTCTCGCGCGGGCCGATGGCCAGCGCCTTCACCAACTCACCTGTCTCCAGCTTGACCGAAGCGACGTTGTCGGAGTCGATCTCGGCGACGGTGCCCTTGAGCTTGTTGTTCTCGCCGATGAACTGCGCCACGAAGGAGTTGACCGGCCGCTCGTAGAGTTCGGCGGGGGTCGAGAGCTGCTGCACGATGCCGTCGTTGAACACCGCGATGCGGTTCGACATGGTGAGGGCTTCCGACTGGTCATGCGTCACATAGACGATGGTCACGCCGAGCCGCTCATGGATGTGCTTGATCTCGTAGTGCATCTGCTCGCGCAGCTGCTTGTCGAGCGCACCCAGCGGCTCGTCCATCAGCACGAGGTCGGGCTCGAACACCAGCGCGCGCGCCACCGCGATGCGCTGCTGCTGGCCGCCGGAGAGCTGGCCGGGGCGGCGGTTGCCCATCTGCGGCAGCTCGACCATCTTGAGGACCTTGGCGACGCGCTCCTCGATCTCGGCCTTCGGCACGTTGCGCACCTGCAGCGGAAAGGCGAGGTTCTCGTTGATCGACATGTGCGGGAACAGCGCATAGTTCTGGAACACCATGCCGATGCCGCGCTTGTGCGGCGGCACGTTGTTGATCGGCTGGTCCTTCAGGTAGATCTCGCCGTGGGTGGCGGGCTCGAAGCCTGCCAGCATCATCAGCGTCGTGGTCTTGCCGGAACCCGAGGGGCCGAGCATGGTCAGGAACTCGCCCTTGGCAATGTCCAGGTTGAGGTTCTTCACGACGAGGGTTTCGCCGTCATAGCTCTTCTGCACATTGACGAAGCGAACCATCGCGTCGCTTGCCGGGTCCTTGGCCATTCCCCTGTTTCCTCACCCTGTACGTGTTTTATGGCTGCTTGAGAAAATATCATAGGGCGCGGGCCTGAGGATGCAAGTCCCTCCTGCGCCGCGCCCCGTGAAAAGCGGCATGAGTTCAGTTCGTGTCTGGCGCGAAATCAGCGCTTCTTCTTGGGCGATTTCTTGGCAGTTGCCTTCTTCTTGGCGCCGCCACCCGCCTTCACGATCAGGTGCTCAGGACCATAGGGGAAGGCGGTGATGTTCTTGTTGCCCTTCTCGGTGATCACCAGAATGTCATGCTCGCGATAGCCGCCCGCACCCTTCTGGCCTTCGGGGATCATGATCATCGGCTCCATCGAGACGACCATGCCGGGTTCCAGCACGGTGTCGCAGTCCTCGCGCAGCTCGAGGCCGCCCTCGCGGCCGTAGTAGTGGCACAGCACGCCGAAGGAGTGGCCATAGCCGAAGGTGCGATACTTGAGCAGGTCATGGCTGGCGTAGATCTCGTTCAGCGCCTTGGCGACGTCGGAGCACTTGGCACCCGGCACCAGCAGCTTCTTGCCTTCGTCATGGACGTGGCAGTTGATCTCCCACAGGCGGGTGTGTTCCTTCGAGGCGGATTCCGCGAACAGCGTGCGCTCGAGGGCGACGTAGTAGCCCGCCACCATCGGGAAGCAGTTGAGGCTCAGGATGTCGCCCTTCTTGATCTTGCGCGAGGTGACGGGGTTGTGCGCACCATCGGTGTTCACGCCCGACTGGAACCACGTCCAGGTGTCGAGCAGCTCGCCCTGCGGCCACACCTTGGCGATTTCGCGCACCATGGCCTGCGTGGAGTGAAGTGCAACCTCATGCTCGGGCACGCCAACGGCAATCGCCTCGACGCAGGCAGCACCACCGATGTCGGCGATGCGCGTCATCTTGGTGATGTGCTTGATCTCTTCCGCACTCTTGATCATGCGCAGGCGCATGGAGGGAGCGGCGACGTCGACGAACTCGACGCCCGGGAAGGCGTCTTCCAGCTGCTTGCGGAAGTCGAGGTTCACATGGTCGAACTCGATGCCGACGCGCTTGGCGCCCTTCATCAGCGCCTTGACGGCGATGAAGTAATTGTCCTTCGACCAGTCGGTGTAGGTCACGTTGTCGCCGAAGGTGCGGCGTGCCGGCTGGCCGCCGTCGATGGCCGCCGTCACCGAGGTGGTCTTGTTCGGCGTGATGACCAGGCCATACTTGCGGCCGAAGTAGCAGTAGAGGAAGTCGGAGAGGTAGTTGATGTTGTGGTAGCTGGTGAACAGGCAGGCATCGACCTTGGCCTTCTTCATCCAGCCGCGGATGCCGTCCTGGCGGCGCTTCATCTCGGCGTCCGAGAAGGTCGGCTTCGGCTTCTTGCCATTGTTGCGATAATCGACGACCGCGGGGCGAGCGAGGTTCATGAGGGGCGTTTCTCCGGGGGTTTGAATTCTGCGAACTAAGTTCCCCGGATAAGGCCTTGTGTCAAAAGATGATCCCTCACATAATCTATGAGAAATTCTCATGGAGCCTGCGCCGGTGTCCCGCCTGCCGTCCCTCAACGCCTTGCGCTGCTTCGAGGCCGCCGCCCGCTCCGGCTCCTTTTCCAAGGCCGCGGAAGAGCTGAACGTCACCCAGTCCGCCGTCAGCCACCAGGTCCGGCAGCTCGAGCAGTGGTTCGGCCTGTCGCTGTTCGACCGGCTCGGACGCCAGACCATGCCCACCCAGAAGGGCCAGGAACTGGCCCGGTCGCTGGCCGAGGCCTTCGACATCATGGCCGCTGCCTGCCGCCGGCTGCAGCACAATGAGCAAGGTCCGGCCATGACCATTGCGGCGCTGCCCTCCTTCGCCACCATCTGGCTGATCCCCAGGCTGTCGCAATTCTTCAGCGAGCACCCGGAAATCTCGGTCAAGGTCGTCTATGCCTTCGCCGACCAAAAGATCGACTTCGAGGAGGTGGACATCGCCGTGCTCTGGGGCCCGGGCGAATGGGAGGGCTGCCGCTCCACCCGCCTTCTGCCCGGCAGCACCGTGCCGATCTGCAACCCTATCTATCTCGACAAGGAAGGCCCCTTCGACGTGCCGCAGGCCATCCTGGGCAAGCCCCTGCTGCACGACACCGACCGGCTGGACTGGCAGAACTGGATGCGCCACGCGGGCCTCAAGCACGCCGGCCCCTCGCCCGGCCCCATCTTCCAGGACTTCAACCTGCTGCGTGCGTCGGCGCTGGCCGGACAGGGCATAGCACTGTGCCCCAAGAGCCTGATCGCCGACGACCTCGCCTCGGGCCGCCTCGTCCAGCTCTTCGACATCGACATCAAGCACGACTACGCCTACTCGATCATCGAACCCGCCTCCGGCATCGCCCGCCGCACCGACGCGCTGGACACCTTCAAGGACTGGCTGCTGTCCACGGCGAAGGGGCGGTGACCTCCTCCCCCTCGCCCCCGCTCCAGCGGGGGAGAGGACTGAGTCGGCCTGCACATGGCCAACTGCACATGGCCAACCTGCCCACTCGGCATTGGCCATCGGCTGCGTTTCCCGGTAGGTGCGGAGCATGGCCGCCGCCGATGTCACCTCACCCCGCCTCCAGACCACCACCTATGCCGTGCTCTTCGCGGTCACGGCGGGGCACCTGATCAATGACACGCTGCAGGCGCTGCTGCTGTCGATCTATCCGCTGCTGCGCGACCTGCACAATCTGAGCTTTGCCCAGGTGGGCTTCATCACCCTGGCCTTCCAGGCCACGGCCTCGGTGCTGCAGCCGCTGATCGGGCACTACACCGACAGGAAGCCCTTTCCCTATTCGCTGCCCATCGCACCGGCCCTGTCGCTGGTGGGTCTCGTCGTCGTGGGCCTCGCCCACAGCTATGGAATGATCCTCGTCGGCGCCACGCTGATCGGCCTCGGTTCGTCGATCTTCCACCCGGAGGCCTCGCGGTTGGCGCGGCTGTCATCCGGCGGGCGCTATGGCTTTGCGCAGTCGCTGTTCCAGGTGGGCGGCAATTTCGGCACCTCCATAGGCCCGCTGCTGGCCGCCTTCTTTGTGGTGCCGCATGGCCAGGGCAGTGTCGCCTGGCTGGCGTTGCTGGCGCTGTTCTCCGTCGCGGTGCTGAGCTATGCGGCGAAGTGGTATGCCCACCACCTGTCACCCAAGGGCGGCCCGAAGCGCGCGCATGTCATTCCGCCCAACCCGCTGCCGCGGCGCATGATCGTCACCTCGCTCACCGTGCTGCTGTGCCTGATGTTCTCGAAGTTCCTCTACACGTCCTCGATGTCGAGCTTCTACACCTTCTACATGATCGATACGTTCGGCCTCAGCCCGAAGGAGGCGCAGGTCGACCTGTTCATCTATCTCGCGGCCTTCGCTGCCGGCACGTTGCTGGGTGGGCCCATCGGCGACAGGATCGGCCGCAAGGCGGTGATCTGGTTCTCGGTGCTCGGCGCCCTGCCCTTCACCCTGGCCCTGCCCTATGCCAATCATTTCTGGACGGTGGTGCTGTCCATTCCCATCGGCTTCATCCTGGCCTCCGCCTTCTCGGCCATGCTGGTCTATGCGCAGGAGTTGATGCCGGGTCGGGTGGGCATGATCTCAGGCCTGTTCTTCGGCGTGGCCTTCGGCATCGCGGCGGCGGGTGCAGCCCTGCTGGGCATGGTGGCGGACGCAACGTCCATCGGCTTCGTCTTCCACATCTGCTCCTTCCTACCCGCCATCGGCCTGCTGGCGATGTTCCTGCCCAACCGGAAGCAGATTGCAGCCGCCCAAGGTGCTGGTTGACCTTTCCGGTGTATATGGCCAGATATAGCGCATCATGACCGCGCAGAGCCCCCTGATCGACCCGTTCGGACGCCACGTCAGCTACCTGCGCGTGTCGGTGACGGACCGCTGCGACTTCCGCTGCGTCTACTGCATGGCGGAGGACATGACCTTCCTGCCCAAGCGCGACCTGCTCTCGCTCGAGGAGCTGGACCGGCTCTGCACCGCCTTCATCGACAAGGGCGTGAAGAAGATCCGGCTGACCGGCGGCGAGCCGCTGGTCCGCAAGGGCATCATGACGCTGGTCGAAGGTCTTGGCCGTCACTTGCAGAGCGGCGCGCTGGAGGAACTCACCCTCACCACCAACGGCTCGCAGCTCGCCCGCTTCGCGGATGAGCTGGCCGCCCATGGCGTGCGCCGCATCAATGTCTCGGTCGATACGCTGGACGAGGCGAAGTTCCGCCAGATCACCCGCTGGGGCGACCTGCCCAAGGTCAAGGAAGGCCTCAAGGCCGCGCAGAAGGCGGGCCTCCAGATCAAGATCAACGCCGTGGCGCTGAAGGGCGTCAACGACACCGAAATCCCCGAGATGCTGCGCTGGGCCGGAGGCGAGGGCATGGACCTCACCCTCATCGAGACCATGCCCTTGGGCGACATCGACGGCGACCGCACGGACCAGTACCTGCCGCTGTCAGTTGTCCGCGCGCAGCTGATGGACCAGTTCACGCTGGAAGACATCCCCTACAAGACCGGCGGACCCGCCCGCTACGTGAAGGTGAAGGAGACGGGCGGCCGCCTCGGCTTCATCACGCCCTTGACCCATAATTTCTGCGAGAGCTGCAACCGCGTCCGCCTCACCTGCACCGGCACGCTCTACATGTGCCTCGGCCAGGAAGACGCCGCCGACCTGCGGGCGCCGTTGCGGGCGTCCGAGGGCAACGAACTCCTCGATGCCGCCATCGACGAGGCCATCGGGCGCAAGCCCAAGGGCCATGACTTCGTCATCGACCGCCGCCACAACAAGCCGGCGGTGGCCCGCCACATGAGCGT
>JBEARP010000115.1:0-13391 GCA_041163105.1 Pseudomonadota bacterium
TCATAGTATGAACATTCATGTTCATGTCAATATGAATAATCACTCTATTTTCTCGATTTTCCGACGGAGAGTCGCTATCTTATTGATATTCAACGAAATATCTGATCACTTGAGAGGCCAATTTTTGATCACGAGAGAGAAATGTTCGCGAGATAGCGATCTGGCCACCACTGATTCCGTGGCCATCTCACACATTCTGATCAGACTTAATGACTTAAAACCATCTGAGCGCACCATTTCTGGAGCTTGGTCACAATTTCTGAGGGACAACAGAAGTCGCACCATAGCTCAGGTTTAGATAATTCTTTCAATGACATAGAGGTTGTCATCTTTATTCCGCATGGTGCGCCATCCCATTCGCCGCCTGCTCCTGTTGCCGCGGGAGTCAACCCTGCAGGACAAAGAACAGAACCTTGGGTGGATTTCACGCCCTGATGCCATCATTTGACTGAAGGCATGTTGGCTACAACTGCTCGCTGGACGATGGGCCCGGACAAGGCGATGGTCTGGGTGCCGTGGCAGCTCGCTTTTGTTCCTTCGGGTGAGCAAGAAAACCTAAAGAACATCGCCGCCGCAAAAGGACCATTTGCCTGATCGTGCAAGTTGTGAGGATTTTTCCTTACCGATCGCTTCGATGTTTGGCCTGCTGATGAGCTTTTCCTTTAGGGGCGGCGCCTTTCAGATGGACGTCTCTTCATCTGAACTCGAGGAGTCACGTAGGGCACAGACGCGCGATAGACCTCGAAGCGTTCCCCATAACGCTTTAGGAAGCGCCGCTCTTTAAGCCGCGGTGCAAACAGGCAGTAAGCCGTATAGCAGACGGCAAGCACCAGCTGGTCGGGTGTCCAGACTGGCACCGTCCAGAGTGTGAGTGCAAAGGCAACGTAGATGGGCTGGCGTACCACGCGGAACAGACCTGCGGTTGGCATGTCCGGGAATACAGGCTTGATCTTCGCCATCAGAGACATCCAGCCGAGTGCGCCGGACTGGACCTCGGCCCCTGCATCGAAACTAGCCTTGAGCAACATTAGCCAGCTTGCTGCATAGCCAGTCGATATCACCCAGAAGGCTATCCCCTCTGCCCGCCACCATACGATGCCGGACGGAGTCCAGAGGGCGAAGAGAGCCAGAAGCTGTGCTGATGCGATCATGGCATAGGTGGTGGTCGCCAGGGTCTCTCCTTGTCGCCCGGGGATGAGCCGGGTGAGAAGACGCCCGCCCCGGCCGGTCAGGAGCAGCGAGTGGCCAAGCGGAAACTGCAGGATCAATGCGGCATTCGCCAACACGGCCCAAGGCCAGGGCACTGCTCCGAGACTCCTGCTCAGCCCAAAGAACATCGCCACGATCATGGCCAGAACCGCCGCGGCAAACAGGGCATGGCACAGGGCGCCGAGGGCCAGTGCACATGCGATGCGCCCCGCCCCCGGCGGCGGCCGCAGCGCAGCCGACACAAGGGCAATCAGACGCGCGATGCGGGGATCAGACAGCATGGACAAAACGAGGATGAGGCGTCATCAGAAGTCTAGGCTCAATTGTTTGCTGCTCGTCGCCTCGGGCGCGGCCTTTGTTTTCCGTCCTGTCATGGGAATACCAGCTTTGCGGCTACCATGCTTCTCGGCAATCCTGCTCGCTGCGCTTCGATGGCCGGCGCCCTTGCGCAGGCCATACAACGCATCCTTGGCGGCCTTCGCGGCCGCTGCATGATCCACGATCGGCCCGGGATAGGTGAGGGTTGAGGCCTCGGACCAGCGCCAGGGTTCATGAATGAAAGCGTCTGGAACGGCCTGCAGTTCGGGCAGGTAATCGCGCACGAAAGCACCGGCTGGATCATGGTCAAGACCCTGCTTCACTGGATTATAGATCCGGATGGTGTTGATACCCGTTGTCCCGGACTGCATCTGCACTTGCGGCCAGTGAATCCCAGGTTCGTAATCGACAAACTTACGCGCCAGGTGGAGGCCGCTTTCGCGCCACGGCAGCCAAAGATGATAGCTTGCAAAAGACATGAGCATGGCGCGCATCCGGAAATTGATCCAGCCGTGCTGGTTCAATGCCCGCATGCAGGCATCGATGAAGGGATAGCCCGTTTGCCCCTCGCTCCACGCGCTCAGATATCGCGGATCGGCAGTGTCCGGCCTCAGTCCATCATAGGCACGATGGAGATTTTCAAACTCAATGCGAGGCTCATCCTCGAGCTTCTGCATGAAGTGGCAGTGCCAGTGCTGGCGCCCCATGAAGGAAATCAGGGACGCACGCCAGTTTCCTGAATGAGGTTCTCTCCGGGCGCCCAACGCCTGCAAGCGAGACCAGCTTGCCTGCGCCACTTCACGCATCGAGATCGTGCCCCATGCCAGGTGTGGAGACAGGCGCGAGCAGGCAGAAAACGCTGTGACAGGGCTCGACATCTCGAAGCGATAACTGCATCCGCGCTCGCTGAGAAAGCTCTCCAGCGCGGACAGGGCAGCCCGCCGACCGCCCTGCTGGCGATGCGGGCACGGATCGTCGGCAAGGCCGAGTTCTGCGCGCGCTGGAATATGAGTGGGCCAGCCGCCACCGGCCGATTGCAATGCGCTGGATGCCACGATCGTTTTCGCCATGTCTCGGTCCCATGAACTGGCCCAGCCGTTGCGCGAGTTCAGCCTCCGGATGACGCCGAATTGACGAGCCTCATGCCATGGCACGCCTGCTTCCCTCGCCCATGCGGCAACCGCCAAGTCGCGCGCATAGGTCCAGCCATTTCCGGTTTCTTCATGGCTCCAGAGCGCAGCAATGCCGTGGCGCTGATGAATCCGTTGGAAAGTGGAGACAGCATCGCCCACCATCACGCACAGAGGCTGGCCCAGTTTTGTGAGTGATCCCTGAAGTTCCGCGAGGCATTCAGCTGCAAAGTCCCATTGGCGTGCCGACGTGTCGGGCTGTGCCCAGAAGTCCGGTTCGGCGATGAAGAGCGGCAGGACCGGGCCGCGCTCCGCCGCCATTGCCAGTGGGCGGTGGTCAGCGACCCGCAGATCACGCTTGAACCAGACGATTTGCAGAGACTGGCTCACATCAGCCCCCTCTCCCTGAGGAGAAATGGAATCTGCTCCTTGAACGCAAAGAAGCCTTTCTTGGCGTGCGGCCAGAATGCACTGTCCCAGGCGCGACGCACTTGCACCAGGGCGATGCCCTCACGGGCAAGCCCCGGCACCATCTGCGCCAGTGCGTCGGCCACGGGGCCCACTGGCGCCGCGGGCGCTAGGACAAACCGCACGCCTGCAGCGCTTGCCGCCGCGATCAGTGAGGCAACACTCAGACTTTGGATCAAGGCTGCAGGGCAGCCAAAACATGCTTCTGCACGCGCTGCAGTGTCTGCGGCGGCAGCCTGCACGAACTGCCGGGCGCCATCGCCCCACAACAGGCCAGCATCGCCGACAACGATCACCGACCTGATGTCATGGCCCGCATCGAACATCGTCTCGGGACTGAAGTCATCATGGGTGACCAGCAGCACGGCAGCCTCCTGAGGTGCCGAGGCGGGAAGCTCAGGCAGAACCCGCGGCCCAGTGATGAGAGCCTCAGACAGCGCTATCGCCTCTTTCGCCAGACCCTTGGGTGCGAAACGGCCATTGGTAAAGCGCGCGATGTTGTCAGCCGTGGCAAGGTAGGTCTTTCCCACGGTTTGGAGCCCTGCAACCCATCGCCAAGACAGAGTGTTGCTTGCGGCATCGGCATCGATCAGGTGGCGCAAAAAGAAATCAGCTCCCAGCACCCACGGCAGGCGGAGCGTGAAAATCCAAATTGATGCGAACCACATGCGTGCATGATTGTGGAGATAGCCAGTCTCAACGAGCTCACACGCCCAGTCATCGAAGCCCTGAATACCGGTAAGACCATTTTCGGCGTCAGCCAGGGCCGTGGCGTCGGAAACCGACTGCCTTTCCTGGTCCAGTTCTGTTAGGAAGTGCTGCCAGACGGAGGGGCGCATTTCCAGCCAGCCCTTCCAGTAAGTTCGCCACAGAACCTCCTGTACGAACTTCTCAGCTGCCGCCAGGCCATGCTGCTCGAGGACCTGTCCAACAATCTCTTGCTCATTGATAAGACGGTATCGAACATATGGAGAGAGCCTCGACACGGAGCTTGGGCGATCAGGCCCTCCATCTGTGTTGCGACCTGCGGCGTATTGGCCTCCTGACCGGGGAATGAACCCGGAAAGCCTGTCAAGCGCTACTGCGCGCGACGCCGGGAATGTGAGATCGGTCATTTTGTAGGGGTCATCCGTCAAGCTCAGTCTCTGGACCTTGTACGGAGAACGCCCTTCCAGCGGATTGCGAGTCCGGTGCGCCTTTGAAGACCTGCCTCAGATACATGCCTCGGCGAGGTATGCTTCTCCAATCGCGCAGAGCGCAATGGGCTGGCTCCATCGAAGGAGCGAAGTTGCTGCAGGCGCAGCGTACAAACGGAATAGTTTTCAGGTGGACCCCTAGCAGGGATCTCGCAATCCATGCGCATGCGAGGGCGTCATATTGCAATCAAAGAACGAAACTGCGAGAGGTTCAGACAAGGTTTCCTTGACGGCGCTCATACCAGCTTCTGATCCACTTGCCCCTGCAGGCTTAGGGGCTGCCGAACTTGATTCTCTTGTCGATTGCCGGGTGGACCTGTCAGGACAAGTCCAGAACATTGCTCGCACGCAGGACCAACAATACACCCGTCCAAAAACCAATCCGGCGCAGATTCTCCCGGGAAAGCTTCTGCTCGATGTGGATGAGCCGCATAGCCGAGGGGCAATCCACACGAGCTGACCTCGCTAAGTTGCACGTCGGCAGACATGTGATAGATCAAGCAAATGCTACAGCCATTCATCACGGTACTCGACTGGTTCGGACTCTGTGTTTTCGCTGTGACCGGGGCACTCGTCGCCTCGCGGAAGGAAATGGATATCGTCGGGTTCGCGCTGTTGGGAAGTGTGACCGGTATCGGCGGTGGCACCATCCGAGATGTGTTACTGGGTGCTGAACCCGTATTCTGGGTGAAGCAGCCTGCCTACCTGCTCACTTGCGTGGCAGTCGCAGTCATCATGTTCTTCGTCGCCCACATTCCGCAATCCCGGGAACGCATGCTCCTTTGGTTCGATGCGGTCGGGCTAGCACTTTTCTCGGTAACGGGAGCGGATAGCGCCCTCGCTCACGGAGCGAGTCCAACCATCGCTGTTGCCATGGGAATTGCCACGGCCACCTTCGGTGGCATCATCAGAGACATCCTCGGCGGTGAAAGCCCGATCATCCTCAAGCAGGAAATCTACATAACCGCCGCACTGCTGGGCTCGACCACATTCATCGTTCTCGACAGCCTTGGATTCTCCAGAGATGTTTCCGCTGGCACGGCCATACTGGCGGCCTTTGCTCTGCGGGCGGCTGCCCTGCATTGGAACCTGTCTCTTCCGCGCTACAGATCCAAGCTCGGCACAGGCAATCAGCCTTGATGCGAGCGTTGCCTCTATCAACACTTTAGTTTGGTCACAATTTCTGAGCGACACCAGAAGTGGCGCTATAGTTCTGATTCAGATATCAATTTCAACGACATAGAGGTTCGCATCTTTATTCCGCATGGTGCGCCACCTTCTCAATCGGTTGAAATTCCAAGCTTCGGGCGTCCACCCCAGGAGACAAGGCTGATGGCAATCAACGACCCGCCTGAATAATTGGACTCGGCCTGAGGGCGTTCTACGAAATCAGGAAAGCCACCATGCGGTCGAGGAACAGCGCGGTCGCAATGGTACCAATGGCGCAGGCTGCGGCCACAAGCGCATGTCCGACCTTCATTGTAGCTCCGTGGACGGTACCAGTCATTTAGCACGCATCACGAGACTCCGAATATATCTCCCAGACCGTGAGGAAGACCGCGGCGATGACCGGGCCGAGCACAAAGCCGTTGAGGCCGAATATCTGCAACCCGCTGATGGTCGAGATCAGCACGACATAGTCAGGCATCTTCGTATCCTTTCCCACCAGGATCGGTCGGACGACGTTGTCCACCAAGCCGATGACGAAGGTTCCGAAGGCGATCAACAAGAGGCCCTGCCAAACGGCGCCGATGGCCAGCAGGTAAATCGCTACTGGCAACCAGACAATGGCGGCACCGACTGCCGGAAGCAGGGACAGGAATGCCATCAGAACGGCCCACAGCACCGGTGCGTGGATCCCGACGATCCAGAAGATGAACCCTCCGAGGGCACCTTGCAGCATGGCAACGAGGATATCGCCCTTCACGGTGGCCCGCACCACCGCAGCAAACTTGTCAAACAGCGCCACCTGCAGGTCGGCGCGCAGCGGAACAGCCTTCTTGATCCGCGCGAAGAGCGCCTCACCATCCCGAAGCAGGAAGAAGAGAAGATAGATCATCACGCCCAGATTGATGAAGAGTTGAACAGCGGATTGGCTGATGCTGAGAATCTGGGTGGCCAGAAACTGGCTGGCCTCCTGCAGTCCATAGGCCAGCTTCCGTTGGGTTGCCGTCAGGGTTTCAACGTCAAAGCGGGTCATGAGACTTCTCACCCACTGTGGCAACGCCTCCGCCACCTGCTGGAAGTAGAGACTGAAATCGAGCTTGCCCGCCTGAAGCATGTCATAGAGGCCCGCCGCCTCGCGCAGCAGGGCCGCTGCAACCAACCCCATCGGAATGACCACGATAAAGACGATGATCAGCATGGTGGTAAGGGCTGCGATGCCAGGTCGCTGCCCAAATCGCGACTTCAGATACCGCTGCAGCGGAGCGAACACGATCGCCAGCACAGTGCCCCACAGTATCGCGCCGCTGAGCGGCCACAGAAGCCAGGCGAAGGCCAAAGATGCCAACGCAACGAGGAGCACGAAGGCTCTGTCTTCCAGTTTCAGCAAGCAGAGCAATCCCGTATCTTGCGACAATCTGTCAGAAACCGATCAGAGGGCGATCTTCATCAAGCCGTAAACTCCAGCGCACGCTCATAAGGGCATGTAGCGGATGGGTAAGCACTCAATAGCAGAACCGGCTACGCTTTCATAGGTCAGCACATCGATACATCCGACTTCAGAGCCGCTTGTAATTCTACGTAGCTGTACCCATGTAAACATGGTAACTTCCGCCATGCACTCGCACGCTCAGACGTCTCGCGAGGTGTGCGCCCTGATGATTTCATTCATGACATGTTGCGGCGACTGATCCGAGTGATCTTCGCTCAGCTGCCTGTTGCCAAGATTCGATAAACAAAATTCTTTCATCACCAACTCAACACAAACATGGAGTGACTTTCGATGTCGATAGGTCTGATACTCCTGATCATTCTCGTCATATTCCTCCTCGGTGGCTTCAGCGGATTTGGCGGTGGCCCAGGCTATGGCTATGGCCATGGCGTCAATGGAGGGCTTGGTCTTGTCCTTGTCATCATCATCATTCTCATGCTGCTCGGAAGACTCTGATCAGGGTCTTTCGAGCCTTGCGATGATACGACGACGGTCGCGCCATGGAGTTTTGCCGCATTCGGGCGGACCTGCAGCGCGGCGCTTCCGCACTGATGTCCAGCCGGCCCTTCGCGGCCGTGGCTGATGAAACAACAGGACATTACTGGCCCCTGGGTTCGACGTCGATCCAGGAGGCAATCAACGACGTCATTCATGGAGATGAATATGGACTGGAATCGTGTGGAAGGCAGCTGGAAGCAGGTTAAGGGCGCGGTCAAGGAGAAGTGGGGCAAGCTCACGGATGACGACCTTGACGTGATCAACGGGCGCCGCGAGCAGCTCGAAGGCAAGATCCAGGAACGGTATGGTTTCGCGAAGGATCAAGTCCGCACCGATGTCGACACGTGGTACAATTCCCAGACATGGTGATACAGCGACGGTGACGCCGACTTCTCCAGGACAGTTCGTGAGAGTGAACGGGCGTGAAGAAGCCGGCGTCACACACCCTGCTCGCTTGCGAGCCCGAACGCCGGGTTGCACCGCCGAGAGTTGCCCACATGGCAGCCATCAGCCTTCAACAAGAAGCGCCGCGGTCGCCTGACATTGAAGCCTGCAGCTTCTTCAGATTGCCAATTCACGTTCACGTTTCGCGATCGTGCGTCACGCCTCGCACCCGCCAATCGACGCTGTCCAAGCAAGCAGTGCCGCGCATGCAGATTGACCGGCGGCTACATACCTGAGCAATGCGATACAGACGGAATGAGCCAGCTCGTGCAGCATCGATCCATCCGAGCCCGCATGTTTTCTCGCCTCGCCTCTTGAGAGGCGTCCGTCCAAAGTGCAGGGCTTGCAGTGTAAAGGACATCCACCATGCAGATCACTCCTCACGGCTCAGCTCCGCTCTCAGGGACGTTGCGAGGCACACTTCCCCTTACCATCATGAAGCATGCGTTCGCAGAAGCAACACGGACACGTGGCGCAATTCTGGCGATTGACGCTGTCAAGAGCGCGCGCGTCGCCCCGGGCACACGTCATATGGCCGAAGGTGAGAGTTTCTTCTCGGTGCAACTGCTTGCCTATGTTCCGCGCCTGCGTGCCTATGCGCTTTCTCTCTCTCACCACCACGACAGAGCGGACGATCTCGTCCAGGAGACATTGTTCAAGGCCCTCCGCTATCAGGAGCAATTTGTGCCAGGAAGCAATCTGATCGGCTGGCTCACAGTCATCCTTCGAAATGAGCACTACACGATGCTTCGGAAGCGGCGCGAGGTTGAGGATGTGGACGACATGTTCTCCGCCAGGCTCAGCGTACCAGGAGGCCAGCTCGAAAGCATTGAGCTCACCGAGACGATGTCCGTCATCCGCACCCTTCCGAAGGGTCAGCGCTCCGCGGTTCTTCTGGTCGCCGCACTTGGCTACACCTGCCAGGAGGCGGCAGACCATTGCGCGACCAAGGTCGGCACGATCAAGAGCCGACTGAACAGGGGTCGAGCAACGCTCAGGCGCAAGGCGGAGCTTGATGCTGGTCCGCAGTGGAACGGATGGAACGGATGACCGCCAAGCCCGTTATCAACCATCGCGACTGATCGCGGTATTTGATTGGAACGATCATGACACAGACCCACAACACGAAAGCCGCCGAACTTCATGAGGCAACCGCCAAGTCGCATCGCGTCGCGGCTGAGCATTACGGCAAGTCGCAGCCCGATACTGCAAAGACGCATGCCTCCAAGGCCTTGATGCAGTCCACGGACGCTCACGAAGCTTCCGTGAAGGCCCAGTCTGCGGATCCGTCTGCCGCAGCGAAGACCGCGTAAAGGGATTTGCCGGGGATTGCCTTCGCCTGCAGTGGCAAAACCACACATGTCGCAAAGGCGACTCCCGGCTGCCTCCCATCAACTGTTGGAGGGGTGCCGCACAATGGCACCCACTGTCGGCAATCGCAGCGCTCAAGGATCTCGTCGAGCCAGACCACATCCTTTTCGGAAGCGACTTTCCTTGTGCGCCCGCAGGCGTGACAGGCATGGAGACGGACGCAATCGACAAGATAAAGAACCAATAAAGGGGTACCTAACTTACAGATTACAGTTAGCGAACGAATTTGTCTCGGAAGCTAGATCCAACAATATCAGATAATTCAGAGATCCACACGGTCCTCGTCTTTATCTCGTCCGGTGCGCCATTTGCGAACAGAATTGCCAGACCTGCGCCCGTGACATTCTTGCTGGCTTTGTTTCCGAAGATCGGAACTTCGCTATCGCCGAACAGGTTCCCATGGCGGTCGCAACGAGGAATCCTCCGGACTCCAACACTTGAAATGTCCAGACAGGCATACCGACGTCAGGCGCACGCAGCACTCTCCTCACGCTGCAGAGGGCTCGACCCGAGACATGCCGCAGGAATGGGCGACCTGCTTGAGAAGCACCTCCAATTCACAACAAGCCTGTCGAAATTCTTGCAACACCCCTGTGTCACCCAACCTGAATTGGCATATTGACTGTGTTCAGGGGTAAAGCAGGTCAAATGACCTTATTGTCGACTGCGGTTGTGAAGTGCTCTTTACATCCTGCCAATCGACCTGAAGGTGAGCAGGACTTCACCGCCCTTTATGCGAGGCTGCGAGGGCGTTTCGGAGCAGGAGGGATTGAATTTGAACGACAAGCTGTTCGACAAGGGGCTTGAGAAACGGTGTGAAACGCTTGGCCAAGACTATGTCGAAAGGAACCTGAGTGCTGCCGACTCGCTGACGCGCCCGTTCCAGGAAGCGATGACCGCATGGTGCTGGGGCTTCGGCTGGGGCGACGAGACCATCGATGCGAAGACGCGATCGATGATGAACCTGGCGATGCTGGGCGCGCTCGGGAAGATGCACGAGTGGGAGATCCACTGCAACGGCGCCATCAAAAACGGCGCGTCGGCAGCCGAGATACGTGCCATCATCCATGTCGTCGGCATCTACTGCGGCGTGCCCCAGGCACTTGAGTGCTTTCGCGTGGCGCGCAAGGTGCTGAGCGAGCGGGGGCTGCTGCCCATCGATGACCAGCTCCAACCCTGATCTCGGCGTCAACGCCACCCGCCTGCCCGTGTGGAACACCGCAGCGCGCCGGCACGCTGATGCGAGATTCGATGAGCGGTGCCGAACGCACTATGGTGGCTCACCGACATTGCGCTACAGGAACCACCTGACGAGCAACGGCACATGGGTGGGCCATCCAGACTATGCCGGGCAGTTCCTGATGGTCGATCCGACGAAGCAGGCCTCGGCGGCGTTCCTCAGCGCGCTGGACTGACGCCCGGCGAATTCCCTGCGATGATGTCGGATTTCTGACAACCCCGCTTTCCACAGCGATTGACACCCGGTAAATGTGAACGCACAAGCACCGGAAGCCAAAAGGGACTGCCATGAAATTCCAGCTCGCCATCAACCTTGAACGCCTGGATGACAGCATCGACATGCGCGATGTCGCCCGGCACACGCTGGAGATGGTGCAGATGGCGGAGGATGGCGGCTTCCACATCGTCTGGTCGGCCGAGCACCACGCCCTCGAGATGACCATCGCGCCGGACCCGTTCCAGATCCTCACCTGGTGGGGCGCGCATACCTCGAAGATCCGGCTCGGCACGGCGGTGGCGGTGGCACCTTACTGGCACCCCATCAAGCTCGCCGGCGAAGCGGCCTTCACCGACCTCATCACCGGCGGCCGACTTGAGTTCGGCATCGGCTCCGGCGCATACCAGCGCGAGTTTGACCGCATGTACCCAGGCCTCAAGCAGACGGACGGGTGGAAATACATGCAGGAAATGCTGCCCGCCGTGCTGGCCCTGTGGCAGGGCGACTATGAGCACAAGGGCGAGTTCTGGCAGTTCCCCACCTCCACCTCGGTGCCGAAGCCGCTGCAGCAGCCCCACCCCCCGCTGTGGGTGGCGGCACGCGCGCCCATCACCTATGACTTCGCGGTCAAGCACGGCCTCAACATCATGTCCTGGCCCTTGACCCGCCCGATGAGCGAGGCCGAGCTCTACAAGTCGCGGCTGGACGAGGCGATGGCCAACAACCCGGGCAAGGCGCGCCCGATCTTCGCCATGATGCGCCACACCGCGCTTTATGACCGCAAGGAAGACTGGATGGTGCCGGTGCGCGCCGCGCAGCGCCAGCTCGGCCAGTTCGAGAACCTGTTCAAGAACATGGGCGACGTGAAGAACGGCTTCCCCAAGGAAGTGGACCTGCACGACATCGCCAACCGCAGCGAATATGATCCGCAGATGTTGTCGACCAACCTGATGTTCGGCACGCCCGACGAGGTGATCGCCAAGTTGAAGCCCTATGAGACGCTGGGGGTGGACCAGTTCACCTACTACGCCAGCCTCGGGCTGGGCATGAAGGAGCAGAAGCGCTCGCTCGAGCTGTTCTGCAAGGAAGTGATCCCCGCCTTCGCGTGAGTGGCGCTGCCGCCTAGCGCATCACGAAGGGGTTTGCGAGCGGCGCGTCCGAGGTGTTGATCCACACCGTCTTGGGCCGGGTGTAATCATAGATCGCCTGGAAGCCGCTCTCGCGGCCATAGCCCGACTCCTTGAAGCCGCCGAACTCGGCAATGGGCGAGACGACGCGATAGGTGTTCACCCACACGATGCCGGCGCGCAGCTGCCTGGTCACCCTGAGCGCGCGGGCGCCATTGCGCGTGAACACGCCAGCTGCCAGCCCATGCTTGTTGTCGTTTGCGAGCCGCAGCACCTCTTCCTCGTCCTTGAAGCGCAGCACGCTCAGCACCGGCCCGAACATCTCGGTGTCGACGATCCGGTCCTGCTGGCTGCGGCATTCGATGATGGTGGGCTCATAGAAGAGGCCGCGGTTCTGCGCCGGTGGCCGCTGGCCCCCGGTCAGCAGCTTTCCGCCCTGCTCCTGTGCGAAGGCCACTTCCTTCTCGATGCGGGCCAGCTGGCCATGGGTGGCGAGTGGCCCCATCTGGGTTTCTTCCAGCAGCGGATCGCCGATGCGGATCTGCCGGGCGCGTGACACCATGGTGTCGAGGAACTGGTCGGCCACCTTCTCCTGCAGGTAAAGCCTGGAGCCCGCCACGCAGGACTGGCCAGTGGCACCGAAGATGCCGGAAATCGAGCCGTTCACCGCACTTTCAAGGTCGGCGTCATCGAACACCAGGAACGGCGACTTGCCGCCAAGCTCGAGCGACACCTGCGCGAAGTTCTCGGCCGAATTGCGGATGATATGGCGTGCGGACTCCGGCCCGCCAGTAAAGCTGATGCGCTGCACGAGGGGGTGCGACGTGAGCACCCGCCCGCACGGGTCGCCATGGCCTGTGACCACGTTGAACACACCGGGTGGAAAACCTGCCTCCTCCATGAGCTTCGCAAATTCCAGCATGGGTGCGGAGGCATGCTCGGAGGCCTTGAGCACCACCGTGTTGCCCGCCGCCAGCGCCGGGCCGACCTTCACCGCAACGAGGAAGAGCTGCGAATTCCACGGCACCACAGCGGCGACGACGCCCAGCGGCTCGCGAAGCGTCATCGCCAGCATGTCGGGCTTGTCGATGGGCAGCGTGTTGCCCATCACCTTGTCGGCGGCACCGGCATAGAAGTGGAAGAACTCGGCTATGTATTTCGCCTGCCAGCGCGTCTCCTTCAGCATCTTGCCGGTGTCGATCGTCTCGGTGCGGCCCAGTTCCTCGGACCTCTGGGCCAGGAGGTCGGCGAGGCGGCGGAGATAGCGGCCGCGCGCGGTGGGAAGTGCTGTCGCCCATTCGCCCTGCGTGAAGGCGCGGTGCGCAGCCTCGACCGCCCGGTTCACGTCGGCAGCGGTCGCCTCAGGGATTTCCGACCAGTCGTCGCCGGTCGAGGGGTTCATCGAGGTGAAGGTCCGGCCGTCGGCGGCATCGACCCATTTTCCGTCGATGAACATCTGGTAGCGCTGCAACTTGGTCATGGGTCGGCCTCCTTCGACGTCGTCCGAGAGTGACATTC
>JBEARP010000116.1:0-44698 GCA_041163105.1 Pseudomonadota bacterium
GGGCTAACCCTTGTTTTCGAGATGGGCTCGAACCACTTTGAGTATGTAAACCAACTATAGGGACTGCAAAAATGAAATCGATTACATCTTTCCTCCGTGCCCTTCACGCTGATGACAGCGGCGCGGCCTTCATCGAATACACCGCCCTTCTGGGTGTTATCCTTGCCGTGGGCCTCGGAATCCTTGCGACCGTTGGCGGCTGGGCCCAAGACCAGTGGTCCACCCTTTGCAAGGGTCTGACGGGCAAAGTCTGTACTCCGTAACATGCAATCCATTGCTTGTGACTGCCGCGGCCTGTGCCGCGGCAGCTATCTTCTCTCCTGACCCATCTGCCTTCCAGCCCGGCAAACCCTTGAGCGAGTGAAAAGTTAGTTCATGCTTCCTGTCCGCACTGGAACCCTCGTAATGCTGCTTGTGGCATTGCTTTTCGGTGGACTGGCTGTCTTCCTCGCCAAGATTTGGCTGTCCAGCCAGCAGCAACAGATTGCACAGCAGGTCGCCCCCGAAGCGCCCAAGGTGGTGACAGAGACCGTTGTCGTCGCCAAGAAGGAGCTTCACTTTGGTGAGCCCCTCACGCCGGAAGTACTCGCCGAGGTCGCGTGGCCCAGGGAAGCCAAGCCCGAGGGCGCCTTCACCACGATTGCCGACATCAGCAAGGACGGTGCCCGCGTGGTGCTGACGCCGATCGGCCCCAACGAGCCCGTTCTGGCCTGGAAGGTTTCCGGCGCCGGTGGCCGCGCCACCCTCTCCGCCCTTGTGAAGGAGGGCATGCGCGCGGTCACAATCGGTGTCAACGACACCAGTGGTGTCGCCGGCTTCGTGTTGCCGGGCGATCGCGTCGACGTACTCTACACGCGCGAGCAGGGCGGGTCGCCCAGCATCGACGTGCTGTTCCAGAACGTCAGGGTCCTGGCGGTGAACCAGAACGTCGACGAGAAGAACGGCAACCCCATCGACGGCCGCACAACGACGTTGGAGCTGACGCCGCTCGATGCCCAGAAGCTGGCGCTGGCACAGTCAACCGGCGGCCTTACCTTCACGCTGCGCTCTGCCGGATCTCTCGACACCGCGCCGGCCCAGCGGGTGGTCGAAAGCCAGTTGGTATCGAGTGCCACGCTCTCCCAGTCGGACGAAGCGCAGTCCGCGTTCCAGCGCCGGTTGGACGATCTCGAGGCGAAGCTCACCCAGGCCGAGGCCGACCGGAGCAAGCCGGTGGCAACGGAGCCAAGCACCCCCGTTCCCGCCGAGGTGACGGAGGACGCGCTGCCAACCACTGCCCAGATCACCATTTACCGGGGCCTGCAGGGCTCGTCCTATACCGTTCCGCTGGATGCGAACCAATGATCAAGACCTGCCCGCCCGCGAGTTGCCTCCGCAGCATTGCCTTCTCCGTTGCGGCCACGGTCGTCGCGCTGCTCGCGCTTGCAGGCTGGCAGTCCGTCGTGCCCAGTGGCGCCTCGGCTGCAACGCTGGTCAAGATTTCAACGGATGACAGGGTGGCGCGGCTCAAGGTCGTCATGGGCCGTTCCGAGACGTTCCGGTTCACGGTGCCCTTCGGCGAGATCGTCGTCGGCGATCCCGAGACGGCAGACGTCAACGCGCTCAGCGACCGCACGCTTTATGTGCTGGGTCGCAAGCTTGGCTCCACGAACGTCACCCTGTTCGACGAGAAGAAAGATCTGCTCGCCGTCATCGACGTCGAGGTTACGCATGACCTCACAGGCCTCAGCAGCACGCTGAAGCAAGCCATCCCCGGCGCCCGTCTCAAGGTCCGCAGCGTGAACGGCCGTGTGCTGCTCGAGGGCGAGGTGCCGAGTGCGCCCGCCGCCGAAAAGGCCATGACCATCGCCCGTGATTTTGTTGGTGACGACGTCACCAATTCCTTCTCGATCACCGCCAACCAGCAGGTGAACCTTGAGGTTCGCATGGTGGAGGTGGCGCGCACTGCGGGCAAGGAACTCGGCTTCAACTGGAACCTGATCAATGACGGCAATGGTTACGGGCAGGGTCTCGGCATTGCACAGGCCGCGGGCAGCCAGGGACTCGGACTGGCCGCCGCCGCCAGCGCCCTCTCGGGCCTTGTTCCCTTTGGCACGGTCGTTGCGAACATTCTGGAAAACGGGACGTCCCCCGATCTGCTGATCACCGCGCTGGAAGAACGGCGCATGGCGCGCCGTCTTGCCGAGCCAAACCTCACGGCACTTTCCGGTCAGACGGCCAGCTTCAACGCCGGTGGCCAGGTGCCGGTGCAGACCTGCGAGGGCTCATTGGCCGACCAGACCTGCTCCGTGACCTACAAGGACTTCGGCGTGATCCTGAACTTCACGCCAACGGTTCTCGATGACGGCCTCATCAACCTCCAGCTCAATCCCACGGTGTCGGAAATCGATCCTTCACTGAGCTACAATGGCAATCCGGGCTTCGTGATCCGTACGGCGAACACCAGCGTCGAACTGCGTGACGGCCAGAGCTTTGCCATCGCGGGCCTCCTGCAGTCCTTGAATGCCAAGCAGGCGACGCAAGTGCCATGGGTCGGCAATGTGCCGGTGGTTGGCACGCTGTTCCGGTCCTCGGCGTTCCAGAAGAAGGAATCTGACCTTGTCATCATCGTTACACCGCGCGTTGTTCGCCCGGTTGGCACGAAGCAGCACCTCAAGGATCCGCTCAACGACGGCCTGCTCTCCGCCAACGAGCCCGAGTTCTTCCTGATGGGCAAGCAGGAGGTGTCTCGTACAAGCCTCGATACCAAGTACAACGGTGTCTATGGACACATCATCGACATCCCACAGGTGAATTATGGCGCTCCGCAGAAATAGCCTCCTCGTCGGCGTGATCATCGCGGCTGCTTGCCTCTCATCGCCCGTGCTTGCGGATGACAGCACGATCACCGATCGTGAGAACGATCATCGGAGCGACTATCTCGACAACAACTACATCTATGACTACATGAGCCGCCGGGACTCGATCACGGTGGGGCTGGGCGATGCCCCGACGTCGAACATCATCATCCAGCACCCGACGCCGTGGCCTTCCTACATCAACAACACCGACATCAAGACCTCCGGTGCCCAGGGGATCAGCGCGCTCGACAAGATGATGCAGAGCTACCTGTCCTCGGGTGGATCGACCTCGACTGGCACGACAGATACGCCCGCATCGGGTGCTTCCGCCGGCATGTCGGGCGGGAACTGAGGTGAGGCAGCCACCATGCAGTGGAAGCGCGAGAGACTTGGACCAGGGCTCTTGAAGAGATCTTTGCGCGACGACCAGTCGGGCATGGCGCTCATCTACGTTACCATCATGCTCCCCATCATCATGAGCTTTGCGCTGCTCGCAATCGACGCCAGCCGTGTCTACATCCTCAACTCATCCCTGCAGCACGGTGCTGATGCGATAGCTCTCGCCATGGCTGCGGAGCTTGATCACACCAGCGATGCAATCACACGATCGGTTCGCGCGAAGGATAATCTCGTGGCCAATCCGGCCACATTCTCGGAATCCTTCTCCTCTGTGAGCGGAAGCACGGTCAGCTATCGCTTCCTCAATGCACTTCCGGCGGACGACAAGGATCCAATCACCGACAATCCCTACAGCACGACCGATCCGGTGACGGCAAACTACGTCGAAGTCACCGTAAACCAGGCGACCTACGACACGCTCTTCCCGGCCTCCTTCATCAATGCTGTCGGTTCATTCACGACAACCGCAACGGCCGTGGCGGGCATGCAGGCGGGTGCATGCAACATCGTGCCGATGTTCATCTGCAACCCGGTCGAGCCTGTGGGCAATTCTGATGCCTATCGTACCACTGAATTGATGACTCACGTGAACACTGCCAGCGAGAGGCGGAAGCTCTTCGAGCTCAAGGCTTTTCCGAATAGCGGCCAGGCACAGTTCTCTCCTGGTAACTTCGGATACATTGAAACCCCATTGGGACCTGGTGGACGCGCTCTGCGGGACTCGGTCGCACAGGCTGTGCCAGGCTCCTGTGTCACCCTCAATGGCCTGACAACCAAGCCTGGAAACACCAACGTCGTCAATGATGCGTTCAATGTACGCTTTGACATGTTCGGTGGCTCATTCAGCAGGAGTGACAGCGCCATCAGGCCGGCACGCAATGTTCGCAAGTCCTGGACGCCAGCGCAGAACGGCGCAAACAGGAATTGCAATCCAAACGAAGTGAATATCTATGATGCAACGGCCAACTACTCCGTTGGACCGCCACCCCGACTGCCGAGTGCAATGGGGTTCCCGAGGGATGCTTGCATGGTAAGCGATACCTGCGGAACGGGCGCTGGCGGGCGTATGGGCGGTGGAGACTGGAACAATATGTTCACGCTCTACATGCGGACAAACTTTGGCTCCAACACAGCGCAGTGGCCGAAGAGAGATCCTTCCAACGGCACGCTTTTCGATTCTGCTCCTGCCAATCTTCCCACCCGTTACGAAGTCTATCGTGCCGAGATCGCCCAATCGCTGATTGGCGCAAACAGCATGGCAACACCGGCTTGCTACACTGGTTCGACCGCTGTGAACGATCTTCCGGACCGCCGGCTCATTTTCGCTGCTGTTGCAAATTGCAGAGCGCAGCCAATCGGCTCTGGCAGTACCACCATCAACGCGGCGGCTTTTGGACTGTTCTTCCTTACGGAGCCAGTGGGCAACCAAGGCTCTGTCTACGCCGAATTGGTGAGCATCGTGAAGCCCGGCGCCGGCAGCGGCAGCAACGGTGCGATCGTGGCCGACAACATTCAGCTTTATAGGTAACCGACACCCTGATGAGCAAGGTGATGATACTGGGCAAGTTCAGAGGTGGTGAGCGCGGAGCGGCGCTTATCGAACTCGCGATCGTTATCCCGTTCCTCACCGTGCTTGGCCTCGGTGTGATGGAGTTCGCGAACTACTTCTTTAATTACCAATTGCTGCAGAACAGCGTGCGTGATGCAGCCCGCTATGCGGCCAGTCTCCCTTATGATTCCACCAACACGACGCAAAACGATGCCGCAATAAAGAGTATTGCCGTCACCGGGGTTACCACCGGTGGAACCAAGAAGGTAAGCTGGTGGTCTACCTCGGATGTATCCGTCATCTGGGGAACAGTCGTCAACACCGCACTCAGCGGTGGCCTCCAGTCCTATCGTTATGCCGGAAATGTTCCGGTTGTTACCGTCTCGACTTCCGTCGCCTACCCTTCTCTTGGCTTCCTCGGATTCCTGGGGCTTGAAGGAATGACCCTCCAAGCCTCACACAAGGAGCGCGTATTCGGTGTCCGATAGACGGTTCAAGCATGGTCGTCGAAGTGAATCCGGCGCAGTCCTCCTCGAGGTGACGGCGTCGATTCTTACATTTTTCGTGTTGATCTTTGGCATCATAGAGTTTTCCTATGTATTCTATCAATGGAACTCGGCTACGAAGGCCACCGAGCGCGGCGCCCGAATTGCTGCCGTTTCAAGTCCTGTCGCCTGGAACCTGACGACCCTCACCGGGCTCGAGCCTGGGAACAACTTGCCTGGCTCGACGATGCCCGCCTTCGATTGTACTTGCGAAGGAACCGGACAGTGCCGCGGTACAGTTCCATCAGGTGCCGCCGCCTGCACGTGGGATCCGGTCAACAGCCTCAGCGCAATGAATACGATTGTACTGGGTCGTGGAAACAATGGTACGAACTGTGTGAAGGGTTCGAACGGGGGAATGTGCCAGTTCTTTTCATCGCTGAAGCGGGAAAACGTGGTCATTAGGTATCAGTATACCGGCATGGGATATGCCGGTCGCATCGCCGGCCCCATCCCGACGATCACGGTGAGCTTGCAGAACGTGAAGTATGAGTTTGCGTTCCTGAACGCCCTCGCGAATCTCACCGAAGTGAGATTCCCGGTCTCGGCAACCAGTACGGTCACCGGCGAAGATCTCAAGGCAACATGGAGCAGTAGCTGACATGTTGCAGATTTTCAGCCGTTCGGTCCGGTCAGCCAATCCCATCATGGGGATTGGCTTTGTCACGCAGAACGAGGAGGTTGGCCGCCAGCTCAAGGAATATGTGGCGCAGCGCGAGGGCGTGGACCTCAGCCTGATTGCCTCGGGCAAGGTTGTGCCGGGCTATGATCCGCGCGGCATCAGCATCTTCGTCTATGATCTCGAATCTTCGAGCGAGGCGTCCCAGCGCGAGTTCGAGCGCTTCATGACGCAACGTCCGCAGCACCTGCCGGTGATTGTGCTGTCGCCCGCACTGGGCGATGAGCTGGTGCGGTGGCTGCTCCGGCTGCGCGTTTCGGATTGGATAAAGGCGCCGCTGAGTGCGGGTGAGCTCATCGCCGCCTGCGGCCGCGTGCTCAGCCAAGGTGTCGGGTCCAAGTCCGAGCTCAAGTGCATGACCTTTCTCGGAGCGCGCGGCGGCGTGGGCGCCACCTCGATCGCCGTTCATGCAGCACTGCTTGCCGCCGGGCGCAGCAAGTCGAACTCGCCCTCAACCTGCATCGTCGATCTCGACCTCACCGGCGGCGCTTGTGCGGAATATCTCGACCTTCAGCCCGCCTGGGCGCTTGACGAGATCATCGCCAATCCGTCCCGTCTCGATCCGCGCATGCTGGAAAGCATGACGTCCACCTACCAGAACAAGATTGACGTGCTCTCCGCCCAGCGCAAGTTTGGCGAGGCATTCACCTTTGCACCTGAAGTGATCACCCGCACGCTCGACATCGTGTCGCAGAGCCACCAGACGCTGATCGTGGACTTGCCGCGGCATGTCGAGAACTGGTCGGATGCGGTGATCCTCGGCTCATCGGATATCTACATCATCACCGACTTCTCGGTGCCCGGCCTGAAGTCGGCCCGCCGCATGGTGAACGACTTGACCAACCAGTTCGGCGAACTGGTCAAGCCCAAGGTGATCGTCAACAAATACAGCCGGTCGCTGTTCGGCACCGGCATTTCGGCAAGCGAGGTGAAGGAATTGCTCGGCGACGTTCTGGCCGGTCAGATTTCCGCCGACGAACGCCTGATGCGCGAGGCCATCGACCGCGGCGTGCCGACGTCGGACATCAAGCCGCGCAACGGATTCATCACCGAATTGTCAAAGATACTGGGGTATTGAGCATGGCCATCGGACGTTTTTCGATCCTCAGTCGTGGTGGTGCACAGCCTCAGGAAGTTCCCGCACCCAGCGCCGAGCCGGCGAAGCCGGTGGCGGAAGTGTCGACGGCCGAAACCGATGCCATCGCGCTGCGCCAGCGCCTGCTGGATGCCAAGCTGCGCATCCATGGCCGGATCATCGATGAAATCAACCTCGCAACCATCGAAAAAATTCCGCTTCGTGAACTGAGGCCGCAGATCCACGCCCTTGTCGCCCAGCACGTCGCAGGTGAGCGCTTGGTGCTGAACGCCACGGAATTCGAGCAGTTCGTTGACGACGTCCTAAACGAGATGACGGGACTAGGACCCATCGAGCCGCTGCTGAAGGACGAGAGCGTCAACGACATCCTGATCAATACCCACAGGCAGATCTACGTGGAACGCCGCGGCGTTCTTGAGCTTTCTGATGCCCGATTCAAGGATGAGGCGCATCTGCTGCGCATCATCAACAAGATTGTGTCGACGGTGGGACGCCGCGTCGACGAGAGTCAGCCTCTGTGCGACGCCCGCCTTCTCGATGGTTCGCGCGTCAACGTTGCGATCAAGCCCGTGGCGGTGGACGGCCCGCTGGTCTCAATCCGCAAATTTTCCAAGCGACCCTATTCGATGGAGAAGCTCGTCGACAACAATGCGCTGTCGCGAGAGATGGCAGCGGTGCTGGCCGCGGCCGTCAAGGGCCGCGTCACGTTGCTGGTATCTGGCGGCACGGGTTCGGGCAAGACCACCATGCTCAACGCCTTGTCGAGCTACATCAGCCCCAAGGAACGCTTGATCACCATCGAAGACGCCGCCGAACTTCAACTTCAGCAGCCCCATGTCGGACGCATGGAAACGCGCCCGCCCAACATCGAAGGCAAGGGCGAGATCCGTCAGCGCGAACTCGTCAAGAACGCCTTGCGTATGCGTCCTGATCGCATCGTGGTTGGCGAGTGCCGCGGTGAGGAAGCCTTCGACATGCTGCAGGCCATGAACACCGGCCACGAAGGGTCGATGACCACCATTCACGCCAACACCACGCGTGATGCAATCGGCCGCCTCGAGACGATGATTGGCATGGCCGGCTTCCCGATGACCATCCAGAGCCTGCGCACGCAGATCGCCTCCGCCATCCGCATGGTCGTGCAGTTGCAGCGCATGAGCGACGGCAAGCGCAAGGTGGTGGCGGTGAGCGAGGTGACGGGCATCGAAGGTGATGTGATCCAGATGCAGGAGATATTCCGCTACAATCGCACCGGCACGACGGAGGACGGTACCGTCCAGGGCAACTTCCAGGCCACCGGCGTTCGCCCGAAGTTCCTGGCCGACTTGCAGAATCGTGGCATCACCGTGCCATCCAGCTATTTTGATCCCTCGAAGGTTCAGTGAAATGGACAGCGAAACCCTCATCCGGATGACCTTCTACGTCTGCTCCGCGCTGGCAGTCATCTTCCTTGCGGAGGCGCTATATCTTGGCGTGATCGCGCCGGTGAGGTCACGGCGCGCCATCAACAAGCGTTTAAGTGTCCAGGGCGAAGTGACTGGCGGCGAGCAGGCCATGCTCCGCCTCAAGGCGCAGCGGGGCATCGACGGTCGCGACCTTTCGGTGATGGGTGGCTTGCGGAAAATGTTGGTGCAGTCAGGTCTGACCATCAACCTTGGCCGCTTCCTGATGATCATGGTGCTCGCCTGTTTCGTGCTGGTGACCGGCCTTCTGATACTCACGACGCTGCCCATGTGGGTAAGCCTCGTCATTGGGCTCTCGGTAGGCGTCGGGCTGCCGCTATTCGTTGTCAGGTTCATTCGTAACAAGCGCAGGGCCGCGTTCCAGGCACAGTTACCGGATGCGTTGGACGTGGTGGTCCGCAGTCTGCGCAGCGGACACCCGGTGCCGACGGCTTTGACGCTCGTCGGCCGCGAAATGCCAGATCCGATCGGATCCGAATTCGGCCTCACGACCGATGAACTCACCTATGGTCTCGATCTGCCGCGGGCGCTCCAGAATCTCTCAGGCCGGGTTGGCGTGTCTGACATGTCGCTTCTCGTGACTGCAGTTTCCCTCCAATCAAGCGCCGGTGGAAATCTGGGCGAGGTTCTGGAGAATCTGTCTCGCGTACTGCGCGAACGCTTCCAGCTGAGGCGGAAGGTTCGCTCGCTTTCGGCCGAAGGTCGGTTCTCGGCCTATGGCCTCACCGTCCTGCCACCCCTCATTGGGCTCGCCATCTACTTCCCAAATCCGCGCTACTATACAGATGTCTGGTATCTGCCGACCTTCCAGCTTGTCATGGGCGGGCTCATCGTCTGGAAGATCCTGGGCGATCTGATGATCTACAAGATGATCAACTTCAAGTACTGACGGGGGAATGGAGCAGATCATCACATATCTGTCCGCCCGCGGGGACCTTCTGCTGTTCGCGTCGGTATTTCTTGCCGTCGCCTCGCTCACCTTCGCTTTTGGCACCATCACCATGTCTTGGTCCGGCGTGCGCCGCCGGGTGACGGCCTCGGGCGCAGCCCCGGTTTCTGCAGCCACGGTTCCTACTGCCTCGGTGCAGCACAGTTCCGCTCCGGACTACCTCAAGGGACTTGTTCCCACCGACGAAGCCAAGAAGTCGGAACTGATCAAGTTCCTGAACTCCGCCGGCTATTATGGCAATCGGGCACTGGTTCTGTTCCAGGCAAGCCGTATCGGCACGGCCCTCATCTGCGGCATCCTGACTGCCGCCTTGTTTGGCAGACTCTATCCGGGGCGTCCGGTCGCCTTCACCATTCTCGCGGCGGTGGGTCTGACCTTTATCGGCTACATGTTGCCACGGTCGATCGTCAGTGTGCGCCGTGACAAGCTGTTCGAAGAGCATCGCCAGGGCTTCCCCGATTTCCTCGACCTTCTCGTCATCTGCGTCGAGGCTGGTATCGGCGTGGATGCCGCCATGGATCGCATCAGTCGCGATTTGGCACGCGACTATCCCTCGCTTGCCCGTAATCTGTCCTTCATGTCGCTGGAAATGAGGGCGGGCAAGTCGACACGCGAGTGTCTTGATAATCTTGGCATCAGGCTGGGCATTCCGGAAGCAAAGTCCTTCGCCACGCTCCTTCGTCAATCGGAGGAGCTTGGCACGAGCCTCGTGCAGTCGCTGCGGGTCTACAGTGAGGAAATGCGGCAGAAGCGGCTTGCGAGGGCTGAGGAGAAGGCGTCCTCCCTGCCCGCGAAGCTCGTTCTGCCGCTAGGCTTTTTCATTTTTCCGGTGGTGCTGGGGGTTACGCTGCTTCCAGTCGTCATCAAACTCTTTGGCGCTTTAGGGATAGCGAAATGACAATGATGGGGTCTGGGGCCATGTTCAGGGGAGCAGCGCAAAGTATCGCGATTCTGTTCCTGTGCACAGGCATTTCGGCATGCGCATCTCAGGAAAATATCTTGCTGGCTGGGCCAAATGCGAAGCAGCCGGCGCCGAAGGTAGAGGATGCGGCGTTTTTCCCGTCTGACGACTACCTGCGGATGGGCAAAGTCTACTTCCGCAATGAGAGCTACGGCCTTGCGGCGCAGAGCTATCAGAAGGCGGTTGAAGTCACCCCCAAGGATGCTGAGGCATGGCTGGGACTCGCAGCGAGCTATGATCACCTGCGCCGGTTCGATCTGGCCGATCAGGCCTATGAGAAGGTGCTGAAACTCGGGGCACAGAATGCCACCATTCTCAACAACGCAGGTTACTCTCAACTGTTGCGTGGCAACCTGCAGAGTGCTCGCAGGTTCCTGCTCAGGGCGTATGAGCTTGAACCTGACAATCCCTACATCCAGAACAATCTCAGACTGCTTGGCGAATCCGAGAAGAGCGTGAAGCGCTCCGGAAACTGATGACGAAAGAGAGCGATCATCAACTGGTCGACGAACTGATGGATAGCGTCAGAGTTCGTCGCGTTGTCCGCGCGGTTCCACCGCGAAAGGATGCTCGACCGGCACGCTCGCGGGGTGTGCTCGACATTATCTTCTGGAGCAGTCTCACCAACGTGACGCTTCTGGCGTGTTTCGTGGCAGGCTGGAATTTCGACGTGATCAAGCGCTACGTCATGAACGAACCGATGCCTGCGAGCGTTTCATCCCGGCTCGATGACCAAATAGCGGAATCGCGTAGTGAGCTTGCGGATAACGAACTGCTCACCCGCGGGCTGCAGCGTCAACTGAAGGGATCTTTGCAGTTCACGGTGGTGCCGTCATCGGCGCCGGCGGTGCTTGAAGATACGCCCACAAGCGAACTCGCTTCGGTGGACGCTGAGACGTCAGAGCAGGATCAGGGTGACGGTTTTGGTGACGTGACGGTGGGACCTGAAGATCCCGCCGGGCAGCTGACACGCAGCCCGGTATTGCGGAAGTCGAAGACGAAGGGCGAGATTGAGATCGGCAGCTTCACGACCGTCTCTCTGCCTGGCTCGTCAGCGGAATGCCTCGATACCGCCTATGGCCTGCTCGATGACGCGGGTGGCTCGCGCGACATGCTCGAGGTGCTCGCCGACAGCGATGCCATCACCGTGGCCCGCATCTGCGCTGCCAACGGCTCGCTTGTCGTCACCTGCCGTATGGATCAGATCACCATCAGCCCCCGGCGACTGAAGCCGAACGAGACGTGCGCTGGCTGACGTCTTGGGTGGTGCTCATCAGGCAAGCTGAAGGCCTGGCTGCAGAATTTTGTCGCAGTGCAGCAGGATTTGCGCTAGCTCAAAGTCTCGCGGTCAAGCTCCGGCTAACTGCGCCCCGAACCTTGTGAATTCGGGATAAACATCATGATCTTGGCAGCAAGCCTGGCCCTTCTTACCGCCGCCGGAATTGGCCTCATTCTCTCCTCGTGGAAGAGCGGCCTGGTGGACTAGGCCAGTCCGTCGAACAGCGCGGTCGAGAGATAGCGCTCGGCGAAGGAGGGGATGATGACCACGATGTTTTTTCCCTTGTTTTCCGGTCGCTTGGCCACTTCGAGGGCAGCTGCCACGGCGGCCCCTGAACTGATGCCCCCTGGCACGCCCTCGGTGCGTGCCAGTTCACGTGCGGTGGAAACAGCCAAGTCATTGCTGATCTTGACGATTTCATCGATCAATGAAGTGTCGAGGATGGGCGGAACGAAGCCGGCCCCGATGCCCTGGATCTTGTGGGGGCCAGGCTGACCCCCTGAAAGGACGGGCGAATCCGCCGGTTCCACGGCAACGATTTTCAACGCGGGATTCTTCGATTTCAGAACGCCGCCGGCGCCTGTGAGGGTACCGCCAGTACCGACACCGGACACGAAGAAATCGATCTTGCCATCGGTGTCGTTCCAGATTTCCTCCGCCGTGGTGCGCCGGTGGATGGCGGGATTGGCTGGATTTTCAAACTGTTGCGGGATGATGGCGCCGGACGTTGCGGCTTTGAGTTCCTCGGCCTTGGCTATCGCACCCTTCATGCCCTTGGCGGCTTCGGTGAGGACGAGCTCGGCACCCAACAGGGCAAGCATCTTGCGGCGCTCGACTGACATCGATTCCGGCATGACGAGGATCAGCCGGTAACCCTTTGCTGCGGCGACGAAAGCCAGCGCGATGCCGGTGTTGCCGGAGGTGGGTTCGATCAGGACGGTGTCCGGACCGATTTTGCCTGCCTGCTCAAGGGCTTCGATCATGGATACGCCGATGCGGTCCTTGACGCTGGCGATGGGGTTGAAAAACTCGAGCTTGGCCAGGATGTTGGCATGAGCGCCGTGCTTTTTCGCGAGCTTGTCGAGGCGGACGATGGGGGTGTCCCCAATCGTTTCCGTGATGGAGTTGTAGATGCGTCCGCGACCGGGTTTTCTCGTCGACATGGTTGCTCTCTCCTCGTCGTTTCAACACGCAGCATAGCATCGCAAATGCGATGCCGCAGTTGAGGAAAAGTGATGCCGCCGTTGCAAAAAATGTTGCTGTCGGATCAGCCCAGTTGGCTACCGCGATAGTAGGGCAATGACTCGGTTCGCGGCACGTAGCTGCCGTCCGCCGTCACCTTGGCGACATGGGCGATGATCTCCTCGAGGGTGGCGAACCAGACGCTCTTGGTCTTGAGGGTCTGCTCCAGCCACTGCTCGACGAGGCGCCAGCGGGCGAGTCGGCCGGTGAGGAAAGGGTGCCAGATGCCGATCCAGAATCCGCCCGCCTCATACTGCGCATCGAACTCCTCCCAGAAGGCCTTGAGGCCCTCGGAGGGAGCCTTCACCGGCATCATGTAGTCGATCTCGGCGTAGTGGGCGAAGGGCGGCCAGTCATCTGTGCCCCAATGGACGGGGGCTTCCCAGAGTTCGCCTGCGGAGGTTCTCATGAGATAGGGGATGTCGTCCGCCATCAAGGACGAGTCATAGCGGAAGCCATGCTCGACGAGGAGGTCGATGACCTGCTGCGTGACGTTGTAGACGGGCGCGCGGTAACCCCGCGGCTTGCTGCCGATGCGCTTCTGATGAATTTGCAAGGCGGTTTCGAAGGCGATGCGCTGCGCCTCGCCGCGCGTCTCGACGGGGTCTTCGTGGATCAGGCCGTGGTGGCCGATCTCGTGGCCGTCCTTGAGTATCGACTCGATGGCGTCAGGGTACTGCTCGATGCACCATGCGGGGATGAAGAAGGACTGCTTCAGGCCGAATTTTCGATAGGTGTCGAGGATGCGCGGCACGGCGACGGTCGGGCCGTAGCGACCCATGGAGATGGGGTAGAGCCGGTCGTGGCCATCTTTCGGGCGTGAAATATGGATGAGCGAATCCGCGTCCATGTCGAAGGTGATGGCACAGGCGCAGCGGGCGCCATTGGGCCAGGGGATGGGATTGCGGATCATGGCGGTCAACCCTTCAGGATGTGGGTGTGGGAGGGGTCGAAGGAGAGGAAGAGCTGCTGGCCCGGCTCGCGCGGGATGCCCTCAAGAGAGCGCTCCTGCACCTGGACCTTTATTTCCGTGTCGCCCGGGGCCTCGAAGAACAGGGTGACCATGGAGCCGACGAACTCTTCCGAGATCAGTTGCGCGGTGAACACGTTCTGCGCGGCGGGCCTCGTTGCCGAGAGCGAGACGACATCGGCGGCGACGACGAAGCTGACCTTCTCGCCGGGTTTCGCCTTGCCGTCGAGCGTGAAGATGCCGGCCGGCGTGTCGACGTTTCCGGCCGCGTTGACACTGCCCGCGAAGATGTTGTTGCGGCCGACAAACTCGGCGACGAAGCGGTTGGCGGGCGTGCGGTAAATGTCGCGCGCCGAGCCGATCTGGGCGATTTCGCCCTTGGACATGATGACCACGCGGTCGGCCATGGCGAAGGCCTCCGACTGTGAATGCGTGACATAGACGAAGGTGATGCCGAGTTCGCGCTGCAGCTTCGTCAGCACAGCCTGCATGCGGATGACCAGATGGGCATCCAGTGCCGAGAGCGGCTCGTCGAGCAGCAGGATCTTCGGTTCCGTGACGAGTGCGCGTGCGAGTGCCACGCGCTGGCGCTGGCCGCCAGACAGCGAGTTCACGTCACGCTCGGCGAATTCGCCGATGCCGAGACGCTCCAGCCAGTCCAGCGCCTTCTTGCGGCGGCTTGGCTTGTCCATTCCGCGCATCTTGAGGCCGAACTCGACGTTTTCGCGTGCGTTGAGGAAGGGGAAGAGGGCGAGCGACTGCCACACCATGGGCGTATCACGCTCATGCGGCTTGACGTCGATGAGCGAGTTTCCAGCGAGGCGGATGTCGCCTTCGGTGGGCTGTTCGAGGCCTGCCAGCATGCGCAGCGTGGTGGTCTTGCCGCAGCCCGAGGGGCCCATGAAGGCGAGGAATTCACCCTCGCGGATCTCGAAGTTCATGCGCTTCACGGCTTCGAATGTGCCGAAGCGCTTCACGACATTGTCGAAGACGACGAGGGGTTCGGCCATCAGGCAGATTCCGGTTTCTTGGCGCGGCCCATGACGAGCATCTGCGCAATGACGACGAGGGTGATGGAGACGAGGAAGACGGCGGTGCCGATGGCGTTGACCTGCGGGTCGATGTTGCCGGTGAGGATTTCGAGGATCACCACGGGCACCGTCTTGTTGAGGCCGGAGACGAACCAGGCCACTGCGAATTCGTCGAAGGAGACGGCCGCCGTGAGACACAGGCTGGCGATGATGGAGGGGAGCGTGAAGGGGATGACGACCGACTTCATGGTGACCCATTCCGACGCGCCGAGATTCCATGCGGCGGGCTCAAGGTTGGGGTCCATCTGGTTCAGACGCAAGCGGATGACCGCCATGGCGAAAGGCGCACAGAGCACGGTGTGGGCGAGGATGATGGAGATCGTCATGCCCGAGGCATTGAACATCGACAGCCAGCCCAGCATGGCGAGTGCGAGGATGATGAGCGGGATGGTGGGCGGCAGCAGGGCCAGAACGAGGAAGGCCTTCTTGCCGAAAAAGTCATAGCGGTAGTCCGTATAGGCCGCCGAGAAGCCGATGGCTGTGGCGATGACGGCCGTGACGGAAGAGACGATGAGGCTGCGCAAGGCGGCGTCCCAGACCTCCGGGTTGCTGAAGGCTTTCACGTACCAGTCGGTGGTGAAGGAGCCGAGCGGGATGGTTGGAAAGCGGTCCGAGTTGAAGGAGAAGACGAGGCTTGCCGCGATGGGCGCGAAGACGAAGAGGAACATCAGCGCGGTGTAAAGCGCCAGAACCCAGCGGAGGAGCAAGTCATCCTTCATTTGCCGCGCTTCCTGTAGGCAAAGCCGATGGCGGTGAAGGCCACGACGAGAAGGGTGACGATCATCATGATGGCAACGACCGCGGCGCGCGGCCATTGCTGGCCGGACTTCGATGTATCGACGATCATGATCGACAGCGTAGGCGGCTTTGAGCCACCGAGATAATAGGGCGCCACGAAGTCGCCGAAGGACAGGATGAAGCAGAATACGGCGGCAACCACGAGGCCGGTTTTGGCGAGCGGCACCACCACGGTGAAAACGGTGCGCAGCCGCCCGCAGCCGAGGTTGTGCGCAGCCTCCACCAGCCGCTTGTCAATGTTGGCGAGCGAGAAGGTCTGCAGGATCACCGCGAGCGGCAGGCAGAGCACGAGATAGCCGACCATGGTGCCAAATTGGGTGTTCAGCATCTGCCAGGGGCCGAGGCCGAGGTAGGAGAGGCCGGCATTGATGACACCGCTCTGCGCGAGGATGACCTGCCAGGCGAAGACGCGCACCAGATAGCTGGTGAAGAACGGGATGATGAGGAAAAAGATGGCCCAGCGCCTGAGCCTTTCGCTGGCCTTGAAGGCGAGGAAATAGCTGGCGGGGAAGGCGACAAGGCTGGTGATGATGGTGGCGAGCACCGCCAGCCAGAGCGTGAAGAAATAGGCGTCCCAGAAGAAATCCCTGGAGAGCATGCGCTGCCAGTTGGAGAACTGGAAGGCAACTTCCATGCGATAGTTCTTCACCAGGAAGAACGACATGGCCACCATGAAGAGCAGGGGCCCCACGAAGAACAGCCCCTGCCAGACGATCAGCGGCAGGCGCCAGGCGATCGCGTAGGGGTCGGGCTTGGTGGTGGGCCTGGTGGTCATGGTGGTGGTGGGTTTGCTCCGAGGCCCAGGTTTCCCCTCTTGCCGTCACCCCGGCGAAAGCCAGGGCCCAGCTTCGGGCATCGAAGACGTGGAAAGCTGGGTCCCGGCTTTCGCCGGGATGACGGCTGTGAGGGGGTGGGTAACGACATAGAAGAGAATGTGGCCGCGCTTGCGCGCGGCCACAACCGTTACGACGCGTTCTTGTATTCCTGCCAGAACTCGTTCCAGTCCTCGAGGCTCTGCTGCACCGGAATGTCGCGGTAGTGGATGCGGCCATCCTTGATGAGCGTGATCGGGTCGTTCGGCATGCCGTCGACCTGACCGGTGCGCTGGGCTTCCTTCGGGTCCTTCTGGTTGAGCAGCGCGCGGCCACCCTTGGTGACGCAGAAGCCCGGGTAGGCGAGCATGCGGGCCGAGTGGACCTGGCCTTCGGGTGAGAGCATGTACTGGATGAACTTCTTCACCGTGTCAGCCTTGGGCGTGCCCTTGCCGATCGAGTAGGACTCGGTCCACTGGATGCCGCCTTCGGTGGGGACCACGGACTTGACCGGTGCACCATCGCGCTCCAGCACGCCGGTGATCCAGTCGCCGATGCCGGCCATGGCCATCATCTCGTTGTTCTTGAGGCCGTTGAAGGTGCCGCCATAATCGAAGAAGCCGCCGACCTGCGGGCGCAGCGTCATGGTGGTCTCCTGGATCTTCTTCCAGCCGGCCTCGTCCTGGTCCCACAGCTTTGCACCGTTGCCGTTGGTGAGGCTCATCTGGCCCAGGTTCGGCAGGTGCCAGTCGAAGTGGCCGACCTTGCCCTTGATCTCGGGCTTCCAGAAGGCCTTGTAGCTCATGGCCTCGGCATCGGACATGGCGCTGGTGTTGTAGGAGACGCCAAGGTGGCCGAAGCGCAACATCATGGAATAGAGCTTGCCGTCCTTCCAATGGCCGGGGAACTTCTTGAAGTCCTCATAGAGCATGTCGTCGAAGGGATAGTCGGCCGGGTTCATCTCCTCGATGTAGCCCGCCGCATTGAGCTGCTGCACGAACTCGCCGTCCGACAGGATGACGTCATAGGTGCCGGGGGGCGACTGGGCGATGAGCGCCATCATGTTGTCGCCGCCCGCGTAATACTTGGGCTTGAACTTGACGTTGTTGGCGGCTTCGAACTCGCCCACCACGTCCGGCTCGCCATGGCCGTACCAGGCCAACATGTTGATCTCGACGGTGTCGGCCCATGCGCGACTGACGTAAGGCGTGCAGAGGGCGGTGGTGGCTGCCGCTGCGCCATATTTCAGGACGTCGCGGCGGTTCGGCTTGATGATCTTCGGCATGCGTATTCTCTCCCTAGGAGCCGGAGGATTGCCGGCGGTTTGTTTCCCACTCCTGACTGCGCATGCCATCATGTCTTGATGCCGAGGTCCAGCGCGTCATGACAAAAGCTAACCCTCATCCCGGCATTCGGGAAATTTATGCTGCTAATGCATGCATGAGGCCTGCTTATCGGGCGGCGGATGCCTTGGGCAGGGCAGGCTCGGCCGCCTCGTCCATGCGGGCAATGAGCGAATCGACCAGCATGAGACCGGCGCCCGACAGCCTCTGGTGCTTGTAGAAGAGGCCGATGTGGATGGGCTCCATGGCTGGAAAACCCTCGCGGGACGAGAGAATCCGCATGTCCGGCAGCACGGTCTTGCGGGTGAGCGCGGTGACGCCCATGCCGGCACTCACAGCGCGTTGCAGGCTACCGATGTCGGGCGTCGTGTATGCGGCGCGCCAGTCACGCCCCTCGGCGCGCAGGGCGGCGGTCATGCGGCGGCGGTATTCGCAGCCTTCCGGGTGGGTGACGAGCGGAACGGCCATGGACTTGTTCACAGGAAAATCCTTCGCCACGGCCCAGATCGGGCGTTCATCCCAGCTTCGGACGAGATAGGGGTTCTTTTCGCGCGCAAGGAGCGCAATGACGATGTCGAGTTCGTCGGCGTGAAGAAGGTCGAGCAGCTTGCGCGAGAGGTCGCAGGTGATCGACATCGTCACCTTGGCCTGCTCGTCGGCGAATTCGACGATCGCCTCCTGCAGGAAGGCGACCGAGAAGTCAGTTGGCAGGCCGATGCGCAGCTGCCCCTTGGCGGCGCGGCCCTTGAGCTTGGCCACTGCCTCGTCATTGAGCCTGAGCAGCTGGCGGGCATAGACGGCGAGCGCCTCACCCTCTTCGGTGAGCTTCAGTTCACGTCCCTCGTGCGCCAGAAGCTTGGCGTCCAGCAGCTCTTCCAGCCGCTTCATCTGGAGGGAAATGGCGGGCTGGGTGCGGCCCAGCGCGTCCGCCGCGCGGGTGTAGCCGCCGAGGTCGATGACGCTGACGAAGGCCCTGAGCAGATCTGTCGGAAGGTTGATGGCGCGCATTGCCACTCCTTATGCTTGCATCATCATTATAAATTTCCGTAATTCGCACAAGGCCGTAGTTTTGGGGCCATGAAACGGGACGACTTCAGGAAGCTGTTCAAGAGCGTGGGGCCGGCGGTGCTGCCGGTGATCCACGTGACGGACAATGAACAGGCCGTGCGCAACGTGCGCGTGCTCGTGGAGGAGGGGGCGCCCGGCTGCTTCCTCATCAACCATGATTTCGGCGTGGAGCGCTTCCTGCCCATCATCGCGCATGTGCGGGAGACATTTCCGGCCCTGTGGATGGGCGTGAACTTCCTTGCGGTGACGGGGAAGGATGCTTTCCCTGTGCTGGGCCAGCTGAAGCGCGATGGCGTTGCCGTCGACGGCTACTGGGCGGACGACGCGCGCATGGACGAGCGGCGGTCTGCGGATGACCAGGTTGAGGCCAAGGATATTGCCGCAGCGCTGACGGCCTCCGGCTGGAGCGGGCTCTATACTGGCGGCACCTGCTTCAAGAAGCAGCGCGAGGTGGCGCCGGAGCATTATGAATACTCAGCGCGGCTCGCCACCGGCTTCATGGATGCGGTGTGCACCTCGGGCGTTGCCACCGGCAAGGCCGTTGACATGAGCAAGATCACAACGTTCCGCCGTGCCATCGGCGATGAGGCGATGACGCTGGCCTCCGGCATCACGCCCGAGAATGCGCATCTCTACATGGACGACGTCGACGGCTTCATGGTGGCCACCGGCATCAACCGCGAGGGCGATTTCTACAACATCGAGCCTTCGAAACTCGCCCGCCTTCTCAAACTCACACGCCAACATGGAGCGAAGTCATGAGCGACGTCATGAGCCGCAGCAGCCTGCGCAACAAGGGCCCCCGCGACGACCGCTGGTATCTCAACCTCATGGCGCCCAACACCAAGGGGCCGAAATTCGCCTGGCTGGACCCGACATCCATCTACATCAACGGCGAGGCCTTCCACGACCTGCTCGACGACCTCGTGGCGGACCTGAAGGGGCTGACCATCGACGTCGTCGGCGGGCTCGATGCCATGGGCTTCGTGCTGGGCTCGGCGCTGGCCACGCGTCTGGGCGTTGGCTTCCTGCCGATCCGCAAGGCGGGCAAGCTGTGCGTTGACACCGACAAGGTGAGCTTCTCCAACTATTCCGGTCGCACCCAGGACATGGAGATGCGGCTGCCCGCTTTCGGGCCCGGCACCAAGGTGTTGCTGGCTGACCAGTGGGTGGAAACCGGCGGCACCATGGATGGCGCCATCCGCCTGGTCGAGCGGCAGGGTGGCAAGGTGGTCGGCCTCGCGGCGGTGGCGATCGAGGAGAATGCGGCGACCGACGCCTATCGCGCCAAGTATGCTTGCGTATCCGGCGTCGTGCAGGGCAGCCGCTGGCAGGCCGAATGCAACGCCCAGAAGCTCGAGAGCTTCAAGAGCTACACGCCGGAACTGGTGTTTCCGACGGTGCGCTAGCGCGCCGTGCGCATCTGGCCATGCCTGGCATGGAAGCGATCCATTTCGCGTTGCTGCGGGGCAAGGTCGGTGAAGACCTCCACATAGGTTGGGATGCGCGCCATGCGCAGCGCCGCATCCTCGGAGGTCTGCATGGAGATGTAGCCGATCTGGGTGAGATAGACGGTGCGCGCCCGGACATCGGCCGACGTTTCGTCATGGCCGAAGCGGCGGAAGAGGGCCGACAGGGCGGCGAGGCGCAGGTCATCCGCCTTCAGCACCTCGGCCTGCACATCCGGTGACTGCAGCGCCCAGCTCCGCACTGCGAATTCGAACTTCGAATCGAACAGCGCCGTGTCGAGCCAGCAGTCACAGACGTTGAGGAGGCCCTCGACAAGGCTTTCGGCATAGGCATTGGCCTGCCTGACGAGGTTGCCGGTGTTTTTGTCGCGCCACATGGCCAGCAGTGCAGAGAGCAGTTCCTCGCGGTCCTTGAAGAACCAGTAGAAGCTGGTGCGCGACAGGCCGAGACTGCGGGCGAGCGGCAGGATCTTCACCGAGTCGACGCCGGAGTGCAGGAGAAGCTCATAGGCGGCCGCCAGCCATGCCTCGGGCGAACCGCGCCAACCCGTCTCGCTTGCCTGCTGCTCCATTGCATTTTGCTAGCCCGTCAGGGTGGGCGCCGCAAGGAATATCAACGGCAGTGTCCTCAATGCAGACGTATTTGACGATAAACTTGACACATGTGTCATAACTTTGGATGCTCGCCCCTCCGAGACCTGACGGGAGCCTTGCGGGCATGTCCACCGACCCTCTGCTTCAGCCGTTCAAGCTGAAGCACCTCACCCTGCGCAATCGCCTGATGACGAGCTCGCACGAGCCGGCCTACCCGGAAGACGGCATGCCGAAGGGCCGCTATCGTGCCTACCATGCCGAGCGGGCCAAGGCCGGGATTGCGCTGACCATGACGGCGGGCTCCGCCGCGGTGGCCAAGGACAGCCCGCCGGTGTTCAACAACATCCTCGCCTACAAGGACGAGGTGGTGCCGTGGATGCGTGAGCTGGTCGACGAATGTCACGGCCATGGCGCGGCGGTGATGATCCAGCTTACCCATCTGGGCCGGCGCACCCGCTGGGACAAGGCGGACTGGTTGCCCGTGGTGGCGCCCACCCATGTGCGCGAGCCCGCCCACCGTGCCTTCCCCAAGCTGGTCGAGGACTGGGACATCGCGCGCATCACCCGCGACTTCGCAGATGCCGCCGAGCGCATGAAGGCGGCCGGCGTGGATGGCGTGGAGTTCGAATCCTTCGGTCACCTGCTGTCGCAGTTCTGGTCGCCGATGAGCAATCATCTCGGTAATGAGTATGGCGGCTCGCTGGAGAACCGCATGCGCTTTTCCCTCGAGGTGCTGGCGGCGGTGCGCGAGCGCGTGGGCGCCGACTTCATTCTCGGCATCCGCTACGTGGCGGACGAGCTGAGTGCGGCGGGCTACGACAAGGCGGAAGGTATCGAGATCTCGCGCCGCCTCAAGGCCAGCGGGCTCATCGACTTCCTGAACATCACGCAGGGCCATATCGACACCGATGCCGGCCTGACCGACAATATCCCGATCATGGGCATGGCGAGTGCGCCGCATCTCAATGCTGCAGGCGAAGTACGCGCCGCGACGCGCTTTCCGGTGTTCCACGCCACCCGCATCCAGGATGTGGCGACCGCACGCTATGCGGTGGAATCCGGCAAGGTCGACATGATCGGCATGACCCGCGCCCACATGGCGGACCCGCACATCATGCGCAAGATCCTGGAGAAACGCGAGCATGACATTCGCCCCTGCGTAGGTGCCAACTACTGCCTCGACCGCATCTACCAGGGCGCCATGGCGCCCTGGTAGATGCGGTCGAGGCAGTAGTTGGCACCTACGCAGGGGCGAATGTCATGCTCGCGTTTCTCCAGGATCTTGCGCATGATGTGCGGGTCCGCCATGTGGGCGCGGGTCATGCCGATCATGTCGACCTTGCCGGATTCCACCGCATAGCGTGCGGTCGCCACATCCTGGATGCGGGTGGCGTGGAACACCGGAAAGCGCGTCGCGGCGCGTACTTCGCCTGCAGCATTGAGATGCGGCGCACTCGCCATGCCCATGATCGGGATATTGTCGGTCAGGCCGGCATCGGTGTCGATATGGCCCTGCGTGATGTTCAGGAAGTCGATGAGCCCGCTGGCCTTGAGGCGGCGCGAGATCTCGATACCTTCCGCCTTGTCGTAGCCCGCCGCACTCAGCTCGTCCGCCACGTAGCGGATGCCGAGAATGAAGTCGGCGCCCACGCGCTCGCGCACCGCCGCCAGCACCTCGAGGGAAAAGCGCATGCGGTTCTCCAGCGAGCCGCCATACTCATTACCGAGATGATTGCTCATCGGCGACCAGAACTGCGACAGCAGGTGACCGAAGGATTCGAACTCCACGCCATCCACGCCGGCCGCCTTCATGCGCTCGGCGGCATCTGCGAAGTCGCGGGTGATGCGCGCGATGTCCCAGTCCTCGACCAGCTTGGGGAAGGCACGGTGGGCGGGCTCGCGCACATGGGTGGGCGCCACCACGGGCAACCAGTCCGCCTTGTCCCAGCGGGTGCGCCGGCCCAGATGGGTAAGCTGGATCATCACCGCCGCGCCATGGCCGTGACATTCGTCGACCAGCTCACGCATCCACGGCACCACCTCGTCCTTGTAGGCGAGGATGTTGTTGAACACCGGCGGGCTGTCCTTGGCCACCGCGGCGGAGCCCGCCGTCATGGTCAGCGCAATCCCGGCCTTGGCCCGCTCGGCATGGTAGGCACGATAGCGGCCCTTCGGCATGCCGTCTTCCGGGTAGGCCGGCTCGTGCGAGCTCGTCATCAGGCGATTGCGCAGGGTGAGGTGCTTCAGCTTGAACGGCTGAAGCAGAGGGTCGGTGGACATGCCCGCAAGGCTCCCGTCAGGTCTCGGAGGGGCGAGCATCCAAAGTTATGACACATGTGTCAAGTTTATCGTCAAATACGTCTGCATTGAGGACACTGCCGTTGATATTCCTTGCGGCGCCCACCCTGACGGGCTAGCAAAATGCAATGGAGCAGCAGGCAAGCGAGACGGGTTGGCGCGGTTCGCCCGAGGCATGGCTGGCGGCCGCCTATGAGCTTCTCCTGCACTCCGGCGTCGACTCGGTGAAGATCCTGCCGCTCGCCCGCAGTCTCGGCCTGTCGCGCACCAGCTTCTACTGGTTCTTCAAGGACCGCGAGGAACTGCTCTCTGCACTGCTGGCCATGTGGCGCGACAAAAACACCGGCAACCTCGTCAGGCAGGCCAATGCCTATGCCGAAAGCCTTGTCGAGGGCCTCCTCAACGTCTGTGACTGCTGGCTCGACACGGCGCTGTTCGATTCGAAGTTCGAATTCGCAGTGCGGAGCTGGGCGCTGCAGTCACCGGATGTGCAGGCCGAGGTGCTGAAGGCGGATGACCTGCGCCTCGCCGCCCTGTCGGCCCTCTTCCGCCGCTTCGGCCATGACGAAACGTCGGCCGATGTCCGGGCGCGCACCGTCTATCTCACCCAGATCGGCTACATCTCCATGCAGACCTCCGAGGATGCGGCGCTGCGCATGGCGCGCATCCCAACCTATGTGGAGGTCTTCACCGACCTTGCCCCGCAGCAACGCGAAATGGATCGCTTCCATGCCAGGCATGGCCAGATGCGCACGGCGCGCTAGCGCACCGTCGGAAACACCAGTTCCGGCGTGTAGCTCTTGAAGCTCTCGAGCTTCTGGGCGTTGCATTCGGCCTGCCAGCGGCTGCCCTGCACGACGCCGGATACGCAAGCATACTTGGCGCGATAGGCGTCGGTCGCCGCATTCTCCTCGATCGCCACCGCCGCGAGGCCGACCACCTTGCCACCCTGCCGCTCGACCAGGCGGATGGCGCCATCCATGGTGCCGCCGGTTTCCACCCACTGGTCAGCCAGCAACACCTTGGTGCCGGGCCCGAAAGCGGGCAGCCGCATCTCCATGTCCTGGGTGCGACCGGAATAGTTGGAGAAGCTCACCTTGTCGGTGTCAACGCACAGCTTGCCCGCCTTGCGGATCGGCAGGAAGCCAACGCCCAGACGCGTGGCCAGCGCCGAGCCCAGCACGAAGCCCATGGCATCGAGCCCGCCGACGACGTCGATGGTCAGCCCCTTCAGGTCCGCCACGAGGTCGTCGAGCAGGTCGTGGAAGGCCTCGCCGTTGATGTAGATGGATGTCGGGTCCAGCCAGGCGAATTTCGGCCCCTTGGTGTTGGGCGCCATGAGGTTGAGATACCAGCGGTCGTCGCGGGGGCCCTTGTTGCGCAGGCTGCTGCGGCTCATGACGTCGCTCATGACTTCGCTCCATGTTGGCGTGTGAGTTTGAGAAGGCGGGCGAGTTTCGAAGGCTCGATGTTGTAGAAATCGCCCTCGCGGTTGATGCCGGTGGCCACCATGAAGCCGTCGACGTCGTCCATGTAGAGATGCGCATTCTCGGGCGTGATGCCGGAGGCCAGCGTCATCGCCTCATCGCCGATGGCACGGCGGAACGTTGTGATCTTGCTCATGTCAACGGCCTTGCCGGTGGCAACGCCCGAGGTGCACACCGCATCCATGAAGCCGGTGGCGAGCCGCGCTGAGTATTCATAATGCTCCGGCGCCACCTCGCGCTGCTTCTTGAAGCAGGTGCCGCCAGTATAGAGCCCGCTCCAGCCGGAGGCCGTCAGCGCTGCGGCAATATCCTTGGCCTCAACCTGGTCATCCGCAGACCGCCGCTCGTCCATGCGCGCGTCGTCCGCCCAGTAGCCGTCGACGGCAACGCCATCGCGCTTCAGCTGGCCCAGCACAGGGAAAGCATCCTTCCCCGTCACCGCAAGGAAGTTCACGCCCATCCACAGGGCCGGAAATGTCTCCCGCACATGCGCGATGATGGGCAGGAAGCGCTCCACGCCGAAATCATGGTTGATGAGGAAGCAGCCGGGCGCCCCCTCCTCCACGAGCACGCGCACGTTGCGCACGGCCTGTTCATTGTCCGTCACGTGGATCACCGGCAGCACCGCCGGCCCCACGCTCTTGAACAGCTTCCTGAAGTCGTCCCGTTTCATGGCCCCAAAACTACGGCCTTGTGCGAATTACGGAAATTTATAATGATGATGCAAGCATAAGGAGTGGCAATGCGCGCCATCAACCTTCCGACAGATCTGCTCAGGGCCTTCGTCAGCGTCATCGACCTCGGCGGCTACACCCGCGCGGCGGACGCGCTGGGCCGCACCCAGCCCGCCATTTCCCTCCAGATGAAGCGGCTGGAAGAGCTGCTGGACGCCAAGCTTCTGGCGCACGAGGGACGTGAACTGAAGCTCACCGAAGAGGGTGAGGCGCTCGCCGTCTATGCCCGCCAGCTGCTCAGGCTCAATGACGAGGCAGTGGCCAAGCTCAAGGGCCGCGCCGCCAAGGGGCAGCTGCGCATCGGCCTGCCAACTGACTTCTCGGTCGCCTTCCTGCAGGAGGCGATCGTCGAATTCGCCGACGAGCAGGCCAAGGTGACGATGTCGATCACCTGCGACCTCTCGCGCAAGCTGCTCGACCTTCTTCACGCCGACGAACTCGACATCGTCATTGCGCTCCTTGCGCGCGAAAAGAACCCCTATCTCGTCCGAAGCTGGGATGAACGCCCGATCTGGGCCGTGGCGAAGGATTTTCCTGTGAACAAGTCCATGGCCGTTCCGCTCGTCACCCACCCGGAAGGCTGCGAATACCGCCGCCGCATGACCGCCGCCCTGCGCGCCGAGGGGCGTGACTGGCGCGCCGCATACACGACGCCCGACATCGGTAGCCTGCAACGCGCTGTGAGTGCCGGCATGGGCGTCACCGCGCTCACCCGCAAGACCGTGCTGCCGGACATGCGGATTCTCTCGTCCCGCGAGGGTTTTCCAGCCATGGAGCCCATCCACATCGGCCTCTTCTACAAGCACCAGAGGCTGTCGGGCGCCGGTCTCATGCTGGTCGATTCGCTCATTGCCCGCATGGACGAGGCGGCCGAGCCTGCCCTGCCCAAGGCATCCGCCGCCCGATAAGCAGGCCTCATGCATGCATTAGCAGCATAAATTTCCCGAATGCCGGGATGAGGGTTAGCTTTTGTCATGACGCGCTGGACCTCGGCATCAAGACATGATGGCATGCGCAGTCAGGAGTGGGAAACAAACCGCCGGCAATCCTCCGGCTCCTAGGGAGAGAATACGCATGCCGAAGATCATCAAGCCGAACCGCCGCGACGTCCTGAAATATGGCGCAGCGGCAGCCACCACCGCCCTCTGCACGCCTTACGTCAGTCGCGCATGGGCCGACACCGTCGAGATCAACATGTTGGCCTGGTACGGCCATGGCGAGCCGGACGTGGTGGGCGAGTTCGAAGCCGCCAACAACGTCAAGTTCAAGCCCAAGTATTACGCGGGCGGCGACAACATGATGGCGCTCATCGCCCAGTCGCCCCCCGGCACCTATGACGTCATCCTGTCGGACGGCGAGTTCGTGCAGCAGCTCAATGCGGCGGGCTACATCGAGGAGATGAACCCGGCCGACTATCCCTTCGACGACATGCTCTATGAGGACTTCAAGAAGTTCCCCGGCCATTGGAAGGACGGCAAGCTCTATTCCATGATGTTGCGCTTCGGCCACCTTGGCGTCTCCTACAACACCAGCGCCATGTCCGATGCCGAGGCCATGAGCTACAAGGCCTTCTGGAAGCCCGAGATCAAGGGCAAGGTCGGCCACTTCGACTGGCACCTGCCGAACCTGGGCCAGATGAGCCTCACCAACGGCAACGGTGCAAAGCTGTGGGACCAGGACGAGGCCGGCTGGAAGAAGATCCAGGAGACCACCATGACGCTGCGCCCGCAGGTCGGCGGCTTCTTCGATTATGGCGGCACCTTCAACGGCCTCAAGAACAACGAGATGATGGCCATGGCCGGCATCGGCGACTGGATCACCGGCGTGCTGGAGCGCGATGGTGCACCGGTCAAGTCCGTGGTCCCCACCGAAGGCGGCATCCAGTGGACCGAGTCCTACTCGATCGGCAAGGGCACGCCCAAGGCTGACACGGTGAAGAAGTTCATCCAGTACATGCTCTCACCCGAAGGCCAGGTCCACTCGGCCCGCATGCTCGCCTACCCGGGCTTCTGCGTCACCAAGGGTGGCCGCGCGCTGCTCAACCAGAAGGACCCGAAGGAAGCCCAGCGCACCGGTCAGGTCGACGGCATGCCGAACGACCCGATCACGCTCATCAAGGATGGCCGCATCCACTACCGCGACATTCCGGTGCAGCAGAGCCTCGAGGACTGGAACGAGTTCTGGCAGGAATACAAGAACGCGTCGTAACGGTTGTGGCCGCGCGCAAGCGCGGCCACATTCTCTTCTATGTCGTTACCCACCCCCTCACAGCCGTCATCCCGGCGAAAGCCGGGACCCAGCTTTCCACGTCTTCGATGCCCGAAGCTGGGCCCTGGCTTTCGCCGGGGTGACGGCAAGAGGGGAAACCTGGGCCTCGGAGCAAACCCACCACCACCATGACCACCAGGCCCACCACCAAGCCCGACCCCTACGCGATCGCCTGGCGCCTGCCGCTGATCGTCTGGCAGGGGCTGTTCTTCGTGGGGCCCCTGCTCTTCATGGTGGCCATGTCGTTCTTCCTGGTGAAGAACTATCGCATGGAAGTTGCCTTCCAGTTCTCCAACTGGCAGCGCATGCTCTCCAGGGATTTCTTCTGGGACGCCTATTTCTTCACGCTCTGGCTGGCGGTGCTCGCCACCATCATCACCAGCCTTGTCGCCTTCCCCGCCAGCTATTTCCTCGCCTTCAAGGCCAGCGAAAGGCTCAGGCGCTGGGCCATCTTTTTCCTCATCATCCCGTTCTTCACCAGCTATCTGGTGCGCGTCTTCGCCTGGCAGGTCATCCTCGCGCAGAGCGGTGTCATCAATGCCGGCCTCTCCTACCTCGGCCTCGGCCCCTGGCAGATGCTGAACACCCAATTTGGCACCATGGTCGGCTATCTCGTGCTCTGCCTGCCGCTCGCGGTGATCCTGCAGACCTTCTCGCTCGCCAACATTGACAAGCGGCTGGTGGAGGCTGCGCACAACCTCGGCTGCGGGCGGCTGCGCACCGTTTTCACCGTGGTGGTGCCGCTCGCCAAAACCGGCCTCGTGGTTGCCGCCGTATTCTGCTTCATCCTGTCCTTCGGCGACTTCGTGGCGCCCTATTATCTCGGTGGCTCAAAGCCGCCTACGCTGTCGATCATGATCGTCGATACATCGAAGTCCGGCCAGCAATGGCCGCGCGCCGCGGTCGTTGCCATCATGATGATCGTCACCCTTCTCGTCGTGGCCTTCACCGCCATCGGCTTTGCCTACAGGAAGCGCGGCAAATGAAGGATGACTTGCTCCTCCGCTGGGTTCTGGCGCTTTACACCGCGCTGATGTTCCTCTTCGTCTTCGCGCCCATCGCGGCAAGCCTCGTCTTCTCCTTCAACTCGGACCGCTTTCCAACCATCCCGCTCGGCTCCTTCACCACCGACTGGTACGTGAAAGCCTTCAGCAACCCGGAGGTCTGGGACGCCGCCTTGCGCAGCCTCATCGTCTCTTCCGTCACGGCCGTCATCGCCACAGCCATCGGCTTCTCGGCGGCCTATACGGACTACCGCTATGACTTTTTCGGCAAGAAGGCCTTCCTCGTTCTGGCCCTGCTGCCGCCCACCATCCCGCTCATCATCCTCGCACTCGCCATGCTGGGCTGGCTGTCGATGTTCAATGCCTCGGGCATGACGATCTCCATCATCCTCGCCCACACCGTGCTCTGTGCGCCTTTCGCCATGGCGGTCATCCGCTTGCGTCTGAACCAGATGGACCCCAACCTTGAGCCCGCCGCATGGAATCTCGGCGCGTCGGAATGGGTCACCATGAAGTCGGTCGTCATCCCCTTCACGCTCCCCTCCATCATCGCCAGCCTGTGTCTCACGGCGGCCGTCTCCTTCGACGAATTCGCAGTGGCCTGGTTCGTCTCCGGCCTCAACAAGACGGTGCCCGTGGTGATCCTCGAAATCCTCACCGGCAACATCGACCCGCAGGTCAACGCCATCGGCACCGCCGTCTTCCTCGTCTCCATCACCCTCGTCGTCATTGCGCAGATGCTCGTCATGGGCCGCGCCAAGAAACCGGAATCTGCCTGATGGCCGAACCCCTCGTCGTCTTCGACAATGTCGTGAAGCGCTTCGGCACATTCGAAGCCGTGAAGCGCATGAACTTCGAGATCCGCGAGGGTGAATTCCTCGCCTTCATGGGCCCCTCGGGCTGCGGCAAGACCACCACGCTGCGCATGCTGGCAGGCCTCGAACAGCCCACCGAAGGCGACATCCGCCTCGCTGGAAACTCGCTCATCGACGTCAAGCCGCATGAGCGTGATACGCCCATGGTGTGGCAGTCGCTCGCCCTCTTCCCCTTCCTCAACGCACGCGAAAACGTCGAGTTCGGCCTCAAGATGCGCGGAATGGACAAGCCAAGCCGCCGCAAGAAGGCGCTGGACTGGCTGGAGCGTCTCGGCATCGGCGAATTCGCCGAGCGTGACGTGAACTCGCTGTCTGGCGGCCAGCGCCAGCGCGTGGCACTCGCACGCGCACTCGTCACGGAACCGAAGATCCTGCTGCTCGACGAGCCGCTCTCGGCACTGGATGCCCATCTGGTCATCCGCATGCAGGCTGTGCTGACGAAGCTGCAGCGCGAACTCGGCATCACCTTCGTCTATGTCACGCATTCACAGTCGGAGGCCTTCGCCATGGCCGACCGCGTGGTCATCATGTCCAAGGGCGAAATCGCCCAGATCGGCTCGGCGCGCGACATTTACCGCACGCCCGCCAACCGCTTCGTCGCCGAGTTTGTCGGCCGCAACAACATCTTCGCGGGCAGTGTCAACGCGGCCGGAAACGTCGACACGCCGGCCGGCATCTTCACGCTCGACGGCAAGGCGAAACCCGGCGAGAAGGTCAGCTTCGTCGTCGCCGCCGATGTCGTCTCGCTCTCGGCAACGAGGCCCGCCGCGCAGAACGTGTTCACCGCGCAACTGATCTCGGAAGAGTTCGTCGGCTCCATGGTCACCCTGTTCTTCGAGGCCCCGGGCGACACGGAAATAAAGGTCCAGGTGCAGGAGCGCTCTCTTGAGGGCATCCCGCGCGAGCCGGGCCAGCAGCTCTTCCTCTCCTTCGACCCCTCCCACACCCACATCCTGAAGGGTTGACCGCCATGATCCGCAATCCCATCCCCTGGCCCAATGGCGCCCGCTGCGCCTGTGCCATCACCTTCGACATGGACGCGGATTCGCTCATCCATATTTCACGCCCGAAAGATGGCCACGACCGGCTCTACCCCATCTCCATGGGTCGCTACGGCCCGACCGTCGCCGTGCCGCGCATCCTCGACACCTATCGAAAATTCGGCCTGAAGCAGTCCTTCTTCATCCCCGCATGGTGCATCGAGCAGTACCCTGACGCCATCGAGTCGATACTCAAGGACGGCCACGAGATCGGCCACCACGGCCTGATCCACGAAGACCCCGTCGAGACGCGCGGCGAGGCGCAGCGCATCGCCTTCGAAACCGCCTTGCAAATTCATCAGAAGCGCATCGGCAGCAAGCCGCGGGGTTACCGCGCGCCCGTCTACAACGTCACGCAGCAGGTCATCGACCTCCTCGTCGAGCATGGCTTCCGCTATGACTCGTCCTTGATGGCGGACGACATCCCCTATCTCATGAGAACCTCCGCAGGCGAACTCTGGGAAGCCCCCGTCCATTGGGGCACAGATGACTGGCCGCCCTTCGCCCACTACGCCGAGATCGACTACATGATGCCGGTGAAGGCTCCCTCCGAGGGCCTCAAGGCCTTCTGGGAGGAGTTCGATGCGCAGTATGAGGCGGGCGGATTCTGGATCGGCATCTGGCACCCTTTCCTCACCGGCCGACTCGCCCGCTGGCGCCTCGTCGAGCAGTGGCTGGAGCAGACCCTCAAGACCAAGAGCGTCTGGTTCGCCACCCTCGAGGAGATCATCGCCCATGTCGCCAAGGTGACGGCGGACGGCAGCTACGTGCCGCGAACCGAGTCATTGCCCTACTATCGCGGTAGCCAACTGGGCTGATCCGACAGCAACATTTTTTGCAACGGCGGCATCACTTTTCCTCAACTGCGGCATCGCATTTGCGATGCTATGCTGCGTGTTGAAACGACGAGGAGAGAGCAACCATGTCGACGAGAAAACCCGGTCGCGGACGCATCTACAACTCCATCACGGAAACGATTGGGGACACCCCCATCGTCCGCCTCGACAAGCTCGCGAAAAAGCACGGCGCTCATGCCAACATCCTGGCCAAGCTCGAGTTTTTCAACCCCATCGCCAGCGTCAAGGACCGCATCGGCGTATCCATGATCGAAGCCCTTGAGCAGGCAGGCAAAATCGGTCCGGACACCGTCCTGATCGAACCCACCTCCGGCAACACCGGCATCGCGCTGGCTTTCGTCGCCGCAGCAAAGGGTTACCGGCTGATCCTCGTCATGCCGGAATCGATGTCAGTCGAGCGCCGCAAGATGCTTGCCCTGTTGGGTGCCGAGCTCGTCCTCACCGAAGCCGCCAAGGGCATGAAGGGTGCGATAGCCAAGGCCGAGGAACTCAAAGCCGCAACGTCCGGCGCCATCATCCCGCAACAGTTTGAAAATCCAGCCAATCCCGCCATCCACCGGCGCACCACGGCGGAGGAAATCTGGAACGACACCGATGGCAAGATCGATTTCTTCGTGTCCGGTGTCGGTACTGGCGGTACCCTCACAGGCGCCGGCGGCGTTCTGAAATCGAAGAATCCCGCGTTGAAAATCGTTGCCGTGGAACCGGCGGATTCGCCCGTCCTTTCAGGGGGTCAGCCTGGCCCCCACAAGATCCAGGGCATCGGGGCCGGCTTCGTTCCGCCCATCCTCGACACTTCATTGATCGATGAAATCGTCAAGATCAGCAATGACTTGGCTGTTTCCACCGCACGTGAACTGGCACGCACCGAGGGCGTGCCAGGGGGCATCAGTTCAGGGGCCGCCGTGGCAGCTGCCCTCGAAGTGGCCAAGCGACCGGAAAACAAGGGAAAAAACATCGTGGTCATCATCCCCTCCTTCGCCGAGCGCTATCTCTCGACCGCGCTGTTCGACGGACTGGCCTAGTCCACCAGGCCGCTCTTCCACGAGGAGAGAATGAGGCCAATTCCGGCGGCGGTAAGAAGGGCCAGGCTTGCTGCCAAGATCATGATGTTTATCCCGAATTCACAAGGTTCGGGGCGCAGTTAGCCGGAGCTTGACCGCGAGACTTTGAGCTAGCGCAAATCCTGCTGCACTGCGACAAAATTCTGCAGCCAGGCCTTCAGCTTGCCTGATGAGCACCACCCAAGACGTCAGCCAGCGCACGTCTCGTTCGGCTTCAGTCGCCGGGGGCTGATGGTGATCTGATCCATACGGCAGGTGACGACAAGCGAGCCGTTGGCAGCGCAGATGCGGGCCACGGTGATGGCATCGCTGTCGGCGAGCACCTCGAGCATGTCGCGCGAGCCACCCGCGTCATCGAGCAGGCCATAGGCGGTATCGAGGCATTCCGCTGACGAGCCAGGCAGAGAGACGGTCGTGAAGCTGCCGATCTCAATCTCGCCCTTCGTCTTCGACTTCCGCAATACCGGGCTGCGTGTCAGCTGCCCGGCGGGATCTTCAGGTCCCACCGTCACGTCACCAAAACCGTCACCCTGATCCTGCTCTGACGTCTCAGCGTCCACCGAAGCGAGTTCGCTTGTGGGCGTATCTTCAAGCACCGCCGGCGCCGATGACGGCACCACCGTGAACTGCAAAGATCCCTTCAGTTGACGCTGCAGCCCGCGGGTGAGCAGTTCGTTATCCGCAAGCTCACTACGCGATTCCGCTATTTGGTCATCGAGCCGGGATGAAACGCTCGCAGGCATCGGTTCGTTCATGACGTAGCGCTTGATCACGTCGAAATTCCAGCCTGCCACGAAACACGCCAGAAGCGTCACGTTGGTGAGACTGCTCCAGAAGATAATGTCGAGCACACCCCGCGAGCGTGCCGGTCGAGCATCCTTTCGCGGTGGAACCGCGCGGACAACGCGACGAACTCTGACGCTATCCATCAGTTCGTCGACCAGTTGATGATCGCTCTCTTTCGTCATCAGTTTCCGGAGCGCTTCACGCTCTTCTCGGATTCGCCAAGCAGTCTGAGATTGTTCTGGATGTAGGGATTGTCAGGTTCAAGCTCATACGCCCTGAGCAGGAACCTGCGAGCACTCTGCAGGTTGCCACGCAACAGTTGAGAGTAACCTGCGTTGTTGAGAATGGTGGCATTCTGTGCCCCGAGTTTCAGCACCTTCTCATAGGCCTGATCGGCCAGATCGAACCGGCGCAGGTGATCATAGCTCGCTGCGAGTCCCAGCCATGCCTCAGCATCCTTGGGGGTGACTTCAACCGCCTTCTGATAGCTCTGCGCCGCAAGGCCGTAGCTCTCATTGCGGAAGTAGACTTTGCCCATCCGCAGGTAGTCGTCAGACGGGAAAAACGCCGCATCCTCTACCTTCGGCGCCGGCTGCTTCGCATTTGGCCCAGCCAGCAAGATATTTTCCTGAGATGCGCATGCCGAAATGCCTGTGCACAGGAACAGAATCGCGATACTTTGCGCTGCTCCCCTGAACATGGCCCCAGACCCCATCATTGTCATTTCGCTATCCCTAAAGCGCCAAAGAGTTTGATGACGACTGGAAGCAGCGTAACCCCCAGCACCACCGGAAAAATGAAAAAGCCTAGCGGCAGAACGAGCTTCGCGGGCAGGGAGGACGCCTTCTCCTCAGCCCTCGCAAGCCGCTTCTGCCGCATTTCCTCACTGTAGACCCGCAGCGACTGCACGAGGCTCGTGCCAAGCTCCTCCGATTGACGAAGGAGCGTGGCGAAGGACTTTGCTTCCGGAATGCCCAGCCTGATGCCAAGATTATCAAGACACTCGCGTGTCGACTTGCCCGCCCTCATTTCCAGCGACATGAAGGACAGATTACGGGCAAGCGAGGGATAGTCGCGTGCCAAATCGCGACTGATGCGATCCATGGCGGCATCCACGCCGATACCAGCCTCGACGCAGATGACGAGAAGGTCGAGGAAATCGGGGAAGCCCTGGCGATGCTCTTCGAACAGCTTGTCACGGCGCACACTGACGATCGACCGTGGCAACATGTAGCCGATAAAGGTCAGACCCACCGCCGCGAGAATGGTGAAGGCGACCGGACGCCCCGGATAGAGTCTGCCAAACAAGGCGGCAGTCAGGATGCCGCAGATGAGGGCCGTGCCGATACGGCTTGCCTGGAACAGAACCAGTGCCCGATTGCCATAATAGCCGGCGGAGTTCAGGAACTTGATCAGTTCCGACTTCTTGGCTTCGTCGGTGGGAACAAGTCCCTTGAGGTAGTCCGGAGCGGAACTGTGCTGCACCGAGGCAGTAGGAACCGTGGCTGCAGAAACCGGGGCTGCGCCCGAGGCCGTCACCCGGCGGCGCACGCCGGACCAAGACATGGTGATGGTGCCAAAAGCGAAGGTGAGCGAGGCGACGGCAAGAAATACCGACGCGAACAGCAGAAGGTCCCCGCGGGCGGACAGATATGTGATGATCTGCTCCATTCCCCCGTCAGTACTTGAAGTTGATCATCTTGTAGATCATCAGATCGCCCAGGATCTTCCAGACGATGAGCCCGCCCATGACAAGCTGGAAGGTCGGCAGATACCAGACATCTGTATAGTAGCGCGGATTTGGGAAGTAGATGGCGAGCCCAATGAGGGGTGGCAGGACGGTGAGGCCATAGGCCGAGAACCGACCTTCGGCCGAAAGCGAGCGAACCTTCCGCCTCAGCTGGAAGCGTTCGCGCAGTACGCGAGACAGATTCTCCAGAACCTCGCCCAGATTTCCACCGGCGCTTGATTGGAGGGAAACTGCAGTCACGAGAAGCGACATGTCAGACACGCCAACCCGGCCTGAGAGATTCTGGAGCGCCCGCGGCAGATCGAGACCATAGGTGAGTTCATCGGTCGTGAGGCCGAATTCGGATCCGATCGGATCTGGCATTTCGCGGCCGACGAGCGTCAAAGCCGTCGGCACCGGGTGTCCGCTGCGCAGACTGCGGACCACCACGTCCAACGCATCCGGTAACTGTGCCTGGAACGCGGCCCTGCGCTTGTTACGAATGAACCTGACAACGAATAGCGGCAGCCCGACGCCTACCGAGAGCCCAATGACGAGGCTTACCCACATGGGCAGCGTCGTGAGTATCAGAAGGCCGGTCACCAGCACGAAACAGGCGAGCACCATGATCATCAGGAAGCGGCCAAGGTTGATGGTCAGACCTGACTGCACCAACATTTTCCGCAAGCCACCCATCACCGAAAGGTCGCGACCGTCGATGCCCCGCTGCGCCTTGAGGCGGAGCATGGCCTGCTCGCCGCCAGTCACTTCGCCCTGGACACTTAAACGCTTGTTGATGGCGCGCCGTGACCTCACCGGCGCGATCACGCCAAGATATAGCGCCTCCGCAAGGAAGATGACTGCCAGCGCGGAGCAGACGTAGAAGGTCATCCGGATGAGGGTTTCGCTGTCCATTTCACTGAACCTTCGAGGGATCAAAATAGCTGGATGGCACGGTGATGCCACGATTCTGCAAGTCGGCCAGGAACTTCGGGCGAACGCCGGTGGCCTGGAAGTTGCCCTGGACGGTACCGTCCTCCGTCGTGCCGGTGCGATTGTAGCGGAATATCTCCTGCATCTGGATCACATCACCTTCGATGCCCGTCACCTCGCTCACCGCCACCACCTTGCGCTTGCCGTCGCTCATGCGCTGCAACTGCACGACCATGCGGATGGCGGAGGCGATCTGCGTGCGCAGGCTCTGGATGGTCATCGGGAAGCCGGCCATGCCAATCATCGTCTCGAGGCGGCCGATTGCATCACGCGTGGTGTTGGCGTGAATGGTGGTCATCGACCCTTCGTGGCCGGTGTTCATGGCCTGCAGCATGTCGAAGGCTTCCTCACCGCGGCACTCGCCAACCACGATGCGATCAGGACGCATACGCAAGGCGTTCTTGACGAGTTCGCGCTGACGGATCTCGCCCTTGCCTTCGATGTTGGGCGGGCGCGTTTCCATGCGTCCGACATGGGGCTGCTGAAGTTGAAGTTCGGCGGCGTCTTCGATGGTGATCAAGCGTTCCTTGGGGCTGATGTAGCTCGACAAGGCGTTGAGCATGGTGGTCTTGCCCGAACCCGTGCCGCCAGATACCAGCAACGTGACGCGGCCCTTGACGGCCGCGGCCAGCACCGCTGCCATCTCTCGCGACAGCGCATTGTTGTCGACGAGCTTCTCCATCGAATAGGGTCGCTTGGAAAATTTGCGGATTGAGACCAGCGGGCCGTCCACCGCCACGGGCTTGATCGCAACGTTGACGCGCGAACCATCGAGAAGGCGGGCGTCGCACAGAGGCTGACTCTCGTCGACGCGGCGTCCCACCGTCGACACAATCTTGTTGATGATGCGCAGCAGATGCGCCTCATCCTTGAATCGGGCATCAGAAAGCTCAAGAACGCCGCGGCGTTCCACGTAGATCTGCCTGTGGGTATTGATCAGGATGTCGTTGACGCTCTCGTCCTTCAGCAGCGGCTCGATGGGTCCTAGTCCCGTCATCTCGTTTAGGACGTCGTCAACGAACTGCTCGAATTCCGTGGCGTTCAGCACCAAGCGCTCACCTGCGACGTGCTGGGCGACAAGGGCGTGGATCTGCGGCCTCAGTTCACGAAGCGGAATTTTTTCGATGGTTGCGAGGTTGATTTCATCGATGATCCGGCCATGGATGCGCAGCTTGGCATCCAGCAGGCGCTGGCGCAGCGCGATGGCATCGGTTTCGGCCGTCGACACTTCCGCCACCGGCTTCGCCGGCTCGGCGCTGGGTGCGGGAACTTCCTGAGGCTGTGCACCACCACGACTGAGGATCGAAAAACGTCCGATGGCCATGCTCAATACCCCAGTATCTTTGACAATTCGGTGATGAATCCGTTGCGCGGCTTGATGTCCGACGTCGGCACGCCGCGGTCGATGGCCTCGCGCATCAGGCGTTCGTCGGCGGAAATCTGACCGGCCAGAACGTCGCCGAGCAATTCCTTCACCTCGCTTGCCGAAATGCCGGTGCCGAACAGCGACCGGCTGTATTTGTTGACGATCACCTTGGGCTTGACCAGTTCGCCGAACTGGTTGGTCAAGTCGTTCACCATGCGGCGGGCCGACTTCAGGCCGGGCACCGAGAAGTCGGTGATGATGTAGATATCCGATGAGCCGAGGATCACCGCATCCGACCAGTTCTCGACATGCCGCGGCAAGTCCACGATCAGCGTCTGGTGGCTCTGCGACACGATGTCGAGCGTGCGGGTGATCACTTCAGGTGCAAAGGTGAATGCCTCGCCAAACTTGCGCTGGGCGGAGAGCACGTCAATCTTGTTCTGGTAGGTGGACGTCATGCTTTCCAGCATGCGCGGATCGAGACGGGACGGATTGGCGATGATCTCGTCAAGCGCCCAGGCGGGCTGAAGGTCGAGATATTCCGCACAAGCGCCGCCGGTGAGGTCGAGATCGACGATGCAGGTTGAGGGCGAGTTCGACTTGCTGCGCCCGGCGGCAAGCAGTGCTGCATGAACGGCGATCGAGGTGGCGCCCACGCCGCCGCGCGCTCCGAGAAAGGTCATGCACTTGAGCTCGGACTTGGACCCGACACCTTGGCTGAGCACGCGGCCGCAGGCGGCGATGAGCTCACCCGCACTCAGCGGCGCCTTTATCCAATCCGAAACGCGCAGCCGGAGCAGCCACCGCACCAGCTCATCGCCCAGTGCGGGCGACAGCACAATCACCGGCAGGTGCTGCGGACGTTGCGTCATGAAGCGCTCGAACTCGCGCTGGGACGCCTCGCTCGAAGATTCGAGATCATAGACGAAGATGCTGATGCCGCGCGGATCATAGCCCGGCACAACCTTGCCCGAGGCAATCAGGCTGAGGTCCACGCCCTCGCGCTGCGCCACATATTCCTTGAGCTGGCGGCCAACCTCCTCGTTCTGCGTGACAAAGCCAATCCCCATGATGGGATTGGCTGACCGGACCGAACGGCTGAAAATCTGCAACATGTCAGCTACTGCTCCATGTTGCCTTGAGATCTTCGCCGGTGACCGTACTGGTTGCCGAGACCGGGAATCTCACTTCGGTGAGATTCGCGAGGGCGTTCAGGAACGCAAACTCATACTTCACGTTCTGCAAGCTCACCGTGATCGTCGGGATGGGGCCGGCGATGCGACCGGCATATCCCATGCCGGTATACTGATACCTAATGACCACGTTTTCCCGCTTCAGCGATGAAAAGAACTGGCACATTCCCCCGTTCGAACCCTTCACACAGTTCGTACCATTGTTTCCACGACCCAGTACAATCGTATTCATTGCGCTGAGGCTGTTGACCGGATCCCACGTGCAGGCGGCGGCACCTGATGGAACTGTACCGCGGCACTGTCCGGTTCCTTCGCAAGTACAATCGAAGGCGGGCATCGTCGAGCCAGGCAAGTTGTTCCCAGGCTCGAGCCCGGTGAGGGTCGTCAGGTTCCAGGCGACAGGACTTGAAACGGCAGCAATTCGGGCGCCGCGCTCGGTGGCCTTCGTAGCCGAGTTCCATTGATAGAATACATAGGAAAACTCTATGATGCCAAAGATCAACACGAAAAATGTAAGAATCGACGCCGTCACCTCGAGGAGGACTGCGCCGGATTCACTTCGACGACCATGCTTGAACCGTCTATCGGACACCGAATACGCGCTCCTTGTGTGAGGCTTGGAGGGTCATTCCTTCAAGCCCCAGGAATCCGAGGAAGCCAAGAGAAGGGTAGGCGACGGAAGTCGAGACGGTAACAACCGGAACATTTCCGGCATAACGATAGGACTGGAGGCCACCGCTGAGTGCGGTGTTGACGACTGTTCCCCAGATGACGGATACATCCGAGGTAGACCACCAGCTTACCTTCTTGGTTCCACCGGTGGTAACCCCGGTGACGGCAATACTCTTTATTGCGGCATCGTTTTGCGTCGTGTTGGTGGAATCATAAGGGAGACTGGCCGCATAGCGGGCTGCATCACGCACGCTGTTCTGCAGCAATTGGTAATTAAAGAAGTAGTTCGCGAACTCCATCACACCGAGGCCAAGCACGGTGAGGAACGGGATAACGATCGCGAGTTCGATAAGCGCCGCTCCGCGCTCACCACCTCTGAACTTGCCCAGTATCATCACCTTGCTCATCAGGGTGTCGGTTACCTATAAAGCTGAATGTTGTCGGCCACGATCGCACCGTTGCTGCCGCTGCCGGCGCCGGGCTTCACGATGCTCACCAATTCGGCGTAGACAGAGCCTTGGTTGCCCACTGGCTCCGTAAGGAAGAACAGTCCAAAAGCCGCCGCGTTGATGGTGGTACTGCCAGAGCCGATTGGCTGCGCTCTGCAATTTGCAACAGCAGCGAAAATGAGCCGGCGGTCCGGAAGATCGTTCACAGCGGTCGAACCAGTGTAGCAAGCCGGTGTTGCCATGCTGTTTGCGCCAATCAGCGATTGGGCGATCTCGGCACGATAGACTTCGTAACGGGTGGGAAGATTGGCAGGAGCAGAATCGAAAAGCGTGCCGTTGGAAGGATCTCTCTTCGGCCACTGCGCTGTGTTGGAGCCAAAGTTTGTCCGCATGTAGAGCGTGAACATATTGTTCCAGTCTCCACCGCCCATACGCCCGCCAGCGCCCGTTCCGCAGGTATCGCTTACCATGCAAGCATCCCTCGGGAACCCCATTGCACTCGGCAGTCGGGGTGGCGGTCCAACGGAGTAGTTGGCCGTTGCATCATAGATATTCACTTCGTTTGGATTGCAATTCCTGTTTGCGCCGTTCTGCGCTGGCGTCCAGGACTTGCGAACATTGCGTGCCGGCCTGATGGCGCTGTCACTCCTGCTGAATGAGCCACCGAACATGTCAAAGCGTACATTGAACGCATCATTGACGACGTTGGTGTTTCCAGGCTTGGTTGTCAGGCCATTGAGGGTGACACAGGAGCCTGGCACAGCCTGTGCGACCGAGTCCCGCAGAGCGCGTCCACCAGGTCCCAATGGGGTTTCAATGTATCCGAAGTTACCAGGAGAGAACTGTGCCTGGCCGCTATTCGGAAAAGCCTTGAGCTCGAAGAGCTTCCGCCTCTCGCTGGCAGTGTTCACGTGAGTCATCAATTCAGTGGTACGATAGGCATCAGAATTGCCCACAGGCTCGACCGGGTTGCAGATGAACATCGGCACGATGTTGCATGCACCCGCCTGCATGCCCGCCACGGCCGTTGCGGTTGTCGTGAATGAACCGACAGCATTGATGAAGGAGGCCGGGAAGAGCGTGTCGTAGGTCGCCTGGTTTACGGTGACTTCGACGTAGTTTGCCGTCACCGGATCGGTCGTGCTGTAGGGATTGTCGGTGATTGGATCCTTGTCGTCCGCCGGAAGTGCATTGAGGAAGCGATAGCTGACCGTGCTTCCGCTCACAGAGGAGAAGGATTCCGAGAATGTGGCCGGATTGGCCACGAGATTATCCTTCGCGCGAACCGATCGTGTGATTGCATCGCTGGTGTGATCAAGCTCCGCAGCCATGGCGAGAGCTATCGCATCAGCACCGTGCTGCAGGGATGAGTTGAGGATGTAGACACGGCTGGCGTCGATTGCGAGCAGCGCAAAGCTCATGATGATGGGGAGCATGATGGTAACGTAGATGAGCGCCATGCCCGACTGGTCGTCGCGCAAAGATCTCTTCAAGAGCCCTGGTCCAAGTCTCTCGCGCTTCCACTGCATGGTGGCTGCCTCACCTCAGTTCCCGCCCGACATGCCGGCGGAAGCACCCGATGCGGGCGTATCTGTCGTGCCAGTCGAGGTCGATCCACCCGAGGACAGGTAGCTCTGCATCATCTTGTCGAGCGCGCTGATCCCCTGGGCACCGGAGGTCTTGATGTCGGTGTTGTTGATGTAGGAAGGCCACGGCGTCGGGTGCTGGATGATGATGTTCGACGTCGGGGCATCGCCCAGCCCCACCGTGATCGAGTCCCGGCGGCTCATGTAGTCATAGATGTAGTTGTTGTCGAGATAGTCGCTCCGATGATCGTTCTCACGATCGGTGATCGTGCTGTCATCCGCAAGCACGGGCGATGAGAGGCAAGCAGCCGCGATGATCACGCCGACGAGGAGGCTATTTCTGCGGAGCGCCATAATTCACCTGTGGGATGTCGATGATGTGTCCATAGACACCGTTGTACTTGGTATCGAGGCTTGTACGAGACACCTCCTGCTTGCCCATCAGGAAGAACTCGGGCTCGTTGGCGGAGAGCAGGCCGTCGTTGAGCGGATCCTTGAGGTGCTGCTTCGTGCCAACCGGGCGAACAACGCGCGGTGTAACGATGATGACAAGGTCAGATTCCTTCTTCTGGAACGCCGAGGACCGGAACAGCGTGCCAACCACCGGCACATTGCCGACCCATGGCACTTGCGTCGCCTGCTTGGCATTCAAGGACTGCAGGAGGCCCGCGATGGCAAAGCTCTGGCCGTCACGCAGTTCGACGCTGGTGTTCGCCGTACGGATCACGAAGCCCGGATTGCCATTGTAGCTCAGTGAAGGATCGATTTCCGACACCGTGGGATTGAGCTGGAGGTTGATGAGGCCGTCATCGAGAACCGTTGGCGTGAAGTTCAGGATCACGCCGAAGTCCTTGTAGGTCACGGAGCAGGTCTGGTCGGCCAATGAGCCCTCGCAGGTCTGCACCGGCACCTGGCCACCGGCGTTGAAGCTGGCCGTCTGACCGGAAAGTGCCGTGAGGTTTGGCTCGGCAAGACGGCGCGCCATGCGCCGTTCTTCCAGCGCGGTGATCAGCAGATCGGGGGACGTCCCGTTTTCCAGAATGTTCGCAACGACCGTGCCAAAGGGAACAAGGCCCGAGAGGGCGCTGGCGGCGGCGGCCAGTCCGAGTCCCTGGCTGCCCGCGGCCTGTGCAATGCCGAGACCCTGCCCGTAACCATTGCCGTCATTGATCAGGTTCCAGTTGAAGCCGAGTTCCTTGCCCGCAGTGCGCGCCACCTCCACCATGCGAACCTCAAGGTTCACCTGCTGGTTGGCGGTGATCGAGAAGGAATTGGTGACGTCGTCACCAACAAAATCACGGGCGATGGTCATGGCCTTTTCGGCGGCGGGCGCACTCGGCACCTCGCCCTCGAGCAGCACACGGCCGTTCACGCTGCGGACCTTGAGACGGGCGCCGGGGATGGCTTGCTTCAGCGTGCTGCTGAGGCCTGTGAGGTCATGCGTAACCTCGACGTCGATGACGGCGAGCAGATCTTTCTTCTCGTCGAACAGGGTGACGTTCGTGGAGCCAAGCTTGCGACCCAGCACATAAAGCGTGCGGTCGCTGAGCGCGTTGACGTCTGCCGTCTCGGGATCGCCGACGACGATCTCGCCGAAGGGCACCGTGAACCGGAACGTCTCGGAACGGCCCATGACGACCTTGAGCCGCGCCACCCTGTCATCCGTTGAAATCTTGACCAGCGTTGCAGCCGAGGCGCCACTGGGCACGACGGACTGCCAGCCTGCAAGCGCGAGCAGCGCGACGACCGTGGCCGCAACGGAGAAGGCAATGCTGCGGAGGCAACTCGCGGGCGGGCAGGTCTTGATCATTGGTTCGCATCCAGCGGAACGGTATAGGACGAGCCCTGCAGGCCCCGGTAAATGGTGATCTGGGCAGTGGTTGGCAGCGCGTCCTCCGTCACCTCGGCGGGAACGGGGGTGCTTGGCTCCGTTGCCACCGGCTTGCTCCGGTCGGCCTCGGCCTGGGTGAGCTTCGCCTCGAGATCGTCCAACCGGCGCTGGAACGCGGACTGCGCTTCGTCCGACTGGGAGAGCGTGGCACTCGATACCAACTGGCTTTCGACCACCCGCTGGGCCGGCGCGGTGTCGAGAGATCCGGCAGAGCGCAGCGTGAAGGTAAGGCCGCCGGTTGACTGTGCCAGCGCCAGCTTCTGGGCATCGAGCGGCGTCAGCTCCAACGTCGTTGTGCGGCCGTCGATGGGGTTGCCGTTCTTCTCGTCGACGTTCTGGTTCACCGCCAGGACCCTGACGTTCTGGAACAGCACGTCGATGCTGGGCGACCCGCCCTGCTCGCGCGTGTAGAGTACGTCGACGCGATCGCCCGGCAACACGAAGCCGGCGACACCACTGGTGTCGTTGACACCGATTGTGACCGCGCGCATGCCCTCCTTCACAAGGGCGGAGAGGGTGGCGCGGCCACCGGCGCCGGAAACCTTCCAGGCCAGAACGGGCTCGTTGGGGCCGATCGGCGTCAGCACCACGCGGGCACCGTCCTTGCTGATGTCGGCAATCGTGGTGAAGGCGCCCTCGGGCTTGGCTTCCCTGGGCCACGCGACCTCGGCGAGTACTTCCGGCGTGAGGGGCTCACCAAAGTGAAGCTCCTTCTTGGCGACGACAACGGTCTCTGTCACCACCTTGGGCGCTTCGGGGGCGACCTGCTGTGCAATCTGTTGCTGCTGGCTGGACAGCCAAATCTTGGCGAGGAAGACAGCCAGTCCACCGAAAAGCAATGCCACAAGCAGCATTACGAGGGTTCCAGTGCGGACAGGAAGCATGAACTAACTTTTCACTCGCTCAAGGGTTTGCCGGGCTGGAAGGCAGATGGGTCAGGAGAGAAGATAGCTGCCGCGGCACAGGCCGCGGCAGTCACAAGCAATGGATTGCATGTTACGGAGTACAGACTTTGCCCGTCAGACCCTTGCAAAGGGTGGACCACTGGTCTTGGGCCCAGCCGCCAACGGTCGCAAGGATTCCGAGGCCCACGGCAAGGATAACACCCAGAAGGGCGGTGTATTCGATGAAGGCCGCGCCGCTGTCATCAGCGTGAAGGGCACGGAGGAAAGATGTAATCGATTTCATTTTTGCAGTCCCTATAGTTGGTTTACATACTCAAAGTGGTTCGAGCCCATCTCGAAAACAAGGGTTAGCCC